>CAZJTM010000069.1:1166-26807 GCA_964548925.1 uncultured Verrucomicrobiota bacterium | reverse complement strand
ACCGAGCGTCGTCCCCGAACCGAAGGCCCAGTCCAACTTCACCGATCCGGAGAGCCGGATCATGAAAACGGGCAACGGGCAGCATTTCGAGCAAGCGTACAATGCGCAAGCGGCGGTGGACGGGGCGATGCTGATCGTCGGGGCGCGGGTGAGCGACGCGCCCAACGACAAGCAAGAATTGCCAGCGACTGTGACGGTGATCAACCCGGAGGTGAAGGCCGCGGTGAAAAACGGCTTGGTGGACAACCGCTTTTACAGCGAGGCGGCCATGGCGGCGGCGGAACAAAAACCGGACGGCAGTGCCAGCGGCGTGACGATATATGCGGCCGTGTAGAAACAGTCGCACCACAAGACGGGGGCCGACCTGCTGCCGCAACCGGAGCCGCCCGCCCCCGGCCCCGAGGCGAGTGTGAAAGAACAGATGCCACACCGGTTGAAGCTGGCGGTGGGGCAAGCGCTGTATCGGTTACGCAAACAGACGGTCGAGCCAGTGTTTGGGATCCTCAAGGAGGTGATGGGTTTTCGGCGCTTCCGGCTGCGGGGCCGAGTGCAGGGGTCGCTGGAATGGACGTTGATCTGCCTGAGTTACGACCTCAAACGACTCTTCACGCTCAAGCACCAGGCGGTGGCGGGGTAAGAAACCGCGAAACCTCCCACTGGAGGCCAAAAGCGCGTTCGTCTCGGGCGCGCAGCGGGCTGCAGCGCCCGGGAACCCGGAGCGGCCGGCGGCGCGAAGGTGGTTGCGACAGCGTCCGAGGCTGCCAATAGGATTCAGTCCGAAAACCAACTTTCTAAGCCCGACAGGCTGCTAGCTTTGCTTCATCCCATGACTCTCATACAGCTCCGCTAACATTGGCGACTGTAGCTGGTTGGAATGGGAGAACAGGGAGAATCTCGCAGTCACGGGATTTTGCCTTGTCGCTCCCGACCGCATCTCGCATCCTGCGCGCGATGCCCGAACGGTCCATGGCTGAGGTGCTCAACAAGCCGGACGCCGCGTTGGAAGTGACGCTGCGCCCGTCGTTCTTTGGTGAATTCACCGGCCAGCCGAAGGTCAAGGAGCGTCTCGAAATCACCGTCGCCGCCGCGAAGCAACGCAAGGAATCCATTGACCACGTCCTGTTGAGCGGCCCGCCCGGCCTCGGCAAGACCACGCTCGCCTTCATCCTCGCCAAAGCCATGGGCGCGAACATCCGCTGCACAAGCGGCCCGACCATTGAGAAGGCGGGCGACCTCGCGGGCCTGCTCACGAACCTGGAAGAAGGCGACGTGCTGTTTGTGGACGAGATCCATCGCCTTCAGAAAACCATCGAGGAGTACCTCTACCCGGCAATGGAGGACTTCAAGCTGGACATCATCATTGACCAGGGGCCAAACGCCCGCAGCGTGCGGCTGAATCTGCCGCGCTTCACGCTCATCGGCGCGACGACCCGCAGTGGCTTGCTCACCTCGCCGCTGCTCACGCGTTTCCCGATCCGCGAGCGGCTGGATTATTACTGCGCGGAGGACTTGGAGAAGATCGTCGTTCGCTCCGCGCGCATTTTGAACCTCGACATCGAACCGGGCGGCGCGCAAGAAATCGCCCGGCGCAGCCGCGGCACGCCGCGCATTGCCAACAACCTGCTCCGCCGCGTCCGCGATTACGCGCAGGTCAAGAGCGACGGGCGCATCACCACCGACATCGCGGATCGCGCGCTGGCGATTCTGGAAATTGACCAGGACGGCCTCGACGAGATGGACAAGCGCATTCTCGAAGCGGTGATCGTGAAGTTTGGCGGCGGGCCCGTGGGAGTGAATTCGCTTGCCGTGGCCGTCGGCGAAGAGCCCGACACGATTGAGGAAGTCTATGAGCCCTACCTGATCATGGAAGGCTATCTCAAGCGCACGCCGCAAGGCCGCGTGGCGACGGAGTTGAGCTACAGGAAGCTCGGACTCAAAGCGAGCAAGGCCGACCAGCCGAACTTGATTTGACGCCGTCCAATCTCGCCATTCAACGGTGGCAAGGATTGGGGGAGAAGATTATGTTTCGGGCATGAGAGCCATGAGCCTTGCCCTTGTCTTGTGGAGCGCGGGCTTGCTCGGAGACGGAGGGCCAGTGTTGAACGCCGCGGTGACCAATCAAAGCGACCCCTTTGTCGCAGCGCGCAAGCGCATGGTGCGGGAACAACTCCTGAGCCGTGACATTCGCGACCAACGCGTGCTTGCGGCGATGGCCCAGGTGCCGCGCCACGAATTCGTGCCCGAGAAGCTCCGGGCCCGGGCGCACGACGACCGCCCTCTGCCGATCGGGCACGACCAGACGATCTCCCAGCCCTACATCGTCGCCTTCATGACGGAGCGGCTTGAACTCAAGCCCACCGACCGCGTGTTGGAAATCGGCACCGGCTCGGGCTACCAGGCGGCGGTGCTGTCCGTCCTGGTGGCCGAGGTTTACAGCATCGAAATCGTGGCGGCGCTCGCCCAACGCGCCGAGGCGGATCTGAGGCGGCTTGGTTACACCAATGTCAAGGTGCGCACGGGCGACGGCTACAAGGGTTGGCCCGAGGCCGCGCCCTTTGATGCCATCATTGTGACCTGCGCGCCGGAGCGAATCCCGCAGCCCTTGATTGAACAACTCAAAGACGGCGGGCGCATGATCATCCCGGTCGGCCCGGCTTGGAATCAGGAGTTGATTCTGTTGCGCAAGCAGGGGGAACGCGTAGAGAAACGCCCGGTCCTGCCCGTGGGCTTTGTGCCCATGACCGGCGAAGCGCGGGAGAAATCGGTCACGCCCAAGCGGCCATGAAGAGCTGGCCTAGCCGCGCCACGGGTGCTGCCACGGCGCGCGGTAATCGCGCTTGAGCAGCTTCGCGGCGTCGGCATTGCCCACGATCTGTTCGGCGGCGGCGTCCCAAGTGATCTTCGCGCCGGTATCGTAGGCGATCATCGCCAGCTTCACCGCCGTGGTGGAAAGGTGCGCGTCCGCCGCAGTGACACTGGGCTGCTTGCGCTCGCGCACCGCGTTTAGAAACTCCGCCATGTGCAGCGTGCCGGCGTCCCCTCGGACCTCATTCACCTGGCGTTCCTTGCCCTTGCCACGGGGAATCACGATCCACTTGTCGTCCGTCACAAAGACCGTCTGCTGGTCGCCATAGAAGAAGATGCCGTTGTTGACCTCCGGGGAAAACTCCTCCGCGCCCCAAAGCCGATGCCGCCAGGTGACGGGACAACGCGCGAACTCAAAATGCGCCGTGAGCGTGTCCGGCGTGGTGATCCGGTCCCGGAGTTGGTAAATCCCGCCCGCTGCCGAAACGGTGCGGGGTGCGGTTTCGCCCAGGATCATGCGCGCGGCGTCAATCAGGTGGATGCCCCAGTCCACGAGATGCCCGTGACCGCTGGTTTTCTCCAAGCGCCATGAGCCGTGACCGACCTGCGGGCTATAGGGAATCTTCGGCCCCGGGCCGCACCACAAATCCCAATCCAGCGCCGCAGGCGGGTCTTGGGGCTTTGGATCATTCAGGCCGGCGTTGTAGTGAATCTGCGCTTCAACCTGCACGATGCGCCCGGCCTTGCCATCGGCAATGTGCTGTCGCACGGCTTGAAACGCGGGACTCTGCCGACGCTGGAAGCCGATTTGCACGATGCGCCCGCTCTTCTGCACCGCATTCACCATGGCCCGGCCCTCCCGCACGTCATAAGCGAGCGGCTTCTCGCAATACACGTCCAGGCCCTTTTCCACGGCGGCAATAAACTGGAGCGCGTGCCACTGCGGCGGCGTGGCAATGATCACGGCTTCGAGGCCCGGCGTGGCCAGCAGTTCTTCGTAAAGCTTGAAGGTCTTCGGGCGTGCGCCCTGGAGCTTCTCAACCTCATCGGCGGACTTCGCGAGGTGCTCACTGTCCACGTCGCAGATCGCCAGCACTTCGACACCACCGGCCTTGAAGGCGGCCTTCACGTCCACCAGGCCGTACCAGCCGCAGCCGATCAGACCGAGTTTGATTTTCCGACCGCCGGAGGGAGTCTCGGCAGCGAGGGAGGACACTTGGGTTGCCGCGACGGTGCCGGCGACCGCAAGGCTGAGAAATTCACGACGATTGAGTTGCTTCATGCCGCTAGTTTCCACAACGGGCGACAGGCGGAAAGCAAAAAGAGGAAATCAAGCGCGCGCATCTCAGCTTTTGGAGGGGACGTGGGCGGTGTGAAGGAAGAGGAGGGCGTAGCGTTCCCGGCGCCAGAAGGTTTCGCGGCACACGAGGGCTTCGTGGCCGGTCGTGCTCCAGAATTGCCCGGTCCGCTTGAAGCGGCTCTGACCCTGCCGACCGCTCGCTTCCACGAAACCGCTGCCGATGGGTTCGCCCCCTCGTCGCGCTCGTGAAAGTTCCAAGCGTCCAGTTGGATGATTCCTTGGTAGGGTTCGAGCCCAGTTCGAGTGGCTCTGTTTCTCGGCGGCGGCTTGCGGGTCAAGCTGGGGGCAGAGGCGTTGGGCGCGTTGGCCTTGGTGTTTGGCTTCGCGGTCGAGGGGAGTGGGCGGGAACTGCACGCTGGCGAGGGCTTCGGGCATCGCCGGGGTGGGCGCGGGCGCGCGGGCGGAACGCGGGGCGGTCAGAGCGGGAGTGGTGGGTGGATTCGTGGGGCAAGCGTCGTGGTCGTGTCGCCAGCTTAATCAACCCTGTAAGAAATTGAGATGCGCCCTCTTCAGAAGAATCTACTACCCCTGGGCTGGACAATCCAACGTCTCGCGGGCATAGTGGTGTGGCCAAGCCGGTTCACCCTCGGTCGCCAGAACAACCGTTGCATGGGAGCGATTCAACCCAGCGTGGGCTTGCGGAAGCGCCTTGATCGGCGGACTTCCGTCGCGCATCAACTGCGGCACGGGACTGTCGTCCCCGGCGGTCAGGCAGAAAGGAGATCATGAAACAAAACTTTTTGATTGGTGCAGTCGTGGTGGTCCTGGCAGGCGCACTGTGGTTGTGGCCGCGTGACCGTCTTTCGTCCCAACCTGCGCCGCCTACCGCCGCAGCGACCCAAGCGCAAGTCCCTGCTCTCAACTCCCCACCAAACCAACCCGCGCCTAGCAACGGGGCGTCGCCCCCCATCCTGGTTCCGGCCCGCGTGGCGCCGCAGCCGGACGCCGTTTCCGCCTTCGCCGACTGGGCGCAGCGTTATCCCGGTGACCCGTCGCCAACGGCCGCGCGTCAAGGGGAGGCCCTCGCGTGGAAACGGCGCGAGGCCATGCTCGAACTGATTCAAACCGATCCCGCCCGCGCCCTGGCGCTCGCGGTGCCATTTCGTTGGCGGTTGGAGTTGCCGCCGAACATCACGCGCCACTTCGAGCAATGGGTGGATGGCCGCGGGGACTACGAAGTGGCGATGGCCGACTCCCTTGGCGCGGGCCAGGACACCGTCTATCGCTGGGTCGTCCTCGGCGGCGACCGCTACGAGGCGTTTGTCTTCGGTCGGCGCGCGGCCCAAATCTCGCGCCGGCAGATTCCGCTGCACGGCATCGCGCTGGAGGGAAAACTCGCCTTGCTCGCCGAACCCATTCGCGTGCTGGACGCAGACGAAGCGGCGCAGCGCCAACCAACGCTGCCAGGCGATCTCACGTGCCGCGTCTGCGGAATGCCGGCGTGGTCACAGCCCGCGCGGGTTGTCGCCGACATCGGCGGCGAGATCGCGCTCTTCTGCGGTCGCGAGCATCTGGACCTCGTCAACGCCCGCTGGGTCCTGGCCGAGTCCGGCCACGGCGCGACCGAGCTTCAGGCCGCCGCCGGCGGGGGCGACACTTGGACGCAGGGCCGCAAGACGCTCCTCTACATGCGCGTCAACTTTCCGGACGACCTCACCGAACCGCTCTCGGAGGCGGACGCCTACCTTTCGATGGACGCCGTGAACCGCTTCTACGTCGAGGGTTCGTATGATACCACGTCGCTCACCACGCAAGTGACCCCGCTGCTCACGCTTCCGCAAGTGAAGGCGTGGTACACCACCGGCGGACCGTTTGCGCTGTTGAGCGACGCGCGGGAAGCGGCGCGCAAGGCGGGCTTTGACACCCGCAACTACCACTTCGACATCGTCAGCCACACGTCGGTGCCGGGGTTCGACTGGTGTGGGCTGGGATACGTTGGCGGCAAAGGCACCTGGCTCCAATGCTACGGCGCGGGCGTGGCGGCGCACGAACTTGGACACAACTACGGCCTCATGCACGCCAACTTCTGGGACACGATCACCAACGGCAGCACCATCATCGGCCCGGGCTACAACCAGGAATACGGCAACAGCTTCGACACCATGGGCGCGGCGGCGGTCGGGGCGAATCATTTCGGGGCGCTCTTCAAGAACGCGCTCGGCTGGCTGCCGGACTCCGCCGTTCAAGACATCACCACCAACGGTGTCTATCGCCTTTACCCCTTCGACGCCCCGCTGCGCTCGAACGGCCGGACTTACGCCGCAAAGGTCCGCAAGGATTTCGGTCGCGACTACTGGATGGAATATCGCCAGTCATTTCCAGCGAGCGCCTCCCTGCAAAACGGTCTGCTGGTGAATTGGTCGCCGTGGTGGGCGAGCCGCGGGGGCACCGAACTACTCGACACCACACCGGGCACGATCACCAAGACGGACGCCGCGCTGGTGATTGGCCGGACCTTCAGCGACGGGCCGGCAGGCGTTCACCTCACCCCGCTGATGCGCGGTGCGACGGGCCGCGATCCGTGGATTGAAGTGCAAGTCAACACCGGCGAGTTCCCCGGCAACTGGCCCCCGTTCCTCGGCGTGGAGTTCACCCCGGCCATCGCCGCGCCCGGCGAACTGGTGCATTTTCACGCCACCGCCTTTGACCTGGATGGTGATGCGCTGGCGTACTCGTGGTCGTTTGATGACGGCGCGTTTTCCACGAACAACCTCCCGTGGACGTTCCACGCTTGGCATGGAGTCGGCGAACACGTCGCGCGCTGTGTCGTCAGCGACATGAAGGGCGGCGTGGCCAGCGCCAACGTGCTGGTCACGGTCGGGCAACCGACCGGCTTCCGCGTCACGGGCGTGATCCTCGACGCCAACGACGATCCCATCGAAGGCGTGCGCGTGGACAACGGCATCACGAACACCGACGGCTACGTCTCCTCGTACACGGACAGCGACGGCGTCTTCATCCTGACCGGTCTGAGCGGCGAAATCTCACTGGAGGCAACGAAGTATGGCTACTCGTTCGCCGGCCGCGGTTGGGAGAATCCTCTCCAACTCACTTCCGACCTCCGGCACGTGGATTTCCTGGCACGTCCCGTCACCTGGGTCAGCCTGGCGCTGAGCACCAACGTCGTCAACGAGGGCAACCCGGCGCTGCAGCAACTCGTCCTCACCCGCACCGGCAGCACCAACGAGGACTTGAAAGTGGATCTCTACGTGACTGGCACGGCGGCGGTGCCGGGCGACTTGCGCTTCACGCCGGCCCTCGCCAGTCAAACCAACTCCGTCACCATCCCGGCGGGTACAAACCGGATCACGTTCAATTTCGTCCCCGTCAACAACAGCACGGTCGAGCCGGCCGAAGTCGTGAGCGTGACGATTCTCAACCACCCCGATTTCTACATCGCGCCCCAAGCCGAGGCGTTGATCACCATTCTGGATGACGACCAACCCAGCCGGCCCCAAATCTCGCTGAAACTGGTCAACGACTTCATCCCCGAGAACGGCGTGGACGATTGCCGGTTCGTCTTCACGCGCACCGGCAGCCCGACCGGCGATCTGCCGGTCTTCTATTCGGTGAGCGGCACGGCGACCCCCGGAGTGGATTTCCCCACGTTGCTCGGGGTGGTTCTCATCCCCGCGGGCCACGCGAGCGCGACGGTGGCGTTCCGGCCCCTGGACGACAAAAACGTGGAACCGGATGAAACCGTGACCCTCACCATCGCGGCCAGCACGACCTACACCGGTGCCGGCGCGTCCGCCACCGCCAACATCGTGGACGACGACATCCTGGTCGTGACTGTGACGCCCACAGGCGACGATCTGGCGGAGCCCTCCGCGAGCGGCACGTTCACCATCCAGCGCGAGGGTGATCTCACGAGCAGCCTGGTCGTCTATTACACGATGGGCGGCACGGCCAGCAACGGCGTGGATTACGTTTCGCCGAGCGGTGCGGTTCTGATCCCGGCGGGCGAAACCTCCGCGAACGTCACCGTGATGGCGAGGGACGACTCGCTGACGGAAGGCGACGAGTCGGTGATCCTCAAGCTGCTGCCCAATCCCGGCTACGATGTCGGCAACCCGGGCCAGGCCACGCTTTGGCTCCGCGACAACGAACTGCCCGACGTCACCGTGGAGAGTTCCTGGGGCGACCCGCCGGCCGAACCGGGAGAGGCCTTTGGCTTGTTTAAGATCTCCCGTGGGTCCGTGGTGAACGGCAACCTCACAGTGTTTCTCGCCATCAACGGCACCGCGCTGCCCGGCGCGGATTACCTGCCACTCGACAGCGTGGTGGTGATTCCCGACGGCAAGTCCAGCGTGTCGTTCGACTTGATTCCGTTCGACGACTTGCACGCGGAGCCGACCGAGGACGTTATCCTCACCTTGCGGCCCGGCACGAATTACAACATCGGCTCGCCCGGCCAGGCCCGAGTGCCCATTCTGGACAACGACGACGGCGCCATGCCGGCGGTGGGCTTCACCTTCGCCTCGTCCGCCCGGTATGAGAACGAGGCTCCGGCGATCAGCGTTTCGCTCAGCGCCGCGTCCGAGAACCCGGTCACGGTCCGCTACCGGGTCTTGGGCGGCACGGCGACGGCGGCCGACTACCAGCTTGGTCCCGGCTCGCTCACGTTCGAGCCGGGCGAACTGGCGAAAGCGTTGCCGCTCCAGATCGTCAACGACACCTTGGCCGAGCCGGACGAGACGCTCCGGCTCGTTCTCTACGACCCGGAAGGCGCCACGCACGACGGGATTCGGGTTCACACGTTCACGATCCTCGACGACGACACTTCGTTCCTCAGCGTTACGGCCACGGCCGACGCGGTTGAGGCCACCGGCGCGCCGGGCAACTTTCGCATCACGCGCGGCGGCGGCACCAGTTCCAGCCTGCTCGTTCACTTCCAGGTCACCGGCACGGCCAGCGCCCCGAGTGACTACTCCCCGTTGGGCTCGACCGTGACGATTCCCGCCGGCGCCTCCGCCGTCAACCTGCCGGTGATCCCCGTGAACGACGGGATGGTCGAGTTGGACGAAACCGTGGTCCTCACCCTCATCGGCGCGGAAGGGGCGAAGATTGTGGCGCCCGCCACCGCCACGGTCTTTATTTTCGACGAAGATCCCGCAGGCGGTTCGGGTGGCGGCGGGGGTGGGAGTCTGGCGACTTCGCCCGTCGTTTCAATCTCGACCGCCGGCAAGCCGAACGCCGTCGAAGGTGGCGCTTCCGGCGAGTTCGTTTTCACCCGCAGCGGCCCGATCACGAACGCGCTGACACTCGGATTCACCCTCTCCGGCACCGCCGGCAGCGAGGACTACGAACCGCTCGCAACCCAGATCACAATTCCCGCGGGCCAGACCTCATTCACGCTGCCCGTGACCGCGGTGGACGACCACCTGATCGAGGGCGAGGAAACCCTGACGGCCTCGTTGATCGTGCGCGGCGACTTCCGCGCCGCGTTCCCCGCCTCGGCCACCGTCACGATCCAGGACAACGACCAGACAGTCCGGATCAACCCCAGCGATCTCGAGGCCGCCGAGCCGGGCCGCGACCTCGGCGCGTTCACCTTCACGCGCTTTGGCACGACGAACACGCCGTTGCAGGTCTTCTTCGCGATCGGCGGCACCGCCAGCAACGGCGTGGATTACGTCGCGATCACCAACTCCTTCATTATTCCCGCCGGCAGCCTGGCGGCCACCCTGCCCATCGTGCCGCTGGCCGATACCCTCGTCGAAGGGGCGGAGAAGGTCACCCTCACCCTGTTGCCGGATGCCGCCTACTCGCTCTCCGAGCCGACCAATGCCACGGTCACGATCCTGGACGATCAGCCGATGCTCAGCATCATCGCCGATCCCGCGCGGGCCCTGGAAGGCAGCGGGCAATCGGGCGTCTTCTGGATTCAGCGCCGGGGCAACCCGGATTATGAGGTTCACGCCCGGATCGCAATCAGCGGCACGGCCACCTATGGCGTGGATTATCCGCCGTTCGAGACGAACGTCTTCTTCAACTGCGGCGTGATGGCCGTCGCCTTCGAGGTCTTCCCGACGAACGAACTGGCGGTGGAGGGGCTTGAAATCGTCCAAGTGGATCTCGTGCCTGACCCGAGCTACTCCATCATCGCCCCCAGCAACGCGGTGGTTTCCATCGAAGATGCCAGCGATCATTTCGCGCCGGGCCTCCGGCTTCTCAGCCCCACCTCGGACCTCGTCTTCCTGCTCGGGACCAACGCGAACATCCTCCTCGAAGCCGCCGTGACCGGGGGCGTTGACCCCGACGCGCCCCTCGCGCTGACCTGGACAAACCTGAGCGGCCCGGCGCCGGTGCTCTTTGGCAACACGGATCAAACCAACACCACCGCCAGCTTCACCAACGCCGGCGTGTACCGCCTGCGATTCATTGCCGACGACGGAGTGCTCGCCAGCGCGGCCGACGTCACCGTGGTCGTGGACACCGAGGCGGTGCTGGCCGAAAACCTGTTGCACTGGAGTTTCGACGACGGGGACGGCACGAACGTGTTGGACAGCTCCGGCTTCGCGCGCGACGGCTTGGTCTTTGGCGCGGCGACATGGTTGACGAATGGCGCGGTGGGCGGCGCCCTCGAACTCTCCGGGACGAACAGCTTCGTTCGCGAGGCGGCAGACTCGGCGGTGCTCCAGGGCCGGAAGCAATTCTCGCTGACCCTCTGGGCCAGGTCCGCGACGACGAATCGGGACCAAGGCTTGTTCACCACCGACGCCGGCGGCACGAGCCCCACCTTGACGCTGGCCACGCGGGGTTTCCCCTCGTGTGGTTCCGCCAGCAACACGATCGAGGCCACCTTCGCCACGCCCCTCGGCGACCGACATCTGGTCAGCACCAGCAACCGCATCACCAACGGCTGGCAGCATCTCGCGCTCACGTGGAGCAACGGCCTCGCGCCCCTGCTCTACCTCAACGGCCATCCCGACCTGCCCCTCAAGCAGACGGCTCCGCTGCGGGGTTTCCTCACCAATGCCACGCAGTTCGTCGTTGGCAGGGGGCCGGCGGATCTCCTGGGCTCGTGGCAAGGGGCGGTGGACGACGTGCGCGTCTTCCCGCGGGCGTTGAGCGCGCCGGAGGTGGCGGCGTTCACCGCCACGAACTTCGGCGCGTTGGTCGTGGTGCCCACCAACCTCACCGTGCAAGTTCTCACCCCGGTGGGAATCTACGGCTTCGTCACTGACGACGGACGGCCCGCACCGCCCGGCGCGGTGAGCATCACTTGGACGCAAACCGTCGGCCCGGTCACGATGACGCTCACCAACGCCCAGGCGCTGACCAACGTCCTGGAGTTCACCCAGTCCGGCGAATACGTCTTTCGCCTCATCGCCGATGATGGCCAGGTGAAGGTCTATGCCGACCTGCCGGTGACGGTGGTCGAGCCGACGCAAGTCTCCGTCTGGGCCACCGACAGCGAAGCGGCGGAGTTGGGGCCGGATCCCGCCGAGATCATGTTCTGGCGCGAAGGCGACTTGGAGTTCGACCTCACGATTTATGTGACCCTCAGCGGCACCGCCAGCAACGGCGCGGACTTCGTCCAAATCCCGGTGACTGATTCCGTCGTCCTGCCCGCTGGCACGCAATCCGTCGCGTACGTCATCACACCGTTCCTCGACCACCGCACCGAGGGCGACGAAACCTTCGTCTGCACCTTGGTCAGCAACGTCGCCTACACCGTCGTCTCGGGGGAAGCCACAGTCACGATCCACGACTCGCCCTATGGCATGTGGAACATCGAACACTTCACCTTGGAAGAGTTGACCGACCCGACCTTGAGCGGCGAGGAAATGGATTTTGACCGCGACGGGCTGGTGAATTTCGCCGAATATGCCGCCAACCGCGACCCCAAGCTGGGCGAAACCAACCGTCCGCTCGTGACCACCATCGAACCCGATCCCACCGACGGCCTGAATCACATCACGCTCACCTACACGCGCCGCCTACCGCCCACCGACGTGTCCTACGAAGTCCTCGTTTCTGACGATCTGGTGACATGGAACTCTGGTCCGGCTTACGTGAAGGAAATTGAGGTGACGGACGATGGCAACACGCTCACCGAAACCGTGAAGGCGCGGCTGGTCGCCCCGTGGCCCAATGGCACGAAGAGCCAATTCCTCACCGTGCGCGTGCGACTGCTCTCCACGGGGCCATGAGCCGCGCCAGTCGCCGCAGCGGGGTGGTGTCCTCTCTCAGCCGCATCTCCGCGGTCGGCGAGTCATTCGTCCGCACCTCAACCCTTCTCATGAAGCCCCCCAAGAATTCAAAGCGTCCAAGGATTGTTCGCCAATTCCTGGACGCCTCGGTTCCGAGGGAACACATGCCCCGGCTCAACCGCTCAACACGCGAGTCTCCGCTTGGGAAGTCGTCCCCGTAAACTTCGACGTCGCGGCGTCTCACGTCTGCCTATGGGTACCGATGAGACGGCCACGCATAAATCCCCGCGCTTGTCGTGCGTCGGCCTTTCTGGCTATCGTCCCTGCGTTCGGAAAAACAACAACGACCAGAAAACCAATTTAACCAAAATCATTTCGCGTAGCTTCGGCTGCTGTCCCTCACGAAACTGGCAATTTCACTTCAAGGACGGCTTTCGAGGCACGCCCCACGCGGGCGTGCCCGAAAGCGTTCCTTGAAGGGCATGCCAGTGCCTGTGAGGGAGCGTGAGTAGGTCACGCCCCTTCGTTTCAGGCACAGCACCCCTTCAGGGAACCAAGCCATCCGACAGGGCTGATTTGCACGCGAGCGAATACAGCTTTTGTCCCGATGGCTTCCAAGACCGGCAAGTTGGAGCTGACGTGGGTGGGCAAGGAGCAGCGGCCTCGACTTGAACCGCGCCTCCTGCTCGAAGACGCGTCAAAATCTTACGGCGATCCCCAATCGCCGAACATGCTCATTCACGGCGACAATCTACTCGCCTTGAAAGCGCTGGAACTGGATTTCACCGATTCAATTCACTGCATCTACATTGACCCGCCTTTCAACACTGGACAGGCAATGGCGGACTATGATGACGGGCTGGAGCATTCCATTTGGCTGACAATCATGCGCGACAGGCTGGAGATTCTTCACCGCTTGTTGCGAAAGGATGGAACGATATTCGTCCACATTGACGACAATGAACTCGGCTATCTGATTGCGCTGATGGACGAGATTTTTCAGAGAGAAAATCGTGTCTTGATTGTCACGTTCAAACAGGGGGCAGCGACCGGTCACAAATCTATCAACCCGGGCTGCGTGAATACCTCTAACTTCATCCTGATCTACGCCAAAGAAAAGGGATCATGGAAACCGAATCGCGTCTTCACTGGCCGCGAGCGCGATAAACGCTACTCGCAGTTCATCGTCAACCGCGAAGACGATTTTCGATTCTGGCGATTTGAGCCGCTTGCCAAAGTCTTCTCTCAATCGCTCGGGCTAAAGCCAGCGGAGGCCAAAAAGAAACTCGCCGATACCTACGAGAATGCCCTCACCGAGTTCGTCATTCAAAACGCGACTAAAGTCACGCGTTTGGCAAAACCCGACTACGACGGCGTAAGTGAAGACGCGAGAAAGATGATTGACGCCTCAGTGGCGTCACCTCGCGAGATTTTGCGACTTGAACGCGAAAGCCACTCCGACATGTATTTCCAAGGCCGACAGAGAATCCTCTTCTACCAGGACAAACTCAAGCTGGTTGACGGGAATTTCGTTTCAGGCGAGCCGCTCACAACGATTTGGGACGATTTGCTTTCAAACAACCTCCACAACGAGGGCGGCGTTGAATTGCCCAAAGGCAAGAAGCCTGAAGCATTGATTAAACGAGTCCTTGAGCTTTCGACAAAGAGCGATGATTGGGTTCTGGACAGTTTCGCAGGGAGCGGAACAACAGCCGCAGCAGCACACAAGATGGGGCGGCGGTGGATCACCATTGAAATGGGGATTCACTGCGAAGAGAAGGTCTTGCCGCGTCTGCGGCGAGTGGTTGAAGGCGATGACCCCAGCGGAATTACAGCGGCAACAAAGTGGAAAGGCGGCGGCGGTTTCAAATACTACGAGCTTGCCGAGTCACTTCTGGCGAAGGACGCCGATTTGGACGTTTACTACGTCAATCCGAAATACGACGCGGACATGCTCATCCGCGCCATCTGCAAGGTGGAGAATTTCCGCTACCGTCCGCGCGGTCGCTGGCACGGGTATTCGAGCGAGACGCATTTCCTCCACGTCGTCACGCAGATCCTCAACCAACCGTACCTCGACATGCTGGCCGCTGACCTGGGCGAGCACGACGCCCTGCTGGTGTATTGCATGAAGCGCGATTCAGGTCTGGCGTTGCCACCGAACGTGACAGTGAAACGCATCCCGAAAGACCTGCTGACCAAGTGCGAATTCTGTCCCGACCTGAAATGATATGAGCTTGAGCGACGACATCCGGCAATTCATGAGCCTGCGCGAGCCGCAGTTTGAGGCGTTGCGGCGGCTGGAACAAATCAGCGAGAAGACCGACTACCGCTCCTGCACGCTGGCGACGTTGGCGGAGACCGCCAAACAGGTTGTGGATGGCAAGGTGGAACTGGAGTTCGACACGGACTTCGCCTCGTTTTGCTTCGCCATCGCCACGGGCGTCGGCAAGACGCGGCTCATGGGCGCGAGCATCTACCTGCTTTGGCGGCTCAAGCAGTATCGGAATTTCTTCGTGCTCGCGCCGAACACGACGATTTACGAGAAGCTGAAGGCCGAACTGATCATCTCGTCGCCGAAATACATGTTCGTCGGCCTTTCGGATTTCCCCACGCCGCGCGTGTATGACGGCGAGAACTATTTGAGCTACCACCCGACACAGCCGCACCTGAACGAGAACGAGGCGACGGTGTTTCTATTCAACATCCAGAAGATTCAGCCGTCACGCGGCGAGCGGGATTTCAAGTTCCACCGCTACCAGGAACTGCTGGGCGAGTCGCTCGCGGGCATCCTGCAACGGCTGGATGATCTGGTGGTGCTGATGGATGAAAGCCATCGCTACCGCGCGCCCGCATCACTGGAAGCCATTCATCACTTGAAGCCCGCGCTCGGCTTGGAGTTCACTGCGACGCCGAAGTTCAAGGGCAACATCCTGTATTCCTTTCCGCTGGGCAAAGCGATTGGCCGCTACGTCAAAACGCCGACGGTCGTCACGCGCACAAACCTGACGGCGGCAGACCGCGAGGCGTCCGAGCCGTTCGAGGTCGCGCCCGGCCAGATGATTGAGTTTCCCATCATCGAGCGGCTGAAGTTGCAGGACGGGATGTTTTTGCACGGGCGCAAGAAGGCGCGGCTGGAGGAATTCTGTCATGCGCGGAACTTCCCGGCTGTGAAGCCGTTCGTGCTCATTTCCACGAAAGACACTGGCCATGCGAAGCAAGTTCGGAGCGTAGTTGAGTCAACGGCTTTCTTCGGCGGCATATACGCCGGTAAGGTGATTGAAATCCACTCCAAGCAATCCGGTGAAGAATCGGATGAGAATGTGGCGAAGCTGCTTTCGGTTGAGAATCCGACCAACGCGGTGGAGGTCGTCATTCACGTCAACATGCTGAAAGAAGGCTGGGACGTGAAGAACCTCTACACGATCATACCGCTCCGTGCGTCAGTCTCGGAAATCCTGACCGAGCAAACCATTGGGCGCGGGTTGCGCCTGCCGTTTCCGGTGACCGAAAAAGAAGTCGCCGAGTTCAACGAGAGCGACCCGGACATCGTGGAGTTGGAAATCGTGTCACATGACCGTTACGAGGAGATCGTATCGGAAGCGAAGAAGAGCAATCTGTTCCGGGTGAAGACGCTGACCGACCGGGATTTCAAGCCATTGAAGACGGTGCAAGTGCCGTCGCTGTTCCCGGTGGAAGTAAATCTGGCATTGCGCGCGGCCAAGGTGGAATTCCAAGGCATCACGTCGCAAGAATTGGCGAGTGACGCAAAGAAACTGGAGCACGTCGTAGAACAAGTCGCGCAGAAGCAGGCGGCGGCTATCGAGGCAAAGCGGCAGGAACAAGCGGCAGCGGTGGCGGCGCAACCCGCGCAGGGCGAAATGTTCAAGCCGGGCGAGAAGCTGCCAGAGCCGTTTGACGCGGAGAAATTCAAACAGGACTTGAAGGAGAAGTTGCGAGTCGAAATTCAACGGTTTGCCGAGAAGAACATAGACATCCCGCGAATCACAACGCTGGTCACGACGAAGGAAGTGCGTGTCGAGTTCACGGCCAAGCCGAACCTCAACGACTTGGAGTTGGTGGAGCAAAAGCTGCGCGCGGCGAATCTGGCGACGGGACAGGAACGCACCGATGAGGCGGTGGAAGTGCTGGAAATCACCGATCCCAAGAAATTTCTCGCGGGGCGTTTGCTGGATGAATTGGACGAGCTTGATTTTGGTGACAGGAGTTTTGTCACCAAGGCAGTTGAGGAGTATCTGGCCGGTTTCGGCAAGCCGGAGGCGCAATTACGGAAGCTGGTTCATCTCTACCGCGTTTCTATCTTGGAGGACTTGAAAACGCAAATCCGTGCCAACATCCGTGCGGAGGCAGACGTGCAACACACGGTGTCGGAAGGATTCATCGTGTTTGAGGGATTCAGCAAGACGGTGCTCGCAGAAGACGGAACGCTGCCGCTGAGAATGGACATTCCGCAAGCAAGCGAAATCCGGCGATACATGTTCGCGGGCCTCAAGAAGTGTTTATTCGACTGCTCCGCGTTCGACTCAACGCCGGAGAAACACCTCGCTGAAATCATGGAGGATGATCCGGCTGTTTTGAAGTGGCTGCGCCCGCCGTTGGATCAATTGCCGATCTTCTATGGCGGCAGGCCTTACAACGTAGACTTCGTGTCGGAAACGAGCGCGACGAAATACCTACTCGAAGTCAAAGATCGGAAGGCAATTTACGAGGGTGATGTGTTGGCAAAAGCAAGGGCGGCGATGAAGTGGTGCGAGGCGGCAACCAAAGCCGACAAGCAGAAGCCGTGGGAATACAGGCTGATTCCCGACGATGTGGTGAAGCGAGGCAACGACTTCAAATTCACGATTGCTCAAGCGGTCACGGTGACGTGATCCGGGCTACACTCTTCGCCCGGCCCTGTGTGGTTAAGAGTTTTCCCAGCTTCTGTGCTCTTTTGCGGCTGAACGCCTTCGTCACTGCTGCCCGCGAATGATGGGCAGCAGTTGGGTCAGGTTCAGCGAGCCGGCCTTGTCGCGGATGGCGCTGGCGTAGTTGCCGTGGAGGCCGCGCGCCTGTTCGGTGAGCGAGCCGAAGAGCTGGCGCAATTCGATGGCGGAGAGCTTGCGCCCGCCAGCGTAGTATTGCTGTGCCAGCCGGCCCAAGGCCCAGGTGCTCGCGAAGGAGATCGCGGAGCTGGCCACCTGGCGTCCGACGCCGCGCATCACGCCGCCGCCCACCTTGCCGAGCAAGCCGCCCAGAAGCTTGCGCGCGTAGCCTTCCACCACCTGCGAGGTCAGACCCACGCCCACCACGCCCAGCAGTTCCTTGATGTGCCCGCGATCCAACTCGTAGCCGTAATGTTTGCCCACGCGATACACCATCTTCATCTGGAGCGGAATGATCGCCATGGTGGCCAGCGAATCGGGCAACAACTCCAGCGCGCCATTCAGGATGGCGTAGTTCAGGATCATCTGGTCCACCTCGGGCGAAGCCACTGCGGCGGTGGCGGCAGCCGGAGCGGCGGCAATCACGGGAGGCGGTGTAGCCGCCGGCTCGGCCAGCGGTTCGACGGCCAAAACCTCCGCGTCTTGTTCGATGCGGGCGGTTTCGGCGGTGTCCAACCGCAGTTCGCGACGCAGCTCGGCGAGGAATTGTTTCTCCGGCTCGTTCAGCACGTCGTCGGCCTCGCACACGCACACAGCCATCTCGTAAGCGAGTTGCCGGGTTTCCTTGCTCCCCAGCGCTTGCGCGGCTTGCGCGGTCGAGACCTGCCGAAGCAAGACGCGATGGTAAAGGGCGGCGAGGTTCACGTCCGGCTCGGGGAAGTTCTCCGCAATGCGTTTCAACTCCGCGCGCTCGACGTCGCTCTTGCCGCCGTCAGCGAACGCGGCCATCAAACAGAGGGTCAGGATGGATTCTTTTTCGGTCAGGTTCATGGTCGTTGGATGGATTGTCGTCGTGGAGCATTCAAGGACTCTGGGTTGCGCGGGGAGCGATCCACTTTTGCGCCTCGACCAGCACGAGCACGGCCAGACTGGCGCCCAGGATGCGCAGCCACTCGTCCCAGCCGATCGGCGCTGTCTGGAAGACGGCGTTCAAGAAGGGCAAGTAAGTGAGGCCGGCTTGCAGGAGCAACACCCCGGCGATGCCCAGCCACAGCCAGCCGTTGCGGAACACGCCGATGGACCAGATGGAGTGGCGCAGCGAACGGCAGTTGATCAGATACAGCGCTTGAATGAAGGCCACGGTGTTCAGCGCCGCCGTGCGCGCGGCCTCGAGGTCGGCGCCACGCGCCAGTTCCCATTTGAACAGCCCGAAGGCGGCGATGAGGATGAGCAAGCCGACGAGCACCACCTGCGCCAGCATCCGGCCCGTGAGAATGGGAGCGTCGGGCGCGCGCGGCGGGCGTTGCATGAGATCCCGTTCCTTCGGCTCCAGGGCGAGAAACAATCCCAGCAACCCGCCGGTCGTCATGTTGATCCATAACACCTGCAAGGGCAGGATGGGCAGGGTGGCGCCAACCAGCGCGGCGGCGAGGATCACCAAGCCCTGTCCCACGTTGCTGGGCAGCGCCCAAGTGATGATCTTCGTCAAGTTGTCGAACACGTTCCGGCCTTCCTCGACCGCGGCCCGGATGGACGCGAAGTTATCGTCGGTCAACACCATGTCCGAGGCCTCCTTGGCCACTTCCGTTCCCGTGATGCCCATGGCCACGCCGATGTTGGCCTGTTTCAACGCGGGCCCGTCGTTGACGCCATCACCCGTCATGGCCACCACATGCCCGCGTTCTTGCAGCGCCTCGACCAGTCGCAGTTTTTGCTCGGGCGTGACGCGGGCAAAGACCGAGACGTTCGCGGCGGCTTCGATCAACTGCTCGTCGTTCAACGCGGCCAGTTCCTTGCCCGAGAGCACCGCCGGCCGATCAGGGGTCTCAGTTTTGTTGGCCAACCCCAGTTGTCTCCCAATGGCGACCGCTGTGCCGGCGTGGTCGCCGGTGATCATCTTCACCTGAATGCCCGCCCGATGGCACGCCGCCACGGCTTCGATGGCCTCCGGGCGCGGCGGGTCAATCATGCCCTGCAACCCGAGGAACGTGAACTCGTGCGGCAGGTCGCGCGCATGGATGCGCGTCGTTGCTGCTGGCAATTCCGCGCGCGCAAAGGCCAGCACCCGCAAGCCGGCTGAAGCCAGGCGGGCGACCTGTGCTTGCACTCGCTCGCGGTCAAGTCGTTCCGGTTGGCGGCGCGCGTTGAGGGCCCTGTTGCATCGGTCGAGCACCACTTCGACCGCGCCCTTGAGATACACCAGCTTGCGGCCCGCTTCCCGGTCGTCGTGCAACGTGGCCATGTATTGGTGTTGCGACTCGAAGGGAATTGCGTCCACGCGCGGCAGGCGCGCCTTGGCCGCTTCACTCTCCAAGCCCGCTTTCTGCGCGGCGACGATCAAGGCCACTTCGGTGGGATCGCCCTGCGCGTCCCACCGGCCCTCCTTCTGCACGAGGGCGCTGTCGTTGCAGAGCAATCCCGCCAGCAGGCACTCGGACACCCCGGGGGCTTCACCGGGCGTGAGTGGCTTTCCGTCCAGCGTCAGGTCGCCCTGCGGCTCGTAGCCATTGCCGGTCACCTCAACCAAGGAATCGCCGACGACCACCTGCCGCACGGTCATTTGGTTTTGCGTCAGCGTGCCCGTCTTGTCGGAGCAAATCACCGTGGTGCTGCCCAGGGTTTCGACGGCCGGCAATTTGCGGATGATGGCGCGCCGTCGGGCCATGCGGGCCACGCCAATGGCCAGCGTGACCGTCACCGCGGCGGGCAATCCTTCCGGGATGGCGCCCACCGCCAGCGCAATGGCGGAAGACAGAATCTCGTCCAACGGCTCGCGCCGCCAAAGCCCGAGGGCGACGACCACCGCCGCCAGACCGAGAATGGCGATGAGGAGTTTGTGGCTGAACGCCGCCATCTTGCGTGTCAGCGGGGTTTCGAGATCGGGCGCAGCGGAGATCATTTCGGAAATGCGCCCGATCTCCGTGTGATCGCCGGTGCCGGTGACAACCCCGCGCCCTTGGCCGTACGTCACCAGCGTGGAGGCGTAGGCCATGTTGGCGCGGTCGGCCAAGGGCGTCTCGGGTGAGAGCTCGGTTTCGGCGGTCTTCTCGACCGCTGTGGATTCGCCCGTGAGCGCCGCTTCGGCCACTTGCAGGTCGCGCGTGGCCAGGAGGCGCAGATCGGCCGGCACTTTGTCGCCGGAAGCGAGCAGCACGATGTCGCCGGGGACGAGTTCGGTGGACGGCACGCGCACTGTTTTGCCCGCGCGCACCACGTGGGTTTCGGTGACGAGGCTTTGGGCCAGCGCCTCGATGGCGCGTTCGGCTTTGGCTTCCTGGAGATAGCCGATCCAGGCATTGATCAGCACCACGGCAAAAATCACCCCGGCGTCCACAAGGCCGCCCATGATCAGCTTGACGAGGGTCGCCGCGAGCAGGATGTAAATGAGCGGATTGTGGAACTGAAGCAGAAAACGCTGCCATGCGCTGCGGCCTTTGCGGGGCGTGAGTTCGTTCATTCCGAAACGCTGCTGGCGGTGCTTGATTTCGAAATGATCCAGCCCCTTGTCCGGGTCGGTTTCCAGGAGTTGCGTCACCTCCTTCGCGGGGAGGTGATGCCAGTGATGACTGAGGATGGCTTGCATGGCGTGAATTCCTGTTGGCTCAACTTCCCGCATTGGCGAGCAGAACCAGAAACAATCCAACGAACAGCGGGCCCAACGCGCCCGCGACCGGCCAGGAGCGGAGCCGCGCTTCAAACGTGGTGTTCCTGACCGCATGGCGGAGGCGCAGATGCGTCATAAACTGCTTGCCGCTGGCTGGCGTTGACAAACCTTGGTTGCGTTGAGTTGCGCTGGTCATGTTGCCTTTCAACGTCCGATTACAGGGCGACGGGTCGCTGGTCGCCCTTATCCATTCTCCGTCACTGAACCGAGTCGCTCGGGCCGGCTGCTCGGCACCCGAGTTCTGGCGTTGGCGTCATCACCCCGGCACACCGATCATTTCGGTTCAGCAGCCGGGGGAGGAGAAGCCGCGACTGGCGCGGCGGTTGGTCGCGCGACCAAGACGGAGCAAGGGAGTTCACGCAGCAATCGTTCGACGGTCGAGCCCAGCAGCACGTAGCCCAGATTACTGCGGCCCTTGGCCCCGAGCACCAGCAGATCGGCTTGAATTTCGCGGGCATACTCCGCCAAGCCGTGCCCGTGGCTCGTCGCCTGAACGACGCGAAAGCGGCAATCCGGTGGCGCGTTCGCGCCGACGAACTCGCGCAGTCGTGTCTCCAGCGCCTGCCGATATTGCGCAGCCGTGGCTTCATCCACTTCCCAGGCATCGGGCACCAGCGCGTAGCGTCCCCATGAGCCGGTGAAGACATGGACAAAATGCACTTCGCACCGATCCAGCGTCGCCACGCGCAACGCTTGAGTGACCGCCGCACATGATGCCTCGGAGAAATCCACACCCGCCACGATCCGCCGGAACGGGCCACTGTGTCCTTCGTGAACCAGCAAGACCTTGGTGGGCGCTTTGCGGAGGCATTTGGTAGCGAGCGTCCCCGCTCCCATCGGGATCATGGAGGACCCGTTGACCCCAAGGACCAGGAGATCCGCCGCGCTCTCCTTCACTTGACGCAACAGCCAGTCTATCGAAATCCCCACTTCAACCCGAAAGGAAGCATCATCCCCGGCGCCCGCCGCGGCCAACCAGTTGCGCAACTCACTCCGCGCCCTGGCCAGGGCGTCTGCTTCGAGCTTCTCATGCGGAATGTGACTAGCCCAAGCCCGGTCATCCAACGTCAGGTACTCCAGACAATACATTGCGTGCAAACGCGCCCGGGTCTGCCGCGCCAGCCGCACGGCTTGGTCCAGTGCGCTCCGCGAGCAGGGGGAGAAGTCAATTCCAACCAGGATGTTCTTCAACAGGTTCATGGGTGTAGGTCTGGTGTTGTCGTTGCGCGCCGAGCAAACCGGCCCATCCGGCTTCCCTGTGTTTCACGCGTTGCCTCTCATTGCGGAAGACACAGTTGCCGGTCTGATCACGGGCGGCACCATCATCGGCGGCACGCCAATGACGGGAGGGACGCCGTTGACGGCCGGCGCGCGGGGCGGTGCGGGCGGGCGATTCGCCAGCGCGCGGCGGATCATGAAGAACTCACCCACGTTCTCCGGCGTCAGCAAGCCGACGAACCGCCCGTCTTCACTGACGGCCATGGTGAGGCCGCCCTCGGCTCGGACTTCCGCGAGCGCGTCGTCCAATGATTGATGCGCCTGCAAGGTGACGAACTGCGGTCGCATTACCGCGCCGACGAGCGCGCCGTCGCCTCGTTCCCGCAATGCCTGAAAGAGCGCGCTGTGATCCAAGATGCCCACGACACGCCCGCCGTCCACGACCGGGAAGTCTGTTTGCGAGCCGGCCAGGAGCAGTTTCGTGGCGTCGGCCAGCGAATCCTGCGGCGAGAGCGCGCGGAAGTCCGTGAGCATGGCATCGCGCACGGTTGCCCCGGCGAAGGAGGATTTCATCTGCGCGGCGGCGGCTTCCTGCGTAGCGCCGATCCAGACGAACAAGGCGATGAGCAACAGCATTGGATTGGAAAACAAGCCGACGAAGCCGAACAGCACGGCCATGCCTTTGCCAATGGCCGCGGCGATGTTCGTGGCGCGAGCGTATTCCATGCGCATGGCGAGCAGCGAGCGCAACACGCGGCCACCGTCCATCGGAAAGGCCGGCAGCATGTTGAACAGCACGAGGAACACGTTGACCACGAGCAGCCGTTCGATGAAGCCGCCGCTGGTGACGCTGGCCGCCGTGGGCAGATGCCACGTGTTGCGCAGGAACAAACCGACCAGCAGTCCACCGGCGATCACCACGTTCACGGCCGGGCCGGCGAGGGCGACGACCAGTTCCTGAAAAGGCTTCTCCGGCATCCGCTCCAAACGTGCCAAGCCGCCGATGGGCAGCAGCGTGATGTCGCGCGTGCCGATGCCATAGCGCCGGGCCGCCAGGGCGTGACCGTATTCGTGCAGCAGCACGCAAAGGAACAAGCTCGCGAAGAACAGCACGCCCGCCAATGCCGCCTCCAAGCTGCGCCCGACCGTCCAGTGCGCGAAGCCAATGAAGCCCAACAGCAGCAGGAAGGTGACGTGGATGTACACGTCAATCCCGAGCAAGCGTCCAAGTTTGAATGACCATTTCATAGTGTAGGAATTGACCGTTTTCTTCGGTTGCTGTTCACGGAAACAGTCGGACTCACCGGGCCCGATTGCCATTCCGGCTCCGCCCGGCGGGCGCGCTCAACCGGCTGCGCAACCGCTGTGTGCGCTTCTGTTCGCGCCCCGCGATCTTCGTTTCAAGTTCAGCCATCACCTTGCCGAACGCCGCGCGCAGCGTGTGATCGCGGCCCTCGGCAAACACGTCCGGTCCGGGAGTGACCAGATGCACATGCACCGCGAAGGGCGGGCTGGTTTGGAAACAGCACTCCAAGCGCACGTTGGCCTCGTCAATTTGCAGCCGGTCTTGCAGTGACAGGATGCGGCTCTCCACCCAGCCGTCCAATTGATCCGTGGAGCGAACGCAGAGATGTTGCAATGTCAGTTTCATGGTTGCTTGTGGGGGTTTGTGTTTGATGCCGGGCGCTCAGCCCCAGCCGAATTCTTTCACGTCCATCTTCCAGCCGTTGCCGTCTGTGACCCAGAGCTTGCGCCCGTCGAGTTCGTAGCGCACTTGCTCGGTGTCCAGGTCCTCCGGCAGCACGTTGACAATCACGTCGCCCGAGGCGAGCGGGATCAACTTCGTGCGGCGGTCGGGCCGCTTGGTGAACAGATGCTGGTTCAGTTCGTCCACGACAAACACGTAGCCGGTGGCCCGGATCAAGCCGGCTTCGTAGGCTTCAACCGTGCCCACAAAATGCCGGCGAATGTCCTTCTCAAAGCGCCGCCGGTGGATCACGTGAATCTTCTCGCCCGGTTTCAGGATGGAACTTTTCATGGTTTGCGTGTGTTGATTCATGCGATTTTCCCTTTCAATCCCGCGAGCGGCCGCCGGCCAGCAGCGGCAGCAGATGCCACAGGAAATACACCAGCGACGTGATGAACGCCGCCACGTAGGTCCACGCCGCCGCATCCAGCACCTTGCGCACGGCCAGCGCTTCCTCTCCCGGCGCGATCATGCCGAGGTTCGACAACACCACCTTGGCGCGCCGCGAGGCGTCGAATTCCACCGGCAACGTCACCAGGTTGAACATCATGATCACGCCCCAGGCCATGGCCATGATCAACGCGCCGGTCATGGGCTGAATGATGCCCGTGAACAGGCCGATCAGCGGCAGCCACATCACGACCTGGCTGGCGTAGGTGGTGATGCCCACCGCCGCCATGCGCCAGTGCAACGGCTTGTAGGCCATCTGGTGCTGAATCGCGTGCCCGCACTCGTGCGCCGCCACGCCGAGCGCCGCCGGCGAGCGCCCATAGAAATTGTCGGTCGAGAGTACGAGCCGCTTGTGGATCGGATCGTAATGATCGCCGAGCATGCCATCCTGGTGCGTGATTTCCACGTCACGAATGCCCGCGCGGCGGAGGATTTCGTACGCGGCCTCACCGCCGGTCAGGCCGGACATCACCATGCCCTGGCTGTAACGATGATAAACCGATTTCACCCGCGCCGCCGCCCAGAGCGACAGCAGCAGTGTTCCGACAAACAGAATCCAAATCATATTGCGCCTTTCTCGTTCGCGTTTCGGCGCCGTTCGGCCCGCTCCCCGCGGAGCGGCCGGCCGACCGGCGACTGCGAGCGAACGGTAGGCGCGGACCACGAGCCCCGCCAATACGACTTTCCGAAGCGACGATTCGGTTAATCCGATGGGATAGGCGGGTTTTCTGCGCTGCCGGCAGGATCGAGTCGCGCAAGGCGCGGCAAGACTTTAGGAATCACATGATCATTATCGCTCGTCCGCCAGCTTCCATGGTAAGCGAATCAAGTCCGGGAGGCCTTGGACTCTGACAATCACCAGCGGACCATGCGACCCCCGGATGCAAGTTTGGAATGCTCCATCCGCTCCGGATGCGCCGGACCTTCCGTAATTCACCCCATTCTTGGACCACTGGTTAAGGTGAGATTTTGGTGTCTGCTTCCGGCTGGCTCGATGAACGAGCGAGTCACAAAGGAGACGCTGAAGAAAGCCTGGATTTCCGGTGGGCGTTGGCGCTGACAAGAAACGCCCCACGCGCAGCAGGGATTCGTCTCGGTCGGCTCGGGCTGGCAGTCCCTCAGGCAGCGCATGC
>CAZJTM010000069.1:0-1156 GCA_964548925.1 uncultured Verrucomicrobiota bacterium | reverse complement strand
ATTGGTTTTCCTTCGATCCTCTTCACGGCTTAAATCAGGTGGAGGCACGTTCTTTCAGGCTGTGGCCCGTGTGCGCGCGCCGATCACCACGCTGGCCAGGGCAAAGAGCACGCAGAGTGGAGTCCCCTGCTGTGCCCGTCCGCGCCCCCTCCCTTTCCGATGTCGGAAGAGATTCTTCATGATGTGGAAGGGAGGCTCCACGAACGCTCAACCCGCCGCCTGCGTTTGCTCCCCCGCGTGGAGCGCCGCCTGCGCCGCGCCGTCGGCCCGAGCATTGATCCCGCTGCGGTTGCCCGCGATCTGCCCGTCAGGCTTCCGTTCCAACGCCGCGATCTCCGCTCGCTTCTCCGCCCCGGGGCAACCGGCGTCCGCAGGGACTTGCGTCTCGTCGCCGTGCCGCCGTTCGGCCGGCTTCGTCACGTCGGCCACGTTGGCCGCGGGGACGACCACGGGATGCACCAGTTTGCTGTCCCGGTCCGTGCCGCGGGGCGCGTTCATCCCGAAATGCCACGGGGGATCTTCTTGGTTGGGTGCTGTTCCGGATCGCGTTCGCGCTTTTGATTCTGGGTCGAGGGCGGCGCGGCGAGGCGCGTGGCGTCCCCCAGGGGGCTTTCGCGCCGCCGCCGCCCGCGCGCGGCGAGGGCAGCGTTAATGGCGGCGAAAAGCCCTTTGCCTCGGGCGTGCGGTTCGCGCCGCGGGCGGAATTTGAGCCGCGTGGTGGCGTCGGGCACACCTTCAGTGTCCAGAGCCACGCGGGCAAAGCGTTGCAGCGCCTGCGCTGCTTGTGCGGACGACCGGCGCGCTGGTAGCGACCGTGAATGCGGGATAGATATTCGCGTTTGGCGGACAGACTCATGTTCGGTGTTTCGGTAACCACGAACTCGAGTCAATGAACAGGCAAACCCCTCGTCCAACTCCCAGCCCCGGTAACATTTATCCTGAGTCCGTAGTGCGCCAAAAGTAACTGTTACCCGGCGGCGGGGCGAAGCGCGCTTCGTTGCGCCCAAAGTCCTGTTACCCAAGCCCCCCTGGGAAACGAAGGAAACCAGGGGACTGTCGCCACGCGGCCTGGCCCCCTCGTCCCGTTTCTGGGAGGCATTTCTCTAACCGATTCTTCCCAGCGTCTCAAGCGGCGAGTTGCCGTTGCGCCGCGATC
>CAZJTM010000068.1:9531-27412 GCA_964548925.1 uncultured Verrucomicrobiota bacterium | reverse complement strand
CGCCCAGTAATCCTGCCAGGCCTTCGCCACGTCCGGGGCGGCGTTTGTGGGCGCCTGCCACCGCGGCAGCGTGATGGTGATTGTCGTCCGCGTGGTGAACGCGCTCAGGCGGCTCACCCCGCCGCGCTGCCGGATCGAGCTCTGCCATGTGATGTTCCAGGTCGTCACCCCATCGTGCGGCCCGGTGGCGCTTTGCGGTCGCCCTTGGTCCAACGAACGCCGGATCTCCGGCACCGTCGCGCCCATCACCGTGTAGTAATTGGTCCGCAGTTGCAGCGAATCCTGCGCGCTGGCGTCTGCGGCGATGAAACCGCCCAGCGTCAGCAGCCATCGCCAAGACGCCAACCGCGGCATCCGTCGCAAGACTTGGCGATCGTGGCGGTGACCCGGCGGCGCGCCGCAATGTTTGGCTTGGCCTTCAAGCATGGCGGCGCTCTGCCGAGACTCCGCTACGGGGGCGTGGCCGGGCTGGCGCATTCGGACGATCATCATTGGCCCATACCTTGGGTCGGCGGCCTTCCGGTGTCAACGGCGCCAGGCCCGCTGACTGGGCGGTGACGATTCCACCGGAGTTCAACGCCAAGGCGCCAGGACGCCAAGACGCGAGGCAAACCCTGCGAAATCCGCACCCGGCGGGCGGCGGTTGGAGCAAGCCAACCAGCGAAGTGCGAGGCCGGCGGCGAAGACCGCCCGAAACCCGTCCGCCTCGATAACGTCGCAGTGTAATCTCCCGAGGTCTTGGCCTCCTGCTCGGATTCTCCAGGAGCGCGGACATTCTTGTCCGCCACGGCAAGGCAACCCGCACTCGCGGACAAGAATGTCCACGCTCCGATTTGGCTGCGGTGCCGCCGAACTGCGTCTTAACGTCCAACAGCCTTGGCCCGGATGCGGCTCAGCGGGGGGTGACCTTGGGCACGCCGAAGCGGCGCATGCGCTGGACCTCATCCCACCGGTTCAACCGCCAGCGCAGGAAGCGCAGCATCCAGACATCCCCGCGCCGCCGGAATTGCCGAATCCGCCGCCGCTCCGCCCGGATGTGCCCCCGCAACCGCCAGCAATCGGCGACGGCGTCCCAATACGCGCGCCTGACGAATCCGCCCCGCCGGACCAGCACCAGGGCGACCACCGCTTCCGCCAGCAGCAGGGCCAGTTGCAGCGGGACGCACAGCAGCAGCAGATTCTGTCCGTTCTTGAGCAGGCTCAGCAACGCATTGCGATTCGCGTAGAACCGCTTCGAGTCGCTCGTCCGGAACTCGACGACCGCCGCGCCGCCCTCGGGATTAGCGTCTGCCGCTCCGCGATGGTGCAGGCGGGCCGCAGGCACACCGACGCAGGCGCGTCCAGAAATCCACACCCGCCACGAAAGATCGTATTCCTCGGCAAACATGAAATACCGCGCGTCAAATCCGCCCAACGCCACGAAAAGCTCGCGTTCAATCAGGTAGGAGCACCCTTCCGGCATCAAGACCTCGTGGGTTGCGGCATGCGGGGTTCGTGTGCTGACCAGTCCGAAAACATCGAAGCCAGTCGCACCGTTGGATTGGAAGCTGTCGTCGGCGTAATTCAGCACCAATGGCGTGGCTGCCGCCGCGCCCGTGCGCCGAACCTCCGCCAGCAGCCGCTCCAGACAATCGGGTTCGAGCCACGCGTCGTTGTTCAGAAAGAAAAGGAACTCCCCGCAAGCTTGGCTGGCGGGACGATTGTTGCCTTCAGCGAAGCCGAGGTTCACCCCGTTTTGGATGAAGCGCGCACGAGGCCAGTCTTTCAGAACCGCTTCCGCCATCAGGTCGGAGCCGTCCGTGGATGCGTTGTCCGCCACCAAGACCTCCAGTTGATCGAAGATCGTCTGCGCCCGCAGTGATTCCAGGCAGCGTTGGATCCATCGCGCGCCGTTGTAGTTCAGTACAATGACGCTGAGGGGAGGCGTCCCTCCCGGAAGATGTCCGACAGGCTTTGCGTGTTGGGCTGGATGGGATGGCTGCGAATTCACAGTCCGAACTGCCGCAGCTATTACCCGATTGCCCCATGTTCCTCAAGGCTTGACATGAAAAGGAACCTTGGGAAGATGGCCGCAACTTGCCGGCTGGGCTCAACCGGTCAGGCAAACCTTGAAAGGAATATGAAAACGCCATTGCCGCTACCGTATTGGTTTCAAACCCTCTTCCTCTGTGCTGCCGCCGCGTTGTTTGGGACCAACGTCCGCGCGGACGGCTCCGGGACTGGCGATCCGCTGCTCATCAACGTCAACTTTGGCGGGCACTTGACGCCTGCGGGGCTGGACATCAACAAGGTCGGCCTTGCCGCCATGGGGCAGACGACCAATGACCTTTGGAATTTCTACAGCCGAGACGTGGCCCCGGGGCAATGGCGCCAAGACGGAAGCATCCCCAACCTCCTGCAAGCCGATGGGAGCCTCACTGAGGCGGGACTGCTCGTCAACAATTTGCCGGGCGCCTGGTACAACGGCTCCAGCGACGCGATGTACAATGGATTTCTCTATCCCCAAAGCGGCCCAGCTTCGGTCGTTGTGACCAACCTGCCCGCTGGCCGTTACGATTTCTTTCTCTACTCGGGACAGGGCAACTTCCAACTGCGGGTCGAAACGACAAACTACGGAACATTAACCACGTACGATGTGCCGGTGACCAGTCCCCCGGTGTGGCAGGCGGGCGTGCAATACGCGTGCTTCACCAACGTGCAATTGGCCGCCGGCAACGCGGTGACAGTGACCCTGCTGCCGGGCGCCGGAGGCGGGCCCAGCATTTCCGGCATGCAAATCTACCGGGCCGCGCTGGCGCCCGGGGTGCCGACCATCTCCGCCCCGCCGACGGGCCAAACCGTTTTTGAAGGCGCGGACGTCGTCTTTCAGGTGACGGTGACAGGGGACGAACCCCTGAGTTACCAATGGTCCTTCAACGGTACCAACCTGCCGTCAGCCACCGGCACGAGGCTGGTTGTGCCGGGCGTTGGCGTCGGCGACGCAGGCAACTACTCCGTCACAATTACAAACCGTGCCGGTGCAATCACCAGTCCGAACGCGCCGCTGACGGTTGTCCGGTTCGCCTCCAACGCGCTCATCAATGTCAACTTCGGCGGCCACCTGACGCCCGAGGGCTTGAACAGCAACAAGACGGGCTTGGCGGCGATCGGGAGGTCCACCAACGACCTCTGGAATTTCTACAGCCGCGATTCAGCGTCGGGAGAGTGGAAAAGGGACGGAGCGCTCTCCAACTTGCAGCAAGCGGATGGAACCATCACCGCGGCGGGGCTTGAAGTTCAGAATCTGCCAGGCGCTTGGTACAACACAGCGGTGGACACGATGTATCACGGGTTCCTTTATCCGCAGAGCGGCAGCGCGACTCTGCTGGTGACCAATCTGCCTGCCGGACAATACGACGTGTACCTGTATTCGGGACAAGGCGCTTTCCAGATGCTGGTGGGCGCGGCGGACTATGGAATCCTCGGCACTCACGACGCCCCGCTGGCCAATCCGCAAATGTGGCGGGAGGGCCTGCAATACGTCCGTTTTGCCGGCGTGCAGGTTGCCGCCGGGCAGACCATGACGATCCGGCTGCTTCGCGGAGCGGGCGGGGCGGCGACGGTTTCCGGATTGCAGATTGCCGCCGCGAATGCGCTCCCGAGCTCGACGCAATATCGGCTTCACGCCGTCACCGCCGGCGGAGGCATCGTGCTGCCTGACCCGCTCTTGAGTGTCTATCCGCTGGGTTCATCGGTCACCCTGACGGCACAACCCGCCACCGGCTGGGCGTTCCTCGGCTGGAGAGGGCACGCCCAAGGCAGCAATCCGGTGACCTCCCTGACGATGACCAGCGACAAGCTGGCGGAAGCAGTGTTTGGCACGTTTGTGCTCCCGGGCATATCCGGGAATGGCACCCTCAGCACCTTCCCGGAGTCGTTGGTGTATCCCTATGGCACAACGGTGAGATTCAGAGCCCAGCCGGCCGCCGGTCATTATTTCGTTGGTTGGTCGGGGGCCATGACAGGCACGGTGAATCCGCAGACCCTCACGGTGCGGTCACCAAATGGGACCGTGACGGCCAATTTCGCGCCACTGCCAGCCGGACGCGTCAGCTTGGCCGTCTTGAGTGACGGCTTGGGTCGCGTCAACGTGATGCCGCGAACAAATACGTTTGCCATAGGTGAAGTCGCCACCCTGAAGGCCACGCCGGACGCGGGCCAGGATTTCATGGGCTGGAGTGGCGATGCGAGCGGCAACGATCCGGAACTCATCGTGACGATGGATCAAAGCAAAACGATCACCGCGAGTTTTACCCAGCGGCCACGGTTGTCGGCGAGTCCCACCGTCGGCGACGCGTTTGCGGATGGCGTGCTGGTTTCCCTCCTCGGGGAATGGACAGGTTCTTACGAAATCGAGTCCTCAACCAACTTGGTTGATTGGCGACCCGCCTTGAGCGTCACGAACGCTTACGGCTGGTCGGGTTTCTGGAGCTATCCGGGCGCGGACAACCAGCCGCGTTTCTACCGCGCATTGAAACAGTAAGTGGGCTTGGACTTGGTCAGGGGACAAGTTGGCTGCCGGCCACGCGTCCGCAGGACCTGACCGAAAACGAGTTGCGCGCGGATCGCTTGTTGATGAGCGACCAGTTGTTCCACTGGCATCTGAACGACAGTTGGGCCTATAGCCACGGGGAGTCCGGCCCGCGAACCGGCGACCCGGCCGCGGGGAAGCTCGAAACGGGCAACCCGTGCGGGCTGGCCGGCCTGAACCAGCTTTACGGCGACGGGCGGGTGGTGTGGAAATCCGGCCGGAAGCTCCAATGCGCCACGCTCTCCACCGCCGCCCCGCTCGCCGGATTCGTGCGCGCCTACTCCACTGACGCGACGTTCCATTGAGCCCGATCCCGAAGCGGGCCTGTGCCTGGCTGTGTAGCGGCGTTTGTCAAAACGCAGTCCTCGAGTCATCCCCCGCCACACCCACGCCCCCTGCGGTTTCACAACCGCAGCTACGGGCGCCAAGCGGTGTCTATTCAGATGGAATCCACACTCGCCCTCCCCATCAACTTCGGCGTAGCGGCGTCTCGGCAGCGCCGCCAGTTCTTGGATGGGGAAGATGGCGGCGCTCTGCCGGGACGCCGCTACGGTTCAGCGATTCAAAGCGCGAGGCATCGTTTCGGGGAGTTCTCACCCCAACGCTCTCCCCCGGGGAGAGGGTTGGGGTGAGGGCGAGCGTTTTTCCAACTGCATGGATACGGGGGGCGGGCCGCATATCGGCTTTGACAACGCGGCGGGCGCCCGGATACTCCGCGCATGCGAGTGCTGATTACCGGGGTGACCGGGTTCGTGGGCAGTCATGCGGCGGAGTTCGCCCTGGCGCAAGGGGCGGAGGTCTTCGGCGCCTGCCGCTGGCGCAGCAATCCCGAGAACATCGAATCGCTGCGCACCCGGCTGCTCCTCGTGGAGGCGGACTTGCGCGACCAATCTTCTGTCACCGAGTTGCTGGAAAACACCCGGCCCGATTACATCCTTCATCTGGCCGGGCAGAGCCAGGTGATGGCGTCTTGGCACGCGCCGGCGGAGACGCTGCAAACGAACGTCATTGGCCAGGTGCATTTGCTGGAGGCCATCCGGCACCGGGGCGCGCCGTTCCCACGGGTGCTGGTGGTGGGGTCCAGCGAGGAGTACGGGCTGGTGCAGGAAAATGAATTGCCGGTGACGGAGGACCAGCAATTGCGCCCGCTTTCGCCCTACGCGGTGAGCAAGATCGCCCAGGACCTGCTGGCGCATCAGTATTTCCGGAGCTACGGCATTCCGTGCCTGCGCGCCCGGGCCTTCAACCACGACGGCCCGCGCCGGGGCGAGGTCTTTGTCACCTCCGCGTTCGCGCGGCAGATTGCCGAGATTGAACTGGGGTTGCGCGAGCCGGTGATCCTGGTGGGCAACTTGAAGGCCCGGCGCGATTACACGGATGTCCGGGACATCGTGCGCGGGTATTGGATGCTGCTGGAGCGCGGGCTCCCGGGCGAGGTGTACAACCTCTGCTCCGGCCGGTCGCACTCGATCCGCGAGGTGCTGGATTTCTTCCTGGCGCAGGCCACGGTTCGGGACATTGAGGTGCGCGAGGACCCGGCGCGGTTGCGGCCGTCCGACGTGCCGAATCTCTACGGCAGCGCGGCAAAGATTCACGCCGCCATTGGCTGGGCCCCCACGATCCCGTTGGAGCAGACGCTGAAAGACGTGTTGAACTACTGGCGGGCACGGGTACGCCGCAGCCATTTTGCCCATGAACCTGATAGGGCTGATTTGGGTTCCAGCGCGCGGCGCAACTCTTGCGTCTGGTAGTTTTTCAGGCGGGCGGGACATGAGTTGGGGCGACGAGACCGAAGGTTACATCGCCGGCGATGGTTTGGAGCCGCGCTTGAAACCGTGTTGGGCGGCCAGCTTGCCGAGCCGGCGGGGCTGACTTTCTTCGTGCTTCTGTGCGTCCTCCCGCCGTCCCCGTTCGGCATCCTCTAGTCCGTAACGCCGCCTCCGGCAATGGAGTCCTGCCAGTTGGGCCGCCACGGGCATCAGCCCGTGCTCTACTTGTCGCTGAGTTGGGGCGGACTGGAACGGCGCAAGCCGCTGCGCGAAGCCCCCTTGCGCTGGCAGAAACCAATGGCGGAGAAGTTGACCTCCGACGCTCGGGGCACGAGCCTCTCAGCTTGAGGAAGTGGTAGCCAAACGACGATGAAATCACCCCCAACTTAGTCTTTCAGGATAATGAGAATTGCTGGCTTCGCGTGGGAGTTGCGAGCCCCGGCCTCAAGACCGCGCCAGCGTGACAGCGACCGCCCGGCGCGGCGCGCTGCCGCGCGCGCCGCGATGCGGCATCGATGTAGAATGGGAAGACCAAGCTCCCGGCCGCGTCTATTCAGAGGGAATCTTCGCCCGTTCCGCAGGCGGCGGCTGGGCCTTCCGTCGGACATCCAGCGCGGGGAGGGGCCAAAGGGTCGCCGGGACGTGTTGCTCCAAGGCGATCGCGGCAAGCTCGGCCACAATGTTCAGATGTTGCGCGGAGACGTCCTTCGTTTCGAATGGGTCTTTCTCCAAGTCGTAGAGTTCGTTGGTCGGTCGTTTCGCCTCATTGTCCTTGGCGTTCAGATTCTGCCGCACAAATTTCCAGTGACCGACGCGCACACATTGTTGGCCGCCGTAGCCGGGCGACTCGCGGTAGAGGAAGGGCCGGGGTGCTTGCGGTTGACCGAGCAGCGTGGGAGCGAAGCTGATGCCGTCCAAACCCGCCGGCTCCTGATCCTTGGCGCCGGCCAGTTCCAGCAACGTCGGCAACCAATCCTCGAAGCCGGTCACGCGGTCACTCGTCGTGCCGGGCGCGATCTTGCCTTTCCACCGCACCAGGCAGGGCACGCGGAACCCGCCCTCATAAAATGAGCCCTTCCGCCCGCGGAAACCTGCGGCGCTGTTGAAGAACTCCGTGTCCGTGCCGCCCAAGCCGTCGTAGAGCGGACCGTTGTCGCTGGTGAAAACGAAGAGCGTGTTTTCATCGAGGCCGAGTTCTTTCACCAAGTCCAGCACGCGGCCCACCTCGCGGTCCAAGCGAGTGATCATCGCGGCGTAGGCGGCGCGCGGCGTGCGCTGCGGCAGGTAACCGCGCCCGCCCAGATACGGCGTTTCGGGGAACTTGCCCGCGAACTCTTTCAGGGAATCCTCCGGCACTTGCAACGCGAGATGCGGCACAGGGGTGGCGTAGTAGAGGAAGAACGGGCGGTCTCGGTTGTCTCGAATGAACTGGAGCGCCTGCTCGCCGATCAAGTCCGGTGCGTAATCCGCGCCGCGGAACTTCGCATAGCTGGCGGGCGCGTTCGTGTCCGCTTCGGGGGGCAGCTTTTGGTGCGCGGCGAACTTCAGATTGCCCAGCGCCACACGGGTGCTGTTCGACCACAAGTGCGTGGGGTAATAATTGTGCGCCACGGCCTGACAGTTGTAGCCGAAGAAGACATCGAACCCCTGCCGGTTCGGGTCGCCGGAGCCGCCGACCGCGCCCAATCCCCACTTGCCAAAGCCGCCCACCGTGTAGCCGACCAGCTTGAACGTGAGCGGCAGTTTGAGCTCGCCGGCGGGCACCGGCTCCTGCCCTTCGCCGTCCGTCCCCAGGCCGCCGCGGTTGTCCCGGATGTAGGCATGCCCGGGATGCTTGCCGGACAGCAACACGCAACGCGCCGGGGCACAAACATTGTTGCCCGAGTAATGCGCGGTGAACTTCATGCCCTCTGCCGCGAGGCGATCAATGTTCGGCGTCTTGAATCGTTGCTGGCCGTAGCAACTGAGGTCGCCGTAGCCCAGATCGTCGGCCAGGATGAAGACGATGTTGGGGACCGCCTGTGCCGTGGGTTTGGCGAGGAGGCCCAACACCGCCAGGCCGCCAGCGGCCAGGAGTCTGACGAATTTCAACGCGGCGAGACGCGAGCTTGGTGCGGTCATGCTGCCGGGAGATTGTGCCGCCGCCCGGTTTGGGTCAATCGCATCGTTCGTAACGCGCCGTACGGGAACATCCTTCTGGTGACGGTCGGGCGTTACCGCAAGGGAGCAATTTCCACTGGCGCGACACGCCCCGGTCATGCAGCTTGACGGCGAGCCGTGAGCGAACTCCAGTTCATCGAAACCGTCGTCCGGCGCACCGCGCGGCGACGCCGCTGGCAACGCGCGTTTTGCGGGTTGTGGCACGGAGTGTTTGTCGGCAGCCTCGTTTGGCTCGCCGCGCTGGGGGTGTACAAGGTGGTTCCCATTCCGGCCGTCACTCTAATTTGGGCGGGCGTGGCCCTCGGGCTGTGCGCGTTGGGCGGTTTGCTCTGGGCCGCGTGGCGTGATCCGTCGCCCGCAAGCACCGCCCGCTGGCTGGATCAGCGCCTAGGACTGAAGGAGCGCCTCAGCACGGCGCTTGAATTGGCGGGCACGGCTTCGCCGCCGGAATGGCGGCAACTGCTGCTCCACGACGCCGCCACGCACGCGAAGCAACTCGAGGAGCGCCGCCTCCTGCCCTTCACGCTGCCGCGGATCAGCCGCTGGGCGTTGCTGGTGCTGGCCCTGGGCGTGGGGCTGGGATTTGTGCCTGAATACCGCAGCAAGACGCACTTGCAGAAGCAGGCGGATGCCGCGGTCATTCGCGAGACGGGGAAGAACCTCGCCGAACTGACGCGCCGCGGCTTGGAGGAACGCAAGCCCGCACTGGCCGCCACGGAAAAGTCGCTCGAACGCGTCAAAGACCTTGGCGAACAGCTTGCGCAGGCGAAACTCACGCGGAGCGAGGCCTTGCGCGACCTCGCCAGCGTCAGCGAGAAGTTGAAGCAAGAAACCCGCGAGCTGGCCAAGGACCCGGCGCTCCGGCGGCTGGAACAGGCCGCGCGTTCGCCGGGCTCCGCCCACTCGCCGTCCGCCGCGGACCTCCAGCAGAAAATGGAGGCGCTCCAGCAATCGCTCGGGGACAAAGCCGCGAACCCCGAGGCGCTCGACAAGTTGAAGGCGGATTTGCAGAAGCTCCAGCAAACCGCCGCCGGGCTGAAAGCCGGCGATTCCGCCGCCAGCGAGGCCTTGAAGCAGCAACTTGAGAGATCACTCGCCGACCTGGCGCGCCAAGCCGCCGAACTGGGGCTTTCCCTGCCCCCGCTGGATGAGGCGCTCAAGGCCCTCGAGGCCAGTCAGGTGGACAAGTTTCTCAAGGACTTGAATCTCGCCCAGACCGATTTGGAGAAGCTCGCCCAAATGGCGAAGGCGCTGCAGCAGCTCCAGATGCAGATGGCCGAACTGGGCAAGGACCTCGCCGAGCAATTGGAGAAGGGACAGGCGTTCGCCGCGCAAGCCACGCTCAAGCGGATGATGACCGCCTTGCGGCAGGCGAGCCTTTCGCCCGAACAGTTGCGGCAGATCATGCGGGAAGTGGAAAAGGCCATCGAGCCTGGCAGCGAATACGGCAAGGTCGGCGAGTTCTTAAGAGACGCCATGAACCAGATGCAGCAGGGCAACCAGCCCGGGGCGGGACAGTCGCTGGCGAAGGCGGTGGGTGAATTGCAGCGGCTCATGGAACAACTGGGCGACGCCCAGGCGCTGCTGGCCGCCTTGGAGAACCTGGACAAGGCTTCGATGTGCATCGGCTCCTGTCAGGGTTGGGGACTATGCAAGGCCCAAGGCGGTTTCAATCCGTTCGGCAAACGCCCCGGCCGCGGCGTGGGTACGTGGGGTGAGGAGGGCGGCGACTGGCAGGCGAGCGGCGATTGGACCGAACCCTTTGACGCCTCGGGCGTGCAACGGCCCGACCTCGATCCACGCGGCATCACGGACCGCGATCAGACGCTGAGCGACGCGCTCACGCCCACGAAGCTGAAGGGCCAGTTCTCGCCGGGCGGCCCGTTGCCGAGCATCACCTTGAAAGGCGTCAGCATCAAAGGCACGAGCAAGGTCCAATACGAGGAAGCCGTCACCGCCGCGCAAGCCGACGCTCAAAGCGCGCTGAGCCAGGAAAAGGTGCCGCGCGCGTATCAGGGGGCGGTGAAGGACTATTTTGACGATTTGAAGAAGTGATTCAACCACGGATGCATACGGATGCACACGGAGTAGGGACGGCGCGAATTCCACGATCCAAAACGAAGCCTGGTCCGGGCTTGTCCGTCTGCAGTCGTTCGTCCGGTTTGTTTCCGCGTGTTTTTTCCGGGTCCATCCGTGTCCATCTGTGGTTTTAATTCCTTTATGAGCACCGAATCCAGAATTCAATCCTTCCGCGACACTTACGCCGCGCTCCAGGCCGAGATCGGCAAAGTCATCGTCGGCCACACGGCCATCGTCGAGAACACCCTCATCGCGCTGTTCGGCGGCGGGCACGTGCTGCTCGAAGGCGTGCCTGGCCTCGGCAAGACGCTCCTCATTCGCACGCTCGGCGAAGTGCTCGACATGCCGTTCAATCGCATCCAGTTCACGCCCGATCTCATGCCCGCCGACATCCTCGGCACGAACCTCGTCATGGAAAGCGATGCCGGCAAGCGCAGCTTCGTGTTTCAACGCGGCCCGATCTTCGCGCACCTGATTCTCGCCGACGAAATCAATCGCGCCACGCCCAAGACCCAATCCGCCATGCTCGAAGCCATGCAGGAAAAACAGGTCACCGCCGGCGGCGAACTCCGCAAGCTCGCCGAACCGTTCTTTGTCATGGCCACACAAAACCCGATTGACCAGGAAGGCACGTATCCGCTGCCCGAAGCGCAACTCGATCGCTTCTTCTTCAAAATCCTTGTCGGCTACCCGAGCGCGGACGAATTGACCGAAGTCATCAATCGCACCACCACCGGCACGAAGCCCGAGGTGAACAAAGTTTTGTCCCGCGAGAGCCTCAGCGAACTCATGAAGCTCGTGCGCGAAGTCCCCGTCGCTTCGCACGTGAAGGATTACGCCGTGCGCCTCGTGCTGGCCACGCACCCCAAGACCGACACCGCCGCGCCGATTGCGAACCAGTATCTGCGTTTCGGCAGCAGCCCGCGCGGCGCGCAAACGCTCATCCTCGCCGGCAAGGTCCGCGCGCTGGCGCAAGGCCGCTTCAACGTCAGCTTTGAAGACATCCAATCCGCCGCGCTCCCCGCGTTGCGCCACCGCCTCATCCTGAACTTCGAGGCCGAAGCCGAAGGCATCACCGCTGACCACATCATCGGCCAGATTCTCCGCGATGTGCCGGTGACGGCGGAGGCAGTCGAGGTTTAACGCAAAGACGCAAAGGGGCAAAGGCGCAATGAAATGGCAATTGGTATTTGCATAGACGTTGACCTGACCTTGATCGACAAGGAAGGGAAACTTCTGCCCGGTGCAAGAGATGCGCTCGCGAAATTTCACGACGCGGGCTTTAGTCTGACGCTTTGGTCCCTGGCGGGGGTGGAATACGCAAAGTCAGTTGCAGCGAAACACCAAGTCGAAAGCTTCTTTGATGGCTTTGCAGGAAAACCAGACGTTGTGATTGATGATGACATGGAAACTCTTCGCCCTCGTCTCAAAATTGACATGCGTCCCAATCGCACTTGGGCCGAAGTGGCAGAATCAATCTTGAAAGAGGTCGCAGCATGGGATGGAAAACCTGAAGATCCTATAAAGATTTTGAGCTTGGTTGAAGAAGCCCAGACAAACTTGGCCCGGCTTAGAGAAAATCAACGTGATTTATTTCCCACGAACGAACTGCCACTTCATCCGATTCCATTCTTTGGTAATCCGTTTGGTGCTGAGATCCTCACGATGGCGCTGAACCCTTCATGGAAAGAGTTTGCTCTTCCTCGCCAATGGCCAACCCCCTTGGAGACAAATTACTTAGCCTCTCGACTCCTGAGGTATTTTGAGTTGCCTGAACAAGAGCCAGTCTCTTGGTTTGAACCATTCGACAAAGCCGTCTTGTATCTGGAGCGCTCTTATCTTCGTGACGCCGCTCATGTTGACCCATTGCCGTATCCGACCTTGCGGCCTCGCGACATCGTACATTTGCCAGAAGCACGACAGGCTTTGGGTCGTCTGTTGCTAGACACGGCACCGGCGCATTTTGAGCGACTCTTGGGACTTTGCCGGAATGTGAAGCTCGTGCTGATTCGCGATTACCCGTTGAATCTAATCGAAGGGGTGAATTCAACTTTCGACTTCATAACGAACTTCTGTCCTGTCGTAGGCCGCCACGCGCAAGCATCTGGCGCCATGCCTCCAATCTTGCGGCTGCCCGCAGGTAACAATTTGTCCGATGTTGTTTATCGCAAGCGTCCCGAAATAATTCGTTATCTCGGAAACGCCCAATCACTGGACTTTGGATAACTTTGCGTCTTTGCGCCTTTGCGTTAAAAACCCATGTCCTCACTGCTGACACCCGAACTCTTGCGCCGGCTCGAACAATTTCAATTGCTCGCGGCACGCCGTGCCAAGAGTTCGGCCAAGGGCGAGCGCCGCAGTCGTGCGCGCGGCCAATCCGTCGAGTTCGCCGACCACCGCAGCTACGTTCCCGGCGACGATTTCCGTTACCTCGATTGGAATCTCTTCGGCCGCCTCGACCGCCTGTTCCTCAAGCTCTACGAGGAGGAACGCGAGCTGCCCGTGCGCATTTTCCTCGATGCCAGCGAGTCCATGACCTTCGGCGAGCCGCGCAAATTCGATTTCGCCCGCCAGATCGCCGCCGCCATCGGCTACGTGGCGCTGTGCGGATTCGATCGCGTAAGCGTGATTCCCTTCCCAAATGCAGAAGGCAGAACGAAGAATGCAGAAGCCTCCGCGCCCGAACCATTGGCAATCGGCAATCGGCAATCGGCAATCGAAGGCTCACTCCGTTCCGTGCGCGGCAAGAAATCCTCCATGCAGTTCTTCCAAAACCTCAGCGCCCTCACCGCGGGCGGCGGCGCGGACTTGAACGAGGCCCTGCGGCGCGGCGCGTTGGAGGCCCGCCACACCGGCCTTGCCATCGTGTTGAGCGACTTTCTCGATCCGGCCGGCTACGAAGCTGGCCTCACCGCGTTGGTCGGTCGCGGCTTTCAAGTAAACTGCGTCCAGATTCTCGCGCCGGAGGAACTCGCGCCCACCACCTTCGGCGATCTACGCCTTGTGGATTCCGAGAGCGGCGGCTTGCAGGAGGTCACCTTCGGCCGCTACCGCATGAAGGCCTATCAGCAGACCGTGCAGAATTTCGTCCAGCGCCTGCGCGAGTATTGCACCAAGCGCGGCATCAACTTCTTCATGGCGCCATCCAATATGGATTTGCAGGATTTGCTGTTGAAGCAGTTACGGAAGGCGGAGGTGTGGGGATGAGGGAAATTTCGAAATCCGAAATCCGAAATCCGAAAGGAATCCGAAATCCGAGGACCAAGTTGGCAACCTCACCCGGGCGAAAACAGCGAAGTGCAACTCGTGCTTGGCCCGAAGGGCCGTCGGAAATTAGCCACCCACAACGTGGCTGGGACCTCGGTGGTGGAAAGCGCATTTGTCCCGGAGGGACAACGGAACTTTCCACCGTCCCTCCGGGACGGAATGTCATCCCGCACGATTTCCCAGCCACGTTGTGGCTGGCTTATTTCCGTTGTCGCTTCGCGACTCAAACCGGAGGTGCATCGTGAACTTCTTGGCACCGCTGGCCTTCGCCTTCGCGGCCTCAATCCCGGTCGTCATCGTTTTCTACCTGCTCAAGCGCAAGCGCGTGGTGAAGCTGGTTTCCAGCACGCTTCTGTGGCAGAAGTTCCTCGCGGACACGCAGGCCAGCGCGCCGTTTCAGAAACTGCGAAAGAACTGGTTGCTCTATCTGCAAATCCTCCTGCTCGCGCTCGCGGTGCTGGCCCTTTCGCGGCCGTTCTTCGCCACCTCGGCCAAGCCGGCGCAGTTGCGCGTGGTCATCCTCGATGCCTCGGCCTCGATGCAAGCGGTGGACGAATCGCCGTCGCGGTTCGAGAAAGCCCGCACCGAGGCGCTGAAGTGGGTGGACAGCCTCGAACCGACGGACCAGATGGTGGTGCTGCTCGCAGGCGCGAACACCGAGGTCAAGCAATCCGCCACCAGCGAGAAGGCCGCGTTGCGCCGCGCGTTACAGGTCTGTGCGCCGGCGGATTCACCCACGCGCCTTGTTCCCGCCCTCAAGATGGCCGAGTCACTCGTGCGGGATCGGCGCAGCGCGGAGATTCATCTCTTCAGCGATGGCGCGGTCGGCGACCTGACGGAGTTCGAGAACAAGGCGTTGCCGCTCATCTATCACAAGGTCGGCCGGCGCGCGGAGAATCTCGGCCTCACCGCGCTCGACGTGCGGGCCAATCCCGAAGACACGACCCAGCGGGCCGTTTACGTCAATGTGGCCAACGTTTCCTCCAACACGCTCACCGCTGATCTGGAACTCCTGCTCGACGGCCAATTGATCAACACCGTCCCGCTCACCGTTCCCGGCCAGCAAACCGCGCCGCAGGTCTTCAAAGCCACACAAGCGAAGGATGGCGTGTTCACGGTCCGGCTCACGAGCAAGGACGATCTGGCCGCGGACAATCAAGCGTCCATCGTGAGCGTGTTGCCCAAGCCCGTGAGCGTGCTGCTTGTCACGCGCGGCAATCGGCTGCTCGAAAAGGCCCTGCGCGCCGTGGCCAACGTGAATCTGGCCGTGGCGAATGACCTCACCGACGCCGGCGCGGGATTTGATTTCATCGTGCTGGACGGCGTCCTGCCGACCGTGTGGCCCCAAGGCAACGTGCTCGCGTTTCGCGCGGTGAACACGAACTGGGTCGAGAGCGTCGCCGCCGTGGAAGCGCCGGTGATCGTGGACTGGAAGGCCACGCACCCGCTGTTACGCTACGCCGGATTCGACAACGTGCAGATCGTGCAGAGCCTCACGCCCCGGGGCGGCACGCCGGCGTGGGCGGTCTCGATCCTCGAAGCGCCGCAGGCGCCGCTCATCCTCGCGGGCGACCTGGGCCGGCAACGCATTGTGTGGGTGGGGTTCGATCCGCTGGAAAGCAACTGGCCGTTGCGCGTCTCGTTCCCGATCTTCATCGCCAACACCGTGGATTGGCTCAACCCTGCCAACGCGAAAAACGCCCAGCTTCTCATCAAGGCCGGCGATCCCTTCCGCCTCGTGCTGACCGAACCGGTGAAGAGCGCCGAAGTGAAATCGCCCGACGGCCAAACCACCACGCTCCCCGTGGAAGGCGTGAATGAAATCGTCTTTGGCGACACAGCGCGGCAGGGCGTCTATCGCCTGCGCGCCGGCACCAACGAAGTCACCTTCTGCGCGAATCTGCTCGATGCCGCCGAGAGCGACATCCGCCCGCGCGACGAATTGAAGTTCGGGGAGTACACGCGCGTGGAAGCGACCACCATCCAGCGCGCGAACCTGGAACTCTGGCGTACGCTCGCGGCCATCGGGTTGGCCGTGCTGCTCTTTGAGTGGTGGTGGTATCACAAACGAACGGTCTGACAACCGAAAGACCTGACCTTGGAGAACCAGACAACCATTAACATGCGAACAATAGAATCAAAGCGACAACGGCACCTCCTCCCGGCGACTTGCGCGGCCGCCTTGCTCCTCTGCGACGCACATCCGTGCTTCGCGCCGCCCCCGCTGGTCACCGGCGACGTGCCCACTGCGGACAAAGGCACCTTCGAGTGGTACGTGGGCGGGCTGTACCAAGATGGCGGCAGCGCCATTTCGCGCGCCTTGCCGTTCACGGAATTGGTTTACGGCATCACGGAACGCTGGGAGGTTTCGGCCGAAAGCATCTTTCTGTCGCGCAGCGGGGAGTGTGGGATCGGCGACACCGTGCTCGGCACCAAGTACGTGGTGCTGCCCGAGACCGAACGACGTCCCGGCGTAGCGCTGTCCTTCGAAGCCGGTCTGCCCACGGGTGACGAGGAGCGAGGGCTGGGGGCGGGCGCGCCGGAATACGAATTTCGCGCCCGGGCGCAGAAGACCTTCGGCTGGTTTACGCCCATCGTGAACGTCGGCTACACCATTGTTGAGGAACCGAGCATTGGCGGGGTGCGCGAGGAACGCCGCAACACTTGGCGGGCCTCGTTCGCGCAAGAATGGGAGGTCACCAAGCGCACGAAGCTGCTTTCGGAAATCTACGGCAAGACCAGCGACGAACCGGGCGGCGCGGACCGGCTCGCGGCCCAAATCGGCTTCAAACACAAACTCTCGAGCCGGCTGCGCATTCATGGCGCGGTGGGCACCAGTCTGCGGGATCACGCCAAGGGCGGACCGGACCTGCGCGCCTATTTAGGCATGCGGCTCGACTTCGACGCGCCGTGGATGGGGAACTGACCGGCGGCCAACCGACAACCACCCATGATGAAACTCTCCATGAGAACAACCAACCCATGCACAGCCTCCCAACGGCGGTCGCGGTTTGCGCTTTCCGTGAATGCCGGGCTCGCCGTCTTGGCAACCTTGCTGGTGTCGTGCGATCGCCGCGCCTCCCGGCCCACAGTGACCCTCTACGTCGCGCAAGACCAGGTGTATGCCGAGCCGATCCTGCGCGAGTTCGAAAAGGAAACCGGCATCCGAGTCAAAGCGGTTTATGACAGCGAGGCGGTGAAGACCGTCGGCCTGGCGAATCGGCTGCTGGCCGAGCGCGGTCATCCGCAGTGCGACGTGTTCTGGGGCAACGAAGAAATGCGCACACGCCAGCTCGCCGCGCAAGGGGTCTTTCGCGAAACCAACGGCTGGGCCGCTTTTGGCTACCGCAGCCGCCGCATCGTGATCAACACGAACAAACTGAGTCTGGCCGACGCGCCCCAATCGCTGCTGGACCTCACGAACGCCGCCTGGCGCGGCAAGATCGCGCTGGGGTTTCCCCAGTTCGGCACGACCGCCACGCATTTTCACGCGCTGCGTCAGGTTTGGGGCGAGACGCGCTGGCTGGCCTGGGCGCGGGCGCTGGCGGCCAACCAGCCGTTCGTGGTGGATGGCAATTCCGTAGTCGTGAAATTCGTCGGGCGGGGCGAGGCTTGGATTGGGTTGACCGATTCGGACGACATTCACGCGGGCCGGCGCGAGGGCTTGCCGATTGCCGCGCTGCCCCTGACTCCGGAAGCCTTGCTCATTCCGAACACCCTCGGCGTGGTTCGCAACGCGCCGCATCCCGAGAACGCGCAGAGGTTGTTCGAGTATCTCCAGCGGCGCGAGGTGGCGGAAAAGCTGGTGCTGGCCAATGCCCTGGAAAGTGCGACGGACGGGACGGAGACGACCACGATGAAACCAGATTGGGACGTGCTGCTGCGCGATCTGGAAGTGACCACCAAACAACTGAACGAGATCTTCCTGAGATGAGACCGCGGTGGCAACCTCGGCGGCGTGGCGGGGGGGGGGGGCGCCGGCCCCCCCAACCCCCCCCCCAGACCGCCCCCCACCCACAACCCCCCCCCCCCCCCA
>CAZJTM010000068.1:0-9521 GCA_964548925.1 uncultured Verrucomicrobiota bacterium | reverse complement strand
GCTACGACCGCATGAACTGGCCCTTGCTCCAGAACAGCCTGCTGCTCGCCGGAACGACCACGGCGCTGGCGCTGGGCTTTGGCGTGGTGACGGCCCTGTGGCTGGCGACGCTGGAGGCGCGCCGCCGGAACGCGTTTCTTGCGCTGGCCGTCGCGGCGCTGGCATTGCCGCCCTTCCTGGTCACGAATTGCTGGATCCGCCTGCTCGGCGACAACGGCCTGCTGCGCGCGTGGCTGCCCTTCGGCATCTATTCGCTGGGGGGGACGATCTGGATTCTGTCGCTCCAACTGTGGCCCATTTCGTTGTTGGCCGGGCTCGCCGGATGGCGGCGCTTGGAGGTGGCTCAGTTCGAGTGCGAGCCGGCGCTGACCGGTTTCGCATTGCTGCGCTGGCTCCTGCTTCCCGTGGCCCGGGGCGAATTGGCCCTCGCGGCGGTGGTGACCTTCGTGCTCGCGCTGAACAACTTTGCCGTGCCCGCGATTCTGCAAACGAAAGTGCTGCCCGACGAGATGTGGGTGCGGTTCAACACCCAGTTTGATGCGCTCGGCGCGCTGCGACTGAGCCTTCCGCTGGTGCTTGCTCCGGTCTTGTTGCTGGCCTGGTTGTCCCGGCGCGCGGTGCCGTGGCCGAGGATTCAGGGTGCTGTGCCGGCCCGCGTTGTCCGACGGCAGCTTGGCTCGGCTTGGCGCCTCGGCGCGGGAACCCTGGCCGCGCTGCTGCTCGCGTTGTCGCTGGGTCTTCCGCTCGCTCAGATTGCGTTGGAAAAGCGGACCTGGACGGAACTGGCCGGTGCGGTGGCGGCGGGGACTGGCGCCATCTGGAATTCACTTTGGTACGCGTCGCTCGCGGCCACGGTGGTGGTGCTGGTTGCGCTGACGATTTCGACGGTTCACCGGCAACGCAGAGACGCAGCGCGGCGGCACTGCAACCAAGTCGGAGCGCGGACATTCTTGTCCACGAGCGCGGGGCACCTTACGGTGGCGGGCAAGCATGTCCGTGCTCCTGGAGAATCCTCGCAGGACGCGACGGCGTTGGGAGATGGCGCGGCGGAGAACTCGGAGCGACGCGGCGCCTTGCGGAATCTTCCCGCACCGGAGCCGCCGCGGCTCTCCGCGTCCTCGGCGTCTCTCCGTTCCAGCTTCGCGTGGTTGCCGTTCTTCGTCCCCGGGGTCTTGATCGGCATTGCGCTGATCAAGCTCTTCAACCGCCCGGGGCTCGCGGGGTTCTACCAGAGCGCCGGGATCGTGGTGCTGGCGTTGGCGCTGCGCTACGCGGCGGTGGGCTGGACGGCGGCGCGGCACGCCATCGGCAGCGCCGATCCGGACTTGGCGGATGCCGCCCGACTGGAAGGAGCGACCCGCGGGCAGTTAATGCGGCTGGTGCTCTGGCCGCAGATCGCGCCGCAACTCGGCGCGGCGTGGTATGTGGTCTATCTGCTTTGCCTGTGGGACGTGGAATCCATCGTGATCATCCAGCCGCCCGGGGGCGAAACACTCGCGCTGAAGATCTTCAACTTGCTGCACTACGGCCACGCGGCACAGGTGAACGCGTTGTGTTTGATCCTGCTGGGACTGGCGGTTGCGCCGTTGGGGCTCGCCGCCGCGTTCAGGAGAACGCGGCATTTCCTGCTCGCTCGCGAACCAGGCCCACCGCCCCGCGCTCTGACGAGCGCGGCTACAATGATCGGGGTGGCGCTGCTGGCGGGTTGCGCGCCGTCCGACCGGGAGAATGCGATGGCGTTGCGCAGCCAGTGTTTCGAGCGCGCCGTTGTTTTCGGCGCGCGTGGCGTCGGCCTCGGCGAATTCAACAAACCGCGCTCGGTCGCCGTGGACCGGCAGGACAATTTCTACGTCGTGGACATGACGGGGCGGGTGCAGAAATTCTCGCCGGACGGGCAGTTCATCCTGTCCTGGCAGATGCCGCAGACGGATTTGGGGAAACCCAAGGGGATGGCTTGCGACGGCCACGGAAACATCGTCGTCGTCGAGCCGCACTACTCGCGGGTGAATCACTTCACGCCATCGGGAGAACTGGTGGCGCAGTGGGGCGAACGCGGAACCAACGCCGGCCAGCTTGGTTTCCCGCGGGCCGTGGCGGTGAATGGACGCGGCGAAATCTACGTGTGCGAGTACGCGGCGATGGAACGGGTGCAGCGGTTTGCGGTCGTTCGGCAAGCGCCCTCACCCTCAACCCCGCTTCCGTCCGACGGGCGAGGGGCTCTGCAAAGGGAACCGCCCCGGTTACTGAGCGTGCTTGGCAAAGCCGGTACAGAGCCGGGCGAATTCAACCGACCGGAAGGCTTGGCGGTGGACGCGCAGGACCGGCTCTACGTGGCGGATTCGTGCAACCATCGCATCCAAGTCTTCTCCGCCGATGGCCGGTTCCTCCGCTCTTTCGGGAAGGCGGGTTCGGGCTTGGGCGAGTTGAGTTATCCTTACGACGTGGCCGTGGACCCGGCGGGAAAGGTGTTCGTCTGCGAGTTTGGGAACAGCCGGATTCAGGTGTTCGATCCAAACGGCCAGGCAGCGGAGATCATTGGCGGGCCGGGCGCGGAGCCGGGGCGGTTCGCCAATCCGTGGAGCATTGCGCTGGACTCGCGCGGCAATCTCTACGTGGCGGATTCGCAGAATCATCGCGTGCAAAAGCTGGTCCGACACGGACAGGTCGGAAAAGCCCGACATGCCTCAGAAAACTACGCCGCCGGCAGCCTAGCGACTCTCTCACGATGAACTTCCAATTCACCCATCCCTTCTGGCTGCTCGCGGCGCTGCCCGCGCTGGCGTGGGTGTTTTGGCTGGCGTGGAAGACGGATGTGCAGATCGGCGCCGGGCGGCGCTGGACGGCGTTGGCGCTGCGAACCCTCGTCTGCCTCGCCCTCGTGCTGGCCCTGGCCGGGTTGCAATGGTTGCGCCCCGTCGAGGGCATGAACGTCATTTTCGTGCTCGATCGTTCGGACAGCATCCCGTCGGCGCAGCAGGACGCCGCGCGGGCCTTGGTCAACAAGCTGGCCGCGCGGAAGCAACGGGCCGACAAGGCGGGGGTGATTGTCTTTGGCACAGACGCGAGCATTGACCGGCTGCCGAACGCGGCGATTGACCTGCAGAAGATCGAGGCGGTGGTGGACACGCAACGCTCCGATCTCGCGGCCGCCATCCGGCTGGGCACGGCGGCGTTTCCCGAAACCGGCCAGAAGCGGCTGGTCTTGATGTCCGATGGCAACGAGAACATTGGCAATGCGCTGGGCGCGGTGCTGGCCGCAAAGCCGTTGGGCGTGACGCTGGACGCCGTGCCGCTGGGGGTGTTGCGGGGCAACGACGTCTCCGTGCAACGCCTCCAACTTCCATCCCAACTCAAAAAGGGGCAGTCGTTCGAGACCAAAATCTTTGTCCAGGCGGACGCGCCCCGCACCGCGAACGTACGGCTCTATCGGAACGAACAGTTTCTCGGCGAACAAGCGGTGGAACTGGCCGCCGGCAAGAACCTCTTCACCTTCCCGCAGACGCTCACCGAGCCGGGCTTTTACAACTACGAAGTGCGCGTCGAATCAGCGGGCGATCCCCTTCCGCAGAACAACCGCGCCCTCGGTTTCGCCAGCGTGCGCGGTGATCCGCGGCTGCTCCTCGTGTCCGCCGACCCGGAGCAGGATCGCGCGCTGGCCGCGGCCCTGGAGGCATCACGGTTGGAAGTGCGGCTGGTCAGCGCCAGCCAGTTCCCCAGCACGCTGGCGGAGATGCAGAGCTACGACGCGGTGGTGCTCGCGAACGTGGCCGCCGGCGACTTGGGCCGCGACCGGATGCGGATGCTCGACAGCGCGGTGCGGGATTTCGGCGTGGGCCTCGTATGCGTGGGCGGCGACCAGGCGTATGCCGCGGGCGGCTACCGCAGCACGCCGCTCGAAGACACATTGCCGGTGAGCATGGAGCTCGACAGCAAGAAGGTGTTGCCCAACGGCGCGGTGGCGCTGGTGATGCATGGGATGGAATTCGCCAACGGCAACCAGGTGGCGCGCGATTGCGCCCTCGGCGTGCTCGACGCCCTGGGCCCGGGCGATGAATTGGGCGTGCTCCTGTGGGACGGCAACGAGCGCTGGCTGCTGCCGATGCAGAAGGTCGGCAATAAGAAGGAAGCCGGGCGCGTCATCGCCGGCATGAACCAGGGCGACCTCGGCAGCTTCGAGAACATCCTGCGGATGGCGCATGAAGGGTTGAAGAAATCCAGCGCGAACCTGAAGCACATCATCGTTTTCAGCGACGGCGACCCGGCGGCGCCGACCCCGCAAACCATGGACGCGATCGTCGGTGACCGCATCACGGTGAGCACCGTCCTGATCGCCGGCCACATGGGGCCGGAGCGGATGATCGCGATGGCCGACCAGGGCCGGGGCCGGTTCTACAACATCACCGATCCGGGCCAACTCCCGCAGGTCTTCATCAAGGAAACCGCCGTGATCTTGAAATCGGCGATCTACGAAGAGCCGTTCAAGCCGCAGTTGAAGGCGTCCAGCGAAGTCGTGCGCGGCATCGGCGCGGCGGATTATCCCCAACTGCTCGGCTACGTGGCCACGACACCCAAGCCGCGCGCCGAAACGCCGCTCTGGACCGACAAGGGCGATCCCTTGCTGGCGCACTGGCAATACGGCCTGGGCCGCGCGGTGGCGTTCACTTCAGACGCGAAGGCGCGCTGGGCGAAGGACTGGTTGGGCTGGGCGCAGTACCGGCAATTCTGGTCGCTGATCGCGCAGTGGAGTCTGCGGCGGTTGGAGAACAGCGATTTCACGACCGAGGTCACGGTGGACAAGGGCGAGGGATTGTTGGCGGTCGAGGCGCTGGACGACGCCGGCGGGTACCGGAACTTTCTGAACCTGCAAGCCACCGTCGTCAGCCCGACCGGCAAACGCGAAACCGTGCGGCTCGAACAAACCGGGCCGGGCCGTTACGAGGCGCGTTTCCCGACCAAGGAAGTCGGCGGCTATCTGCTGAACCTGATGCAGCTTGAGGGCGGCCAGCTCCAAGGATCGCAGGTCGTGGGCGCGAGCATCAACTATTCTCCCGAGTTCACGGATCCCGAGCCGAATCTGAACCTGCTGCGGCGCCTCGTTGAGGCGGGCGGGGGCAAGCTTTTGGACCCGGCCCAGCCGGCGGACAATCCGTTCCTGCGCGACCGGCGAAAGACTCATCAGCCGCGCGATCTTTGGGAATGGCTGCTCAAGCTGGCCATCGTGCTGTTCGTGTGCGACGTGGGGGTGCGGCGCATCCAGTTGGACCGCGACGAATGGCTGCGCGCCACGGCGACCTTGCGGAAAGGGTTGTTCTTCTGGAAAGGCACCCCCCGCCCGGTGGAGGCCGACGTTTCGTTGGCCGCGCTGCTGGCCAAGCGCGGGCAGGTGCGCGCCACACACACGCAGCCTGGCGCCGAACCGCAACCCGACTTGTTCCGGCCCGAGAAGCCCGTTGTCGTGGCGTCCGCCCAAGACGCGCCCAAACCCGCTCACGAGGCGGCGGCGGCTCCCGAGGCGAAACCTGTTTCGCCGGCCGAAGAAGCCCCCCGGAGCACCGCCAGCCGTCTCCTGGAGGCAAAGAGGCGCGCTCAGAAGCGGCGGGAGTAGAGCAATGTCCGGGCGAGAAAGGTCAGCACGAAGTGCCTCTATTGGCTGTTCAACACATCAATCAACTGCCGCAGCCGGCCGTAGTCGCGGCGGTTGAAGCCGAACGCGATGCGTTGCAGGTTCAGATGCTCGCCGTCTTCGGCTTCCTCCGTGGTGGGCTCAATGCGCTGGAACGGCGCGCCCGCGATGATGTCCGCGAAGTCCTCGTTCATGGCTTCGATGGCCGAATCCGTGGGGGCGTGTTTCAGCCGGATCACCAGGAGGTCCTTCACAAAGCGCGTGGAGTGGAAGTTCCGGTAGAACCGCGTGATGATCTTCACCGCTTCGTCGGTGTTGTCCGTGATGCGATAGAGGTTCAAGTCATCGGGCGAGATCAACTCGTCGCGGAGCAAATGTTCGCGGACGTGTTTGTCCCAGGTTTTCCAGTACGTGCCGCCCGGGCGGTCCACGAGCACCAGCGGCATGAGCTGGCTCTTGCCGGTCTGCATCAGCGTGAGCGCCTCGTAGCCTTCGTCCATAGTGCCAAAGCCGCCGGGAAACAACGCGATGGCGTCGGAATGCCGAATGAAGATCAGCTTGCGGGTGAAAAAGTATTTGAACGTGACGAGCTTCTTGTCCTCGCGGATGACGGGATTGGCGCTTTGTTCCCAAGGCAGCCGGATGTTCACGCCGAAACTTCTCTCCGGCGTGGCGCCTTCGTGGCCGGCCTGCATGATGCCCGGCCCCGCGCCGGTGATGACCATGAATCCGGCACGGGCGATCTTGCGGCCGAAATCCACAGCCTGCCGGTACTCCTGCTTGGTGTGGGCCGTGCGGGCCGAGCCGAAGATGGTCACTTTGCGCACGTGGGCGTAAGGCGCAAACAGCCGGAAGGCATAGCGCAACTCCCGGTTCGCCGTCTGGATGACCCGCACGTCACCGCTGTCCTGGACATCTTGGAGCAGCTTCAGCGCGTTCTCGATAATGTCGGCGACGCTCTCCTCGTTGTGGCCGCCGCCCTTGTAGCGGATCAAATCCATGATGCGGCGCGTCAACTCGGCGTCCCCCGGCGGCTTCTCGGTCTTCCTGGCTCGTGTCATTGCGGCAGCTTACGAGAACCCGGAGCGAATGCAATCGTCGCCCCGGCGCTATCGGGCCTTCTCAGAAGGGGCCGGCGTGGCGCGGTCAGGACGACTTGGTGATTCGTCTGGCGGTTCGTCCGCGCCGATACCCGCCGTCTCGACTTCGCCAACGGCTCTGCTAGCTTGCCTCGGTGAGTTTTGTTGCTGAGTTCAATGCGTTGCCGCTGCCGGCCCTGGTGAAGCGTTCGCTGGACGCGGGGCTTCCCGCTGTCCGCGAGAGTCTTGCCAAGGACCGGCTTTCGTTGACTGACTTCGCCCATCTGATTTCGCCGGCAGGCGGCGAACTGCTGGAGCACATGGGCCGGCGCTCGCACGTCCTGACCCAGCAGCGCTTCGGCAAGGTCATCCGGTTGTTCGCGCCGCTCTACCTCTCCAACGAGTGCATCAACAACTGCAAGTACTGTGGCTTTTCGCGGGACAACCCGATCTTGCGCGTGACGCTCTCGCTGGAGGAAGTCCGGCGCGAGGCGCAGGCCATCAAGGCGCAGGGTTTCCGCAACATCCTGCTCGTGGCCGGTGAGCATCCCAAGTTTGTCTCGACGACCTACCTGCGCGACTGCATCGCGGCGTTGCACGAGGACGTGCCCAGCGTGTCGCTCGAAGCCGGTCCGCTGGAAGTCGAGGAATACCGCCCGCTCGTCGCCGCCGGCGCGGATGGCTTGGTGGTGTATCAGGAAACCTACGACCGCGCCGTCTATGCCGACATGCACACCGCCGGGCCAAAGCGCAACTTTGACTGGCGGCTGGAAACGCCTGAGCGCGGTTACGCCGCCGGCTTTCGTCGCCTCGGCATCAGCCCGCTCTACGGCTTGGCCGACTGGCGTTACGAAGCCATCGCGGTCGCGGCCCATGCGGACTATCTGCTCCGCACCTGCTGGAAATCCTATGTGACGATCTCGCTGCCACGCCTACGTCCCTGCGCGGGAGAGTTTCAGCCGCTCACGCACATGACCGACCGCGAGATGGTGCAGCTCGTCTGTGCGTTCCGGCTGATGTTTCCGGATGTGGGCTTGGTGCTCTCGACACGCGAATCAGCCAGACTTCGCGACGGCCTGATTCCGCTGGGCATCACGATGATGAGCGCCGGCAGCCACACCGAGCCGGGCGGCTACACCGGGGCAGGCAAGGAACACACGCATCACACCGTGCGCGGGCGCATCGTGGAGGAAGGTGCCAGCGAATGGGCCACACCGCCGGGACAAGCCACGACCGCCACCGCCCAGTTCAACATCGCCGACGAACGCCCCGCCGACGAAGTCGCGCGCCTCATTCAGCGCCTCGGCTACGAGCCGGTGTGGAAGGACTGGGACGCGGCGTTGACGGCGTGACAACCGGTCCAAGTCAGAGCGAACATGAATCCGCAGATACTCACTGCCAACGGCAAACCCGTTGAAGCCGCACTGCCTTGCACCATCGAACAATTCCTCGTCGCGCAGGGTTTGTTGCCGCGCAGCGTCGTGGTGGAGCACAACGGCGAAGCCGTTGCGCCGTCGGAGTTTGCCCGGCGGCAACTCAACGCCGGTGACCGTTTGGAAATTGTGAAAATCGTCGCGGGCGGCTGAATCCCTGCACGGAGGCAGCAGATGCGCCAACCACTGCCGTTAGCCGAAAGCCACCTGCAGTGCGTGGGAGATCGCTAGGCTTCCTGTTCCGCTTCCTCGTCGGCTTTGGGCGCGGTGCCGTGGTACTCGTGCAGCTTGTTGCGGAGCGTGCGGATGCTGATGTCGAGCAACTTGGCGGCGTGGGTGCGGTTGCCTTTGCATTGCTCCAGCGCGGCGAGGATGTGGCGCTTCTCCAATTCCGCAAGGGTGATAACTTCGCCGTTGGGCTGAGACGGTGTGGAGGTGGGAACAAAGGCCGCGGCAGGCGACGCCGCCGGGGCCGGCGCGGACGGAGTTGCCGCGGCACGGGTCAAGCCCAGATGCTCGGGTTCGAGCACGCCGCTGTCGCTGCACAGGATGACGGCGCGTTCGATGACATTCTGGAGTTCGCGGACGTTGCCGGGCCACGAGTGGGCCAGCAAGGTCCGGCGCGCTTCCTCCGAAAGGCCGCGCACGCGGATGCCGTGCTTGCGGCCAAAGCGGCGCATGAACTCCTCGGCCAGAAACGGCACGTCCTCCAGATGGTCGCGCAACGGCGGCACGTGAATCGGCACGACGTTCAGCCGGAAATAGAGGTCCTGGCGAAATTCCTTCTTCTCGACGCTTTGTTCGAGGTGGCGGTTGGTGGTGGCGATGACGCGCACATCCACCTTGATCGTCCGGTTACCGCCCACGCGTTCCAACTCGCGCTCTTGCAGCACGCGCAGCAGCTTGGCTTGGACCTGCGGCGAAATCTCGCTGATCTCGTCCAGGAGCAGCGTGCCGCCGTGGGCCAGTTCGAAGCGGCCCTCGCGTTTGTTCAGCGCACCGGTGAACGCGCCCTTCTCGTGGCCGAAGAACTCGCTCTCGATGAGATTCTCCGGGACGGCGGCGCAGTTGAGCTTGATGAACGGGGCGCCGGCACGGGTGCTTTCCTTGTAAATCATCCGCGCCACGAGTTCCTTGCCGGTGCCGCTCTCGCCCTGGATCAGCACTGTGGCCTGCGTGCGGGCGACCTTGCGGATGAGCTGCCGGAGCTGCTCCATGGCCGGGCTCTGGCCCAGGAGATCTTGGCCGCTGTCCTCGCCTTCCTGGCTGAGGAACTGGTTGACGCGCAGGAGCTGGGTGAACTCCTCGGCCTTCTTGAGCGTGACCTCGATCTGTTCGGCGGAAAACGGCTTGATGATGTAGTCGAAGGCGCCGTTCTTCATACAC
>CAZJTM010000067.1:0-27580 GCA_964548925.1 uncultured Verrucomicrobiota bacterium | reverse complement strand
ACAACCAAGGAAGTGGGCAAGGGCACGGGGCTGGGCCTCGCCACGGTGTACGGCGTGGTCAAACAGCATCAGGGCTGGATCGAAGTCGAAAGCCAGGTCGGTCGCGGCACGACCTTCCGGGTGTATTTCCCCCGCCACCAGGAGGCGGGTGCGGCGGCGGAGGCTCGCGGCAATGAGCCGAGCATTCGCGGCGGCAACGAAACCATCCTCGTGGTCGAGGATGAATACAATCTGCGCGAACTCGTGTGCGCCATCCTCGAAGGCTACGGCTACACGGTTTTGCAAGCCGCTTCCGGACCGAAAGCCATCGAGGTCTGGTCACAGCAGCGCAATGCGGTGGACCTGCTGCTGACCGACTTGGTGATGCCGGATCGCATGAACGGACGCGAGTTGGCCGAACGCCTTTGGCAAGACGAGCCCAAGTTGCCGGTCGTCTTCACCAGCGGTTACAGCGCCGATGTCGTGGGCAAGGATTTCGTCCTGCGCCACGGGTTAAACTATCTCCAGAAGCCCTACCACCCCCAGAAGCTGGCGCTTACGATTCGCGAAGTGCTGGACAAAGTGGTGTCGGTCAATTGAGGTCGCCGGCTTTTACAGCCGCCGCATCCACGTAGCGGCGTCTCGGTAGAGCGCCGCCAACCAAGCGCCCCGGATGGAGGCGCTCTGCCCAACCGCCGCTGCGCCAAGATTCACTGGCAAGCAAACACCCGAATGTTATGGCGGAGGGAGCGACGCCCGCGCGGTCACCCGCTCCAGCGAGGTTGCCGTGAGCAAACCGGCGGCGTGGAGTTGCCGGGCGTGGGCCAACTGGCGTTCGCCCACGCGATCACTCTTCCGGCGGTTGAGTGAGGCCGGAAGCAGTTCGAGATTGGCCAGTTCGTTCTCCACTTCCGGCGCGAGGCTGCGGGGCACAATGTGATCCACCTCGACCGCCTGGCCGGCATGCGGGCCGTGCGTCACGGTGGCGGCGCTCCCGCGGCGCAACTTCGTCAGGTTCGGCTCTGTCAGCAGCCCGAGTTCGGCGGCCAGGGCGAGGTTGCGGAGCAGATTGGTGCGCACCAGTGAGGCGCGGGGTTCGCGGGTTCCATTCAGCCACTGCGCGCAGTGAACCGCAGTTTCGGGAGCCAACCGCCACGCCTCCGCCTCGTGCAGCCAATACACGATCTTGTTGAACCGCGGGTTGGCGCCGCGCTCACCCAGCGTCGCGAGTTTGCGCGGGTCGCTCAGGTTGCTGATGGCGAAGACCGCCTGAACTGGCGGGATTTGCCAGAGCACTGCGCCCAGCAGTGCGAGGACGAGGGCGGCGAACGAGAGTTTCCGGCGCGGACGGCGCATTTCAGGATCTGGCGAAAGTGGTTTGCCAACTGGCGCGAAGATCTTCCGGGCTCGCGCCACGCAGCCGCAGTGTGCGCAGGGCCAGGGCGTCGTGCCGTTTCGCCAAGCGCACGCCGGCGGCGTCGGTCATCAGTGGGCAATGAAAGAACTGCGGCGGCTCCACCCCGAGCGCGCGATAGAGCAGCAGTTGCCGGGCGGTGGACTTCAGCAGGTCCGCTCCGCGCACCACCTCGGTCATTTGCATCGCGGCGTCGTCCACGACGACGGAGAGCTGGTAGGCAGGAACATCATCGTGCCGCCACACAACAAAATCACCGAAGTCGCGCCCCGCGACCCACGCTTGCGGACCGTAATAGCCGTCCGTGAACGAAATTGTCTCGCCGTCGGGCACGCGGAAGCGCCAGTTGAATTTCAGATTCTGGATTTCGGATTTCGGATTCCCCGCCAGCGGGCGGCACGTCCCCGGATAGACCGGCTCATCCTCGCCCTGATGGGGAGCAGCCAGCGCGCGAAGCACATCCGACCGGGAGCAGGTGCAGGGATACACGAAGCCGCCGGCACGCAGCCTCTCCAGCGCTGAGCGGTAAAGGTGCAGGCGCTCGCTCTGCGCGTACGGCCCAAACGCACCGCCGCAGTCCGGACCTTCCTGCCACTGGAAACCGAACCACTTCAGGTCCTCCAACATGGCCTGAACGAATTCGGGCTTGCAGCGGGTGGCATCCAGGTCCTCGTTGCGCAACACCAGCACGCCGCCGCAGACGCGGGCGCGCTCCTGCGCCATCCAGAATGTCCGTGCGTGGCCAAGGTGCAGATAGCCGGTGGGCGATGGCGCTAGGCGGCCGCGGTAGGGACGGTTTGAGACTTGATCCGTAATGCGGGACTCGGCTTCCACGAAGGTGCGTTTCAAAACCGTTCGTCCGGATGCGCCAGCAGCCAATTGCTGAAGCGCGGCAGGGGTGCGCCGAGAACTTGCTCCGCCTTGTCACAGTTCAGCGAAGTGTCCGGCGGGCGTGGCGCGCCTTGGTATTCCCTCAGCGAGGCGGGCTCGATTCGGGGCTGGAGTTGCGGCCAGCGGGCGGCGAGCAATTCGCCAATGCGCCAGCGCGACAGGCGCTCGCTGCCGGCCACGTGGTGAATCCCCGTCGCGTTGGCCGCAATGAGCCGCCAAACCGCGCGGGTCGTCTCCACGGCGGCGATGGGTGAGCGATACTCGTCCGTGAACAGCCGCAGCGTGCGCCCTGCCTGCCAGGCACGCCGCATTTCCTCGTTGAAACCGCGGTCGCCCGTCGGGGAGGTGCCGCCGTTCAGCGACGTGCGAATGATCAAGTGGCGCGGGTGTTGCCGGACGATCTGCTCGGCGGCCACTTTGGTTTCCGCATAAACGCTGAGCGGCCCCGGGGTGTCGGTTTCAACGTAATTGCCCTGGCGACCGTCGAAAACCAAATCGCTGGAGAAGAACACAAACGGAATCCCCACCGCGAGTTCGACCAGGGTTTGCGTGACTTCCACATTGAGTTGCCGGGCGAGAGCGGGATTGGCCTGACAAGCCGGGGACTTGCTGAGCGCCGCACAGTGGATAACGAGGACCGGCTGCTCAGCGGCAAAGAGGCGGCGAACGCTCGCGGCGTCGGCGAGGTCAACGATCTGTCGAGTGAGCCCGCGCGGGGTCCATTGCGGCCCAAATTCGGCGGCTGACTGGAGGAAGCAATTGCCAATGAGGCCGCCGGCGCCGGTGATCCAGGCCGTCTGCGCGCGGGGGGAGATTGCCGTATTGCCCAAAGGGAGTGATGTTGAAGCGTTGCGCCGCGCCGGGTCAGGATTCGGCCAACACGTCGCTGACCTTGACGCGGAAGCGTTTCAGCGGGAGGAATTTGGCGGTCTGTCCGGCGCTCAAGATGAACACCCCGTCGGGCTGGGTGTCGCGGGTGTTGGCGAGAACCATGTTGAGCGGGGCGCCGCATTTCGTGCCGAGTCGGCGGGGGCGCACATGCGCGATCAAGGCACCGTGAAAACGGCCAAGGACCTGTTCGTGAGAAATGGAAGGTGCGAGTAACAAGATGCGTCTTCCGTCCCACAATTCGGTCGGCTGGTTGGTTTCGGGCAACTCGGCGAGCATCTCGTCGAAGCTCCAAAAACGGCTTGCCGGCCGCCGGACGGCGGGCTTGACCTGGGTCGCAATCACGAGCGAAATAAACCGTCAAGCGCAGGTCCGGTCAAGCGGCATCCGCGCTCGCTGGTTTGAACTCGATCCGCGCGAAAGCCACGTACCCGACATCAACTCCAATGTTCCGGTCCGATGCCCTTGCACCCAAACCCAGTGCCGGACAAACTTTCGTGGGCTGAATCTTTTTGTTGCCGAACCCGAGGCGTTGGCCACACGCTGTCCGGGAAAGACCGTTATGAAACCAATCACGATCTTCACCAGTGTCCTCGCCATCGCGCAGATGTGGATTTCCGCCCCCCTCCTGGCGCGCGAGTTTCACGTTGCGCCGACGGGCGATGACGCGCAGCGCGGAACGAAATCATCCCCCCTGCGCACCATTCAGCGGGCGGCCGAACTCGCCCAACCGGGCGACGTGATCACGGTGCATGGCGGGGTCTATCGTGAGCGCGTCAACCCGCCACGCGGCGGCACGTCCGCCCGCAAGCGCATCACCTATCGCGCGGCGCGCGGAGAGCAGGTCGAGATCAAAGGATCGGAGATCGTCAAGGGCTGGGTCCGCGTGCAGGGCGACGCTTGGAAGGTCACGCTGCCCAACTCATTCTTTGGGAATTTCAACCCTTGCACCAACCTGATCCGTGGCGACTGGTTCGAGCCGAAGGGCCGCCCGCATCACACCGGCGCCGTCTATCTCAACGGTGACTGGCTGACCGAAGCGACAAAGCTGGAGGAGGTGTTACTGCCGTCCGGCCAAAGCCCGGAGTGGCTCGCCACCGGCGACGCGTTGTATTTGCTGAACGTGGCCTGGCTGCGCCCCGGCGGCGGAGCAAGCGATACGGCGCGGATCCCGGCGACGCGGTTTGCCGCCAAACACGGCACCCAGAACGCCCCTTGCTCGGAAGGCGGCGAGTGCCTCGGCTTCATTTCGCACGGGCACTGGGTCCGTTACGAACCGGTGGATTTCGGCGCAGGTTGCGATGAACTGGAATTCCGCGCCGCGTCCGCGACGGCGGGCGGCACCATCGAGGTTCGCCTGGACGGCCCGGACGGCGACCTGCTGGGCACATGCGCCGTGGCAACCACGGGCGACTGGCAAGCGTGGGCGTCCTTCAAGGCTCGGCTCAAGCCGGTCAGCGGCCGCAAATCGCTCTGCCTGGTGTTCAAAAGTCCCACGGCAGGCGCGCTCAAGAACCGCGCCTTGAATCCGCAACTCTGGTTCGCGGAGGTGGACGCGGCGCACACAACGATCTGGGCGCAGTTCAACGGCGTGAACCCGAACGAACAACTCGTGGAGATCAACACGCGCCAGACGGTATTTTATCCGGACCAGCCCGGACGGAACTTCATCACTGTCCGCGGCTTCACGATGCGCCACGCGGCCACGCCTTGGTCGCCGCCCACCTCCGAGCAGATCGGCTTGATCGGCACGCATTGGAGCAAGGGCTGGATCATCGAGGACAACGTCATCAGTCACTCCGTTTGTTCCGGCATCGCACTGGGCAAACACGGGGATGCGTTCGACAACACCTCCGCCGACACCGCCGAGGGCTATGTGAAGACCATCGAGCGCGCGCACGCCTTTGCCATCCCGTGGACGCGCGAGCACATCGGCCACCACGTCGTGCGCAACAACACCATCTCTCACTGCGAGCAGACCGGCATCGTGGGCAGCCTGGGCGCGGCCTTTTGCACCGTGACCGGCAACGTCATCCACGACATCCACGTCCGCCGTTTGTTCACGGGTGCGGAGATGGCGGGCATCAAGTTCCACGGGGCGATTGACACGACGATCCAAGGCAACCACATCTACCGCACCTGCCTTGGGCTCTGGCTCGACTGGATGGCGCAGGGCACACGCGTGTCCCAGAACCTGTTTCACGACAACGCGGGGCAGGATCTGTTCGTCGAAGTGAACCACGGCCCGTTCGTCGTGGACAACAACCTGTTCCTTTCCCCGACGAGCCTCCTGGACATGTCGGAGGGCGGCGCTTACGTCCACAACCTGTTCGCCGGGAAGATCACCAACCGGCCCGAACCGGGGCGCGAGACACCGTATCACCCGGCGCATGTCACCACCGTCGCCGGACTCGCCAAGACCACCGGCGGCGACAACCGGTTCTACAACAATCTTTTCATAGGCACGGGCGAACCGCTTCCGGCAGAACGCAAAGGCAATCTGAAGGAACTGCGTTGGATCAGTAGCCACGGGTTGTGGGGCTACCATGGGCGCGCGTTTCCGCTGTTCACGGGCGGCAATGTCTATTTCCACGGGGCGGAGCCGTACGCCGGAGAACCGAATCCGGTGCTGGCCGTCGGCGATCCCAAGCTGAAGCTCGTGCAGGAGGGTGGTCGGTTCGTGCTCGAGTTCACGCCAGGACCGGCCTTGAAGCAAGCGACCACCGCCCGTGTCACCACCGCGACGTTGGGCCGGGCAAAGGTACCGCAAGTCGCTTACGAGAACGCCGATGGCTCGCCGTTGGCCGTGGACCGCGATTACTTCGGCCGGAAGCGCAGTGGGACGAAACCGACGTCGGGCCCGTTCGAGAAACTCGGCGGCGGCGAGGTCCGGTTGCCGGTGTGGTGACGTCGCGTCCTTCCGGCGTCCTCGCCGAAAGGAACAAGTGCAGTCAGGCATGGGACGGCCTTCTCGGCGAGGACGCCGTAGTTACGCTCCCACTTGGCGAGGATGCGTCCGGCCAGTGTTTCTGGCACTGTGTCAGTTCACCAGCCGAGGCTATCCACGCGCTTGCATCCATGCGTTCAAGGCTGCGCACAGCCAGTCCAGGTCGTGAGGCCCGAGTTCGACGCCATGCTTGTATTCTTCACCGTCGCATCTCAGCACCAGATGATCCTTGGTCGTCTGGTCCTCTGAATTATGTTCGACGATGATGCTAATGTCTTCCACCCGCTCGCGTGGGAAGAGGACTGACCGGCGGTGGAGGGTCAGCAGGCTTCGGAAGAACGCCCAGCGCGTCCGGCCGAAGTGCTTCATCAACGGGTAAGCTGGCCGCCAGACCAGCTCCGCGGGTTTGAGCAGTATGTTCTCGGCCGATGGGCGAAACGCCAACGCCGCCGCAATAACGGCTGCGCCCAACCCGCCCACGGTCCACCCGATCGTCCAGAGAAACAGAAAGACCCGGACGCCCGAGGGGGTGTTCGAATCAACAGCATGGCTAAGGGCGAACCTCTCGCCCTCGGCCCAGCCGAATAGCCAGAAGACGAGCAACGCCACAGGGAGCCACCGGCTCAGGCGCAGCCCGAGCGACGGGTGGAAGGTGAATTGGTAGTCGCCTGCCCAGACGCCGACGTGGACTCTCGAACCTTCTGGAAGTGGCGGGAGAATTCGCGCTCCGATTTCGATTCGGCGACCGCCAGGAGCGGTAGCAGTCATGAGAGCTTTAATCCACAAGTCGTCTTGTCAGTTCGCCGTAGGCGTCAATCCGCCGGTCGCGCAGGAATGGCCAGTGCGTGCGCGTCGTGTCCACCTGCGCCAGATCCACCGGAACAATGAGCGTCTCCTCCTGGTCCGCGCTGGCTTTGGCGAGGATTTCGCCGGACGTCCCAGCAACAAAGCTCTGCCCCCAGAACTCAATGCCATCCCCGCCGACGCCGGCGAGGACTTCATGTCCAATGCGGTTGACGGAGGCGACGTAACAACCGTTGGCGATGGCGTGGCTGCGTTGAATGAGTTCCCACGCGGCGTGCTGATTGGCACCGTTCGCCGCCTTCTCCGACGGATGCCAGCCAATGGCGGTCGGGTAAAACAGAATCTCCGCGCCCTGCATCGCCGTGAGCCGGGCCGCCTCGGGATACCACTGGTCCCAGCAAATCAGAACGCCGATTTTGCCGAAGCGGGTCTGCCATGCACGGAAGCCGAGGTCGCCCGGCGTGAAATAAAACTTCTCGTAGTACAGCGGATCGTCCGGGATGTGCATCTTCCGGTAGATGCCGAGCAGCGAACCGTCCGCGTCAATGATCGCCGCCGTGTTGTGATAAACACCCGCGGCGCGTTTCTCGAAGAGCGAGGCAATGACGACCACCTGGTGCCGGCGGGCGAGTTTCTGAAACGCCACGGTGCTCGGGCCGGGAATCGGCTCCGCCAGTTGGAAGTTCGCGTGGTCCTCGCTCTGGCAAAAGTAGGGCGAGCGGAAAAGCTCCTGGGTGCAGATAATCTGCGCCCCGTTCCGGGCGGCCTGTTCCACGAGGGTCAAGGTGCGGCGCAGGTTCTTCCCCGGATCAGGCACACAGGCGGTTTGGACCAGGCCCAGCCGGACATGGATTGGGGACGGCGGACGCTTCATGAGTCGGCTAGGCCGGAATGCGGGCGGCCACACTCCGGTCCGTGATGATCGTGCTGCCTTTGGCAGTGCTTGTGGAAGGAGCCACGCCGAAGAGTTCGCGGATGTACTTGCCAATGGTTTCGTTCGTCGGTCCGTACCCCGCGTGATAGATATAGTGCTCCAAATCGTAAAGCAACTCGTCGGCGGAGGCGTAGCGCCGCGCCACGTCCCTGGCGAGCGCCCGCTGGAGGATGTCGTTCAGGTCGTCGTCAATCCGCTTGTCCAGTTGGCGGAAGTCCGGAATGGGCATCTTGAGCACGCGCTGGCGGGATTCCTCCGAACTGGCCGCCTTGAAAACATTGTGGCCCAGCAGCAACGTCGCGAGCACGATGCCGGCCGAGAACAAATCCGAACGCTTGTCCGTGACCTGAAAGTTGGCCTGTTCGGGGCTCATGAAATCCGCCTTACCGGCCACCACTTCGCCCTCCTGGTCGGTCAGAAAACCGCGCGCCTTGGCGATGCCGAAGTCCGTCAATTTCACGTCGCCCTCAAACGCAATCATCACGTTCTTGAAACTCACGTCGCGATGGACGATGCCCAGCGGTTTGCCATCCTTGTCCGTCTTGTTGTGGGCGTAGCCGAGGCCCCGAGCGACGCGGCTGACAATAAAGACGGCCAATTCCTTGGGCAGGACACGCTGCTTTTCCGCATGCTGCTGGGCGAACTGCTCCAGGTTCACGCCGCGAATCAACTCCATGGCAATGAAGAACACGCCATGAGCCTCGCCCAAGTGGTAGGTCTGGACGATGTTGGTGTGGATCAAGTCCGCGACGAGTTTGGCCTCACCAATGAAGTTCTCGATGAACTGCGGCTGGTTGGCGTAGTGCTGGCGGATAACCTTCATGGCAATCCGCTTCACGAAATTGCGCGCGCCATGCTGCTCGGCTTCATAGACCACCCCCATGCCGCCCTCAAAGATTTTACGGACGATCTCGTAACGGAACTCGCATTGGATGGTGAACAACGCCACGCGGCGATGGTGGGGAAAGCGGAAATCATGTCAAGCTTGGCGTGCGCCAATGCGTCTTCTCAGCCGGGAAATTGCGGGGAATTCGCGTATTTTTCTTCCATTTTCCGCTTGCACCTCGGGGCCGGAGGGCTTTAATAGCAGCGCAAGTCGGACAAGTTTTAACCGAACCAAACACAAACACGGAAAGAGAACAAAAATATATGGCAAAAGCACTGTCCAAATCCCAAGTCGCCGCCACCATGGCGGAGAAGGTCGGGCTCACGAAGAAACAGGCCGCCCAGTTTCTGGATGAACTCGCGACGCTCGCCTACAAGAACGCCAAGAACACTTTCACGCTTCCGGGCCTCGGCAAACTGGTGCTCGTGAACCGCAAGGCCCGCGTCGGCCGCAATCCGATGACCGGCGCCACCATCAACATCCCCGCCAAGCGGGTCGTCAAGTTCCGCGTGGCCAAGGCCGCGAAGGACGCCATCCTCGGCGCGAAGTAAGCTTCGGCTTTTTCATGGGGCACCCTGAGCGATCAGGGTGCCTTTTTCTTTGGCGCGAATGGGCCAGACAAGTCAGGCATGAAGATCGGCGTGGTCGGTTGTGGCGCGGTTGGCAGCTACTACGGCGCGCAACTTTGGCGCGCCGGGGAGGATGTCCATTTCCTTCTCCGCACGGATTACGACGTTGTGCGGCGGCAGGGCGTGCGCATCCTGACGCCCAAGGGCGATTTCCTGGCGCGCCCCGCCTGCGCCGCCCAACCGGAAACGATTGGCGTCTGCGACCTGGTGCTCATTGCCCTCAAGACCACCGCCAATGACCAGTTCCCGAGGCTGCTGCCACCACTCGTTGGCCCGCAGACGGCGGCACTGACGCTCCAGAACGGTTTGGGCAATGAGGAAGCGCTTGCGCGGCTCTTCCCGCCGGAGCAAGTCCTCGGCGCGCTGTGTTTTGTCTGTCTGAACCGGATTGCGCCCGGCGTGATTCACCACACCGACCACGGCCAGATTGTCCTTGGCGAATTCCAGCGCCCGGCCTCGCCGCGCACGCATGGACTGGCGGCGGTCTTCCGAAACGCTGGCGTGCCTTGTGACGTGACGCAGAACCTGGCCCGCGCCCATTGGGAGAAACTCGTTTGGAATATTCCCTTCAACGGCCTCGGCATCGCCGGCATGGCGGGCTATGAGGCCCTCGCGAACCCGCATTCCCAACTCGGGGACCTGAACAGCACCGCTCCCTGTCTGCCCACCGACCGGCTGCTGGCTGATCGCCGTTGGGCGGGGCTGCTCCGCGAGTTGATGGACGAAGTCATCGCCGCCGCCAATGCGATGGGCCTGGGGGTGTCTGCGGAACTCGCCGACAAAATGACCGCGCTCACCGAGACGATGGGGGCTTACAAAGCCTCGACCCTGCTCGACTTCGAGAAGGGCCTGCCGCTGGAGCTAAACAGCCTGTTCTTCGAACCCCTGCGCCTCGCGCGGCAAGCCGGCGCCCACACGCCGCGATTGGAGGCGCTATGCAACATTTTATGCCAACTGGATGCCCGCAACCGAAGGCAGCGCGCCGCCGCATCCCGGACTGCTTGATCCCAATACCCGCAATTCAACCACGGACGGACCCAGCGCAGCGAAGCCGCGGTGTATGTATTCGTGGCATGCATCTGCTTCCCCCTGTCCCGATTGCGAAATCTGTCGTCCTTGGGGCTCAAAGCGCGCAGTAGGCAGATCAGGTTCTCGCGGCCGTTGATCGAGGCCCGAATTCCTTCAAGTGACATGCATCGTCTTCCTTTCGTGCCAATTCGTGAGATTCACGTCTAGGTCTGAAGCCCTGCCTCGCGATGCTAATCGGTCCAGTTATGCGCCCTCCATCGGTCGCAGATGCCCTCTTCCGGGGCCATGGTGCCTCCGGCTTTTTCTCCGTGTCCATCAAGTCCACCTATGGTTAACTTCTCCGCATGAAAGTTCGCGTTCGTTTTGCCCCCAGCCCGACGGGCTACCTCCACATCGGCGGCGCCCGCACGGCGCTGTTCAACTGGTTGTACGCCCGCCATACCGGCGGCACGTTCATCCTCCGCATTGAGGACACCGACACTGCCCGCAACACGCAGGAAGCCGTGGACGTCATCCTCAGCGGTCTTCGCTGGCTCGGGTTGCATTGGGACGAAGGTCCGCTGACCAGCGACGCCACCGGTCCCTGCAAGGGTGACCGCGGCCCTTATTTCCAGAGCCAGCGCAAGGAGAACTACCAACGGCGCGTCGAGGCGTTGCTTTCACACGGCTTGGCCTATGAACACGAGGGCGCGATCAAATTCAAGATGACCCGCGAGCCGATCACGATCCCCGACATCGTCGTCGGCGACGTGGTGCGCCCGCTGACCGACCGCGAGGCGCAGGACCCGGACTTCGTCATCCAGCGCTCAGACGGCCAGCCGGTGTTTCACCTGACGAACGTCGTGGACGATCTGGAGATGGGCGTCACGCACGTCATCCGGGGCGAGGATCACCTGAGCAATACCGCCAAACACATCGCCCTCTTTCGCGCGTTCGGCGTCCCCCCACCGCATTACGGCCACATCCCGCTCATCCTGAACAGCGACGGCACCAAGATGAGCAAGCGCGACCAGGGCGCGTCCATGACCTACTACATGCAGGGTGGGTTTCTGCCGGAGGCCGTGAACAACTACCTGTGTCTGCTTGGGTGGTCCCCGAAGGACAACCGTGAGAAGCTCCCTCTGGCCGAGGTCATCGAGCGCTTCGACCTGCCGCAAATCCTCCGGCACAATGCCCGCTTCGATCACGACAAGCTCATCTGGTTGCAAGGAGAATACACCCGCGAACTGGACGACGACCGCTTCTACGAACTCGCCGTTCACGCGTTGGCCAAAGCCGGCCTTGACACCAACTCGCATCCCCTCACCTACGTCAAAGCAGCCTTGGATACCTGCAAAGGAAAGTTCAAGCTGTTCAGCGAACTGCCGGCCTATGGGGGGTTCTATTTCACGGACCAAGTGGCCTGCAACGCTGAGGCGGCTGCCAAGTGTTTCGTGCCCGAGAACGGCCCGCGCGTCGCGAGATTGCGGAACGCGTTTGCCGCGCTGGCGTCCTTCGAGCCGGCGGCGTTGGAAGCCACACTCAAGGCCACCGCCGTTGAACTGGGCGTCAAGGTGGGCGTCTTGGTCCATCCCGTGCGCCTGGCCTGCACCGGCAATCCGAACGGCCCGAGTCTTTACCATCTCATGGCCGTCCTCGGCAAAGAGCGTGTGCTGGCCCGTCTCGATCGGGCGTTGGCCCAGCCGGGGCTCGGCGGTTGAGACGAAACGTAATCCCGCGCCGAAGTCGCGGGTGGATGCCAGCGGCTTCCAACACGGCGGAAGGTAACCGCACCATGTCGCGAACGAACGAACCAGACCGAGCCTCGGCAAATCCGAGCGAGACCGGTGGCACGAGGCCAGTCACCGGCGTGTTGGCTTCGCCCGCCGGACGCGTCTTGCTGGCGGCGTGTTTGCTCGAACTGGCGTTGATCGCGTTCTTGGTCTGGCTCGACCTCTCCATGTCGAGCGAGTTGGGGCGATCTCAGGCGCGACACCGTCCCGCCCCGGCGTCCCAGCGACACGAACCCTATTTCCGCGGCAATCCGGGGCCTTGGGGTGACTTGGAATACGTGCGTATTGCCATCGAGCCGCCGGACGCCTTTGTGCCGGCCGAGGAGATCAGCTTTCCGCAGACGCATTGGCGTTTTGCCAACATGTCCCCCGAGCAGGTCACCGCGTTCTTCCAATCGTGCGATCTTAGCCCAGCCCAATTGGCGGAGTTGGCGAATCCCCAGTCGCGAGCCGCTGACGGCAGCAGCGTGGTGGTGTTCCCAAGCGACGAATTGATTCTCGGCCTGCGCCAAACAGCCCGGACGCAAATCTACTCCGTCCTCGCGACCAACCAAGAAAACGACTTCCACTGCTGGCCATTTACCTACCGACGGGACGGGGTGGAGGAATGGTTTCAGCGCAGCGGTTTGAGCGACACGACGCTGGCCCTTACACGCAGCCTGCTCTACCCGCGCGGCGCCACGCTGTGTTTCTCGGACCTGCCGCAGGTCTTCGCGCGCACCCCGACGGTTGAAGAGCGCAGGCGGTTGCTCAAGACGCTCTCGCGACACGCCACGTTGATCATGAAGTTGCGCGTGACACCCAACACCGACATCGCCGCCCTGACCCAGTACTGGGCGCGGGGCGGACGGGCGAAGGACGTGGCTCCGCTCCTGGAATCGCTCACCAAAGTGCCCGGCAGCATCACGGTGGATGTGGCGCATCTGATCCCGCCTTTTGCGCGCAAGCGGCTCAATACCTTTCCCGAGCCCCCCGCCGATCCGGCCACCCGACTGCCCGACTGCTTCTGGAGCGCGTTCAATTTTTTCAACGATCCGCCGGAGGACCGTTATTACGACGATGCGCTCTGGCGGGCCGAACTCGAACGCGACTACGATGTCGTGGACCATCCGGTGCTGGGCGACTTAATCTTCCTGCTCCGTCCGGACGGCTCGCCGCTCCACGCGGCGGTGCATATCGCCGACGACGTGGTCTTCACGAAGAACGGCGGCCATCATCGCCAGCCGTGGGTGCTCATGAAATGGGCCGACCTCGTCGCACGCTATCCCGAGCATTATCCGGTGCAGACTGCGATCTTCCGCCACAAACCTCCGTCAACTTGATCCTGCTCCGTTCCCGGGTTGTCCACAGCGCTGGGCGCATCTGGGCCCGCCGGCACGAGCCGGAGTTTTGCCGGGGTCCGCGCGGCACTTTTACATCCTCTTCCCTGCTCCACCACCTTGGCAACTCAGCACGGTTCGGGGACAATGCGCGGTGTCTCAATTGAGAGGAATTCCCCCCACGCGGATTTTGCGTAGCGCTTGGTCCGTAACAGTGCGGACGACAATTTTTTTGCATAACTCCAAGACCTGACTAACTTGTGCCCAACTTAGCCCCGATGAACGACAAACACGAGTCTTGCCAGACGCGAGGACCTCGGGCCCTTCCTTTGGTAACGAGCATGATGCTGGTGCTGGCACCGACTCTCTTGGCACAGTCGGTCAGTGAAAACGCCCACTTGGAATTGACCCTGAGCAACTACGTCAGCCGGGTTCTGGAACGCAATGAAACCACCCACGCCAAGCTCCTGGAGATGGAAGTCAGCCGGCGCAAGGCCCGCGCCGAGCACGGCCTCTTCGAGCCGGAGTTATTCGGTTCCGCAGAGCGGATTGGGAGCGAGCGGCAAAACACCGTGGAGCAGTACGCGACCACCTTCGAAGACACGTTCTGGGAGCGCAACAACATCTATCAGGGCGGCATCGAAAGCTTGGTGCCCAGCGGCGCGCGGGTTCGGCTGGGCTACTCGCTTCGGGACCTGGAGAACAGTCTGCAAAACAAATACCTCTATCGCGGCGCGACCAACGGCGAGTTCCAGACGTTTGTCGGCCTTTCGCTCACGCAACCGTTGCTGAAAGGCGCCGGACCGAGTTCCACGATGGCGGGGATTCGCATCGCCGCCCTGGAATCCGACATCGCTTACCAAGAGTACCGCCGGCAGTTGATGCTCACCGTGGCCACCGCCGAGGCCGCTTATTGGAATCTCTACCTGGCCCAGGAGCAGATGCGGTTCTTTCAGGAATCGTTGCTCACGGCGGAGAAGATTCTGCGGGACAACCGCGCGCGGCTTGAGGCGGGCAAGGGGTCGCAACTCGACGTGCTCGAAGCGGAGGCCGGCGTGGCGTTGCGCCGATCCAAATTGAGTGAGGCCGAACAAAAACTCTACGAGGCTTCATCGCGCGCCCTCACCCTTTGCTCGGAGTCCGTGCTGTCTTCCAACCGCCTCCTGCGCGCCGTGGACCAGCCGCAAATGCGGGAGACCAGGCCGCAGTTCTTCGACGTCTGGCGCGCGGCCTTCGATCTGAATCCGGAGTATCAAGTGCAGCGGTTGAAAGTCATGCAGGAGGCCAGCCGCCTGGGTTATGCCCGCAACCAGCGGTTGCCCGAGTTGAATCTCAAGGCCAACTACGGTTTCAACGGACTCGGCCGGACTCCCGGCGATTCCTGGGACGACATCGAGCGCGGGGGCTTTCCGTCGTGGGGGGTGGGGCTCGAATTCCGCGTGCCGCTGGCGGGCGGCATCAAGACCGCCAACGACCTCGCCGCGGCCCGCCTGCGCTACCGGGCCAGCCAGCACACCTTGCGCGAAGTGGAAACCCAGATGGCCAACTCTCTCGACACCGCCTTGCACAAGCTCCAGAGCAGCGCGGAGAGCGTGCGCGGCTATCGCACGGTGCTCGGATTCAACCAAAACCTCCTCGATTCCGCCCTCGCCCGGCTGGAGGTCGGCAAACTGGACAGCCGGAAGGTGCTGGAGATCGAAGCCGACCTGTTTGAAGCGCGGAACTCGGCCGCCGAAGCCCTGGTGCAATGCGAACGCGCGGAACTGGAGTTGCAGTTGATGCAAGGTGTGATCCTCAAGCAAAGAAACCTCGATCTCAGCAAGGCCGAGTTGAGCGCACGCACCGCGCAACTGCTCCGCCGGGGCGGGCTGAGCGACGAACACTTTCAGACCTTTGTGCAAGAGTTGCAGCAGGATTACGGTCGCCAGCCGCGCGACCCGTGGATCGTGGACACGCCAGAGCAAGCACGGGCGCGCCAGGCCTTGCATGAGAAGCTTGCCGAGCCTTCGCCGGCCAAACTGTCTTCAGGTGCGGCGCCATCCGACCCGCCCGATCCGCTGCGCGATGCGCTGCGACGCCGAATCCAAGACCCTGCGCCCTGACCCTAGTCAGCATGATGTCTATTCCAATGGCATTCACCCCCACCCGCCCCACAAACCAAGCGGAGTCCCCAAGGAACTCGGAGCGTTCACCGATTCCATTGAAATCATCCTTGGACGCTTTGAATCTCTGGGGCGGTCAATCGGGAACACCGGCATGCTCTCCGATTGAATCGAGATGATCGAGGCTTTGTGTTGACCCAGAAATGCTAGACTCCTCCGCTTCTACCAAGATGTTCACGCTCAAGAATCCGTTCTCGCCCCATGCGGCCAAGGGGCCATTGGCAGAACCCGAGTTACCCAAACCGGTCTTGCTTGTGAGCCTCCGCAAGTCTGGAGGCCCAAGCGTCCAGTCGGATGCCGGGCACACGATCCCGGCTGTGAGCCCGACGCGCTCCGCCCTTGCCCTTCTGGTGGCGCTGTCCCTCCCCGCGCTCGGCCAGGAACCGTCGGAAGCCGCCGGCATCACGGAGCCGATCGCGGACGTGGCGCTGAGTCCCGCAGTCCCCGGCCTCGTCAGTGCTTGGAAGTTCAAGGAGGGCGATTTCGTGAATCAGGACGAGGTCATTATCGAGTTGGACAACCGGCTGGAGACGCTGGAAGTCGAGCGCCGCAAGCTCGCCATGGACAACCGCAAGGCCGATTGGGAGGCGCTCCAGACACTCTTCCAGAAGAGCAGCATCTCCGTGAAAAAGGAGGACCTCGACAAAGCCGAGACGGAATATCGGATCGCCGTGGCCGAGCATCAAATGGCGACCGAGCAGTTGCGCAAACGCAGAATCATCGCTCCTTGCGCCGGTTACGTCGTGGAGATCGTTCGCGACGTGGGCGAAGCGTGTGAAGCCTACCAACCGCTGGTGCGCGTGGCGGATCCGCGGCAGTGCTACTTCGTCAGCAACGTGGAGGCGAAGGCCGCAGGACGCCTGCGTCTTGGGCAGGAGGTGAAGCTGTCTATCGAAACCTCGGGTGAGCCGGTTCAGTGCGCGGGCAAGGTGGTTTTCCTCTCACCCGTGGTGGACCCGGCCAGCGGCTTGCGCAAGGTGAAGGTGTTGTTCGACAACGCTCAGCAAAAGATCAATCCTGGCGTGGCGGGGAAGATGCGCTTCTAACCCTCAGCAACCCAAGCTTTACAACCATGGTCCGCGATCCGAAAAGCCAGGCCGAGCAGTTCTCGCGGGGCGTGCGCCTGCTGGAGCAGGTGCGGCGCTTCGGCGGCGAACCCACGCAGTTCTACCAGTCGCTCCTCGAGGCGACCGGCCTGTTGACCGGCGCCCAACTGGCTCTCCTGATGCGCAAAAGCGGCGCAAGCAACAACGGCTGGCAGCGCGTCGGCACCTGGCCGCCAGAGGGAAGCCCGGAACCCGGAACCCATGCCTTCCTTCGCGTCGCAAGTGATCTGGCCAGCGCCGCCTCTGAAAAGGAGGCCGCCGTCGCCCCGCTCAATGGCGCGGCGGGTGGAAACACGACGAGCTACGGACTGGCGCTGCGCATCGAAGGCAACGCGCCACAAGACGCGCTGGTCGCGGTGTTTTACCTTCCGGGCTGCACTGAGATGCAAACTGCCGCGGCGCTGCGCCATCTTCGGCTGGTGGCCGACACCCCGCAGGTTTACCAGATGCGCCGGGCGGCCGGCGAATCCCAAGTCAAACTGTCCCATTTCACCTCCGTGCTGGACTTGATGGCGTTGCTCAATGCCCAGCACCGTTACCTCGCCGTGGCCATGACCCTCTGCAACGAACTCGCCGCGCGCCACAAGTGCGACCGCGTCTCCCTGGGCTGGCTCGAGGGCGACTACGTCAAGCTACAGGCCATCAGCCACACCGAACGCTTCGAGCGGAAGATGGAAGCGATCCGCGCGCTGGAGCAAACGATGGAAGAGGCGCTGGATCAGGACGAGTTGATCGTCTGGCCCGCGCTGGAGGGCGACACGCGCATCCATCGCGACCACGGGCGCTTCGCTGAGGAGCACAAAGTGAAGTGCTTGTGTTCCGTCCCGCTCCGGTTGGGGGGGCAACCCGTGGGCGTCATCACCTGTGAGCGCAACGGCGAGCCGTTCACCGAGGACGAGCAACGGCTGCTGAGTCTCATGGCCGAGATGGCCGTGCGCCGGCTCAGCGAACTGAAGCGCACCGACCGTTGGTTCGGCGCCCGGTGGGCAACACGCACGCGGGAAGGGCTCGCGAAGCTCGTCGGCGTCGAACATACGTGGAAGAAAGTCATCGCTGTCCTTGTCGCGGTTGGCTTGGGCGTGCTGTTCTTTGGCCGGATGAACTACCGCGTCGAAGCGCCGTTCATCGTCCGCACGGAAAACATAACCATCCTCACCACGCCATTCGCCGGTTTCATTGACGAAGTCCCGCGCGAAATTGGCGACGCCGTGCAGCCGGGCGACTTGTTGCTGAAGCTGGACACCAAAGACCTTCTGCTGGAGGAAGCTTCCGCTTTGGCCGACCTGGACCGCTATACCCGCGAGGCCGAAAAGGCGCGGGCGAATCGCGCCCTCGCGGAAATGCGCATTGCCGAGGCGCAGGCGGAACAGGCGCGCGTGCGGCTTGACCTGGTTCGCTATCGGTTGAGCCAGGCGCAGATCAAGGCGCCGTTCGCAGGGGTCATCGTGGAGGGCGACCTGAAGAAGCACCTCGGCGCCCCGGTGAAACAGGGCGATCCGCTGTTCAAGGTGGCCCGCACCGACCAGATGTACGTCGAGTGTGACGTGCTGGAGAATGACATCCATGAGGTGCGCGGAGACGCCACGGGCGAGATCGCGTTCCTCAGCCGCCCCAAGCTGAAGTTCCCGGTGAAGCTGGAGCGGATCGAGCCGGCGGCGCAGACCAAGGGCGGGGACAACATCTTCATCGTGCGCTGCCAGTTTGAGGGTGCGCCGGAGAATTGGTGGCGACCCGGCATGAGCGGCGTGGCCAAGATCAATGTGGGCCAGCGAACTTTCTTTTGGATTCTCGCGCACCGGACGATTGATTTCCTCCGCATGTTCTTCTGGGTGTAGTCATGGCAACCTCAGGCACCTTTAGCGAATCCTGGTACCGCATCGCCGACCAGCGCGCGGCCTTGCGCCCGCACGTCCAGGTGCGGCGGCAATACTACCGGGGCGAGCTTTGGTACGTTCTGCAGGACCCGATCAACAACCAGTTCTTCCGCCTGCGCGCGGCGGCGTATGACTTCATTGGGCGACTGAGCCTCGACAAGCCCATTGGCAAGGCCTGGGAAGAGTGTCTGGCGAAGCACCCGGACGACGCCCCGGGCCAGGAGGACGTCGTTCGCCTGCTTGCGCAACTCTACCAGGCGAATCTGCTGCACTCGGACCTGCCTCCTGATAGCGCCCAGCTTTTCGAGCGCTTCCGCAAACGCCGCGAGCGTGAGGTCCAATCGCGCCTTCTCGGGATCATGTTCGCGCGGATTCCGCTGCTCGATCCCGACGCGTTTCTCAAGCGCTGCCTGCCGCTCGCGCGCCTGCTCATCAGCCCGGTCGGCGGGTTGATCTGGCTGCTGGTCGTGGGATGGGGCCTCAAGGTGGCACTCGACAACTTCGCAGCCATTCAGCGGCAGAGCGAATCGGTCCTCGCGCCGGACAACTTGTTCCTGCTCTACCTCGGCTTCGTGCTCGTCAAGACGATCCACGAACTCGGCCACGCCTTCATGTGCCGGCGATTCGGCGGCGAGGTTCACGCCATGGGCATCATGTTCATGATCTTCACGCCCGTGCCGTATGTGGACGCGACTTCATCCTGGGCCTTTCGCAGCCGCTGGCAGCGCATCCTCGTGGGTGCGGGCGGCATGATCCCGGAGTTGTTCCTGGCCGCGATCATGACCGTGGTTTGGGCGAACACCGGTGAAGGGGTGCTGCACAGCCTTGCCTACAACATGCTGTTTGTCGCCTCGGTTTCGACGATCCTGTTCAACGCCAACCCGCTCATGCGGTTCGACGGTTACTACATTCTGTCCGACCTGTTGGACATCCCGAACCTTTACGCGCGCGCCAACCAGCAACTCGGCTTCCTCATCGAGCGCTTTGCCTTCGGGCGCAAGCAGGCGGAAAGCCCCGCGCATGGCCGTCGTGAAGCGTGGTGGCTCACGGTCTATGGCCTTGCCGGGCATGTCTATCGCGTCATCGTCTTCGGCACGATTCTCTTCTTCCTGGGCAAACGGCTGCTCATTCTGGGCGTCATCATGGCGGTGGTCTGCTTCATTGGCTGGGTGATCGTGCCGCTGGTAAAGTTGGCGCAGTACCTTGCCGGCAGTCCGCGCCTGGAACGGTGCCGTCCCCGCGCCATCGGGGTCTGCGCCACGGCACTGGCGGGATTGCTGGTCGTGCTGGAAATCGTTCCCTTTCCCAGCCACTTCCGCGCGCCCGGCGTGTTGCAGGCGAGCGAGCACACCATCGTTGTCAGCGAGACTCCGGGCAACGTGGAAAGCCTGCTGGCTCAGCCGGGCGACCGGGTGGTGCGCGGGCAGGCCCTCGTGCAACTCCGCGACCGCGACTTGGACAGCGCCATTGCCGCGACGCGCGCCCAACTCGACGAAGCCGCCGCCCAAGAACTGCGCGCCCTCCGGCAACAGGCTGCCGACCTCAAGCCGCTTCGCTCGCGCCAGGAAGCCATCGCCAAGCAACTCCGCAAATTGGAAGCCCAACAGGAGGCCCTGACCGTGCGGGCGCGCCACGAGGGCGTCTGGGTGTCGCCGGAGTTGCGGAACCTCCGGGGCGCGTGGCTCGCGCGTGGAACGCCGCTGGGGCTGGTCATCAACCCAGAAGGCTGGCAGTTCTCGGCGGTGGTTTCGCAAAGCGAGGCGTCCCGGTTGTTCGCCAGCGAGATTCGCGGGGCGAAGGTTCGCTTGCACGGCCAGGCGGGCGTCGAGTTGCCTGTGGCGAGCCAGAAGATCATCCCCGCCGAGCACCAGACCTTGCCGTCCGCAGCCTTGGGCTGGCGCGGCGGCGGCGAAGTCGCGGTGGCCTTGGACGACCCCAGCGGCACGCGCGCCGCCGAACCGTTTTTTGAGTTGCGAGCGATTATGGGCGATGTCTCGACGGCTGCGATTCTGCACGGCCGGTCCGGCAAGGTTCGTTTTGACCTCCCGGCCGAGCCGTTGCTGCACCAGTGGCTCCGCAAACTGCGCCAGCTCCTGCAGAAACAATACGCGCTGTGAGTTCGATCACCCACGAGTACCGCCTCTCAGAGTTCGTCACGCCGGGCAAAGTGACGGCGGGCTTGGACGCTTGGGTGGACCGCGCCGCGGGGGCGCTGAAGCGGCGGCGTTCGGTGCTGCAGGGCCTGCGGGAGGAGGCCGAGCGCGTGGACGCAATGTCGGACACCTTCCGAACCTTGTCGGACGCGGCGCTGCGGGCGCGGCTCAGCGAGTGCCGACAATGGTTTCGCCGGCAGGAGGGTGAATCGGAGGAGCGTTTGATCGAATCACTCGCGGCACTGCGCGAGGCGGCGGAGCGCACGTTGGGGCTGCGCCCTTTCGTGGTTCAGGTGATGGGCGCGCTGGCGCTGCACCGGGGATTCCTTGCCGAGATGGCGACGGGCGAAGGCAAGACGCTAACGGCGGGGCTGGCGGCAGTGCTCGCGGGCTGGACCCGCCGGCCGTGCCACGTCGTCACCGTCAACGACTACCTCGCCGAGCGCGATGCGGCGTGGATCCAACCGCTCTATACGTTCTGCGGCATCTCGGTCGGCCACGTCACGGGCGCGATGCCTCCGCCGGATCGGTTGCGCGGTCACGCGCAGGATGTGACTTACACCACCAGCAAGGAAATCGTGGCGGATTTCCTGCGCGACCGCCTGCGACTAGGGCAATTGCATGTTCCAGCGCGGCGCTTGATCGCCCGCCTCCTTCAGCCCGTGGACGCGGCTTTCGCCGGTGTGGTCATGCGCGGCTTGCACACGGCGATCGTGGACGAGGCGGACAGCGTCCTGATTGACGAAGCCGTGACACCGCTCATCATCTCACGCGCGCCGGGTGGCGATGCGCTGTCGGACGGCTACCGCACGGCCTGGCAATTCGCGCGCACGCTGGACGCGGGCGTGGATTATTCGCTGGACCTGCGCTACCGCGAAGTCGAGTTGACCGCCGCCGGCAGAGCCAAGATCGAGGCCTGTCAGGCCAACCTGCCGGTCCTGTGGCGCGGTTCGGCGCGGTTGACGGATCTCATCAAACAGGCGCTCACCGCCCGCGAGTTCTTCCTGCGCGGCAAGCAGTACGTCGTGCAGGACGGCAAGGTCATCATCGTGGACGAATTCACCGGCCGCATGATGCCGATGCGGCGTTGGCGCGACGGGCTGCATCAGATGATCGAAGCCAAGGAGGGCGTCGAGATTTCACCGCGCGACGAAACCCTCGCCCGCCTCAGCTTCCAGCGGTTCTTCCGTTCGTTCCGCCGGCTCGCCGGCATGACCGGCACGGCCAGGGAAGGCGCGGCGGAGTTCTGGCACGTCTATCGCCTGCCGGTGATCGTGATCCCGACCCACCGGCCCTGCGTGCGGAACGAACTGCCCGACCGCGTCTTTCCGGACTGGGAGACAAAGTGGAGGGCGCTGGTGGACGAGATCTCGCGACTGCACGCGCAAGGCCGGCCCGTGTTGGTGGGCACCCGCAGCGTGGCCCGGAGCGAAGAACTGGCGGAAAAACTCTCGCTGCGGCATCTGCCCTTCAGCCTGCTCAACGCCACGCGGCATCGCGAGGAGGCCGCGATCATCGCCGGGGCGGGCGAGCGCGGGAAGATCACGATCGCCACCAACATGGCCGGGCGCGGCACGGACATCAAACTGGACCACGGTGTCGCCGCGCTGGGCGGCTTGCACGTCATCGCCACCGAGCGGCACGAAGCCCATCGGATTGATCGGCAGCTCTATGGACGCGCCGCGCGGCAGGGGGATCCGGGCAGCGCGCAGGCCTTCATCAGCCTTGAGGACGAACTCGTGAAACGGTTCGTGCCGGAGTCGGCGCGGCGCCAGATTGGGGGGATGACGCGGCGGGGGGTGGGCCTCGCCGGCAGGCTTGCGAACGCCGCCTTCGCCTACGGACAGTTTCAGGCGCAACGCCTGGCGGCGCGTCAACGGCGGGCGGTGTTGAAACACGATACCTGGCTGGCGGAGTCGCTTTCCTTCACGGGCGGCGGGCAGTTCTGAGCCGTGGCTCCGGTCTGCGCCGGCTGAAGAGCGGCGGCGCGCGGCCACGCCGAGGCGTGCGTCGCAAATCGTCACACATTTCCTCTCGACAACTGAGACCGTTCGCGGCATACGCATGGTCGTCCGAAGAGGATACCGGCTCGCGCACAGGGTGACGTGGAATGGACGCCAGCATCCGAGCCGTTGAGAAGATCAGACAGCGTGGAAATGTGGGATGCGTATGCCATGGATGGCGAAATACAACACGGAGCTGAAGGCGGTGGTCGTGGTCAGCCAAGGAATCGTCTCCCCGGAGGAATTGCGGGAACAAGTTCAATCAGTCGTTGCTCTCGGTCGCGACCACGCAACCGATCGTTTCTTGTTTGACGATGAACACGTCACCAGCGCCATGTCCGCCATAGACCTCGTCTCGCTGGTGGACGCCTACGCGGAACTTGGGTTGCCCCAGTCGGCGCGCATTGCGGTCCTGCTGCCCAAGGCGACCCACAGCGCCCGCGCCATTCAGTTCTATGAGACCGCGGCGCGCAACCGCGCTTACAATGTGCGTGTCTTTCCGGGCCGCGTCGCCGCGGAGTTGTGGCTGATGCTGGCGTGAGCACGCCCGCCAGCGCCTTGAAAGACTCACCGGAACGGCTAGACTTCGGCCATGAAATTCATTCTGGCCTGGCTGGTCACCCTGGGCATGGCGGCAGTCTTGGGGCTCGGCATTCTGTTGGCCACCAGCGGAAAGTGGTGGCTGCTGATCGTGGGCCTCATCGGCTACGGCCTTGCCTTTGCGCGGCTGGGTTGTTCGCAAGGATCGTCACACTGAATCACCAGGCTCGTTTGGCACACTCCCGCCGAAATTCACGCAATGCGCGCCGTCATTCAACGCGTCTCCCAGGCCAGCGTGGCCATCGCAGGCAACGTGAAGAGCGCCATCGGTCGGGGCTTGCTGGTGCTCCTCGCGGTCGAGGATGCGGATGCCGACGCGGATCTCGAATGGTTGAGCGGCAAGATTGCGCGCCTGCGAATCTTTGATGACGCGAGCGGCGTGATGAACCTTTCCGTGCAAGAAACCGGTGGCGAGGTGCTGGTCGTGAGCCAGTTCACGCTGTTCGCGAGCACGCGCAAGGGCAACCGGCCTTCCTATGTTCGCTCCGCGAAGCCGGAGGTGGCCATTCCACTGTACGAGAAATTCGTCGTTCGCCTGGCCCAGGAACTCGGCAAGCCGGTCCGGACCGGTGAGTTTGGCGCGATGATGGACGTGAGCCTCGTCAACGACGGCCCGGTGACGATCATCATGGATTCCAAGCTGCGCGAGTAGTCCGCACCCGCGGCGGCGAAACTCAGGACGAGTGCGGGCTGGACGCTGGCCGCGCTCTGCTCTAATGTCGGCGCATGTCAAAGATCTCCAGGGCCGCTGAGATGCCAAAACCGGACACGCTTCCTTTCGAGGAAGCGCTCGGCCGGTTGGAAACCATCGTCGCCGCGATGGAAGCCGGCGATTTGCCCCTGGAACAACTGCTCGCCAAATACGAAGAGGGCATGAAGCTGGCCACGGTCTGCCAGGAGAAGCTGGCCGAAGCTGAAGTTAAGATTCAACAACTCGAGAAGACCGCTGGCGGCGAGTTCAAACTCAAGCCTTTGGCCGCAGAGTTGCCGGCGGGGGCTTGATGCGTTCGCCTCCCCTCCCCAAACTGAGTTTTTTCAACTGTTCAATCATCCCATCCCTGCATGAGCCGATTCCTCGACATGGTGGACGAACCGCGACACGTCAAAAAGCTGACGCTGACGCAACTCTCCCAACTGGCCGACGAAATCCGCCAGGAGTTGATCAACACTCTTGCCGTGAACGGCGGCCATCTTGGCCCGAACCTCGGCGTCGTGGAGTTGTCCATTGCCCTGCATCGGGTCTTTGAGACTCCAACGGACAAGTTCGTCTGGGATGTCAGCCATCAGAGCTACGTTCACAAATTGCTGACCGGCCGCAAACGCCGCTTCTCCACGATCCGCACCACCCACGGACTCTGCGGGTTCACGCTCCGCAGCGAAAGCGAGCACGACGCCTTTGGGGCCGGGCACGCCGGCACCGCGCTGTCCGCCGCGCTTGGCATCGCCGCCGCCCGCGACCGTCGCGGTTCGGACGAGCACGTGGTTTGCATTTTCGGCGACGCGGCGCTGACCAACGGCATCTCCTTCGAGGCGCTGAACAACATCGCTCACACCACAAAACGCTTCATCGCGGTGCTCAACGACAACGAGTTCAGCATCGCCAAGAACGTGGGCGCGATTTCGGCCTACCTCAACAAGCTCATTACCAACCCGCGCTACAACCAGTTGGCGAAGGATTTCCAGCGCTTCCTGCTGCGCTTGCCAAAAGGCGACCTGGCCCTGAAGCTGGCGCACAAGGCGGAGGAAGGCTTCAAGGGTGCGCTGGCGGGGGTGGGACTCCAGGCCAAGTCGGGCCAGATGGACGTGGACGGCCGCGGCGGTTACGGAAGTCCGGTAATGTTCGAGGAAATGGGCCTGCGGTACCTGGGACCGATTGACGGACACGACCTGCCGCTGCTCGTCAGCACGCTCGAGTTCGCCAAGACCTGCGATCATCCCATCGTCATTCACATCCTCACCCAGAAAGGCAAAGGATTCGAGGCGGCGCTCCGGAATCCCGAGAAGTTCCACGGCTTGGGGCCTTACGATGTGCAAACGGGCGCGACACTGCCCGCCAAGGCCGGCACCCCGCCGAACTGGCAGGATGTCTTTGGCGAGGTCATGGTCAAACTTGCGCGGCGGAACAACTTCCTGGTCGGTATCACCGGCGCGATGCCCAGCGGCACGGGATTGAAGGCATTGGAGAAGGCGCTGCCCGATCGCTATTTCGACGTGGGCATCGCCGAGGAACACGCGGTCATATTCGCGGCGGGCATGGCCACGATGGGCTTTCACCCCGTCTGCGCGATCTACTCCTCCTTTCTCCAGCGAGCCTATGATTGCATCCACCATGATGTCTGCCTCCAGGACTTGCCGGTGATCTTCTGCATGGACCGCGCCGGCTTGTCGGCCAATGATGGCCCAACCCATCACGGGTTGTTCGACGTTTCCTATCTCCGGTGCCTGCCCAATGTCATCGGCATGGCGCCGAAGGATGAGGACGAGTTGCAGGACATGATGTTTACCGCCACGCTCCAGCCGCACCCCTGTTTCATCCGCTACCCGCGCGGTCCGGCGGAGGGCGTCGCGCCCAAGGACATCCCCGCCCCCATCGAGATTGGCAAGGCCGAAGTGCTGCAGAACTTCACGGGGCACGGCGGGCGGCGCGTTGCTCTGTTCCCGTTGGGCAACATGCAACGCCTGGCACGCCAGGCGGCGGAAAAACTCGCCGCCGAGGGCTGCGATGTGGCCCTCATCAACCCGCGATTCTTCAAGCCGCTCGACGCCGGCTGCCATGAATTCTTTGGGCGCAGCGCGGATGTCGTCGCCACGCTCGAGGACAACGTCCTGATGGGCGGCTACGGATCGGCGGTGCTGGAGCTCTACAGCGAAAAAGGCATCACCACCCCGCTGGTCCGTCTCGGCTGGCCGGACAAGTTCATCGAGCACGCCACCACGGTGGATTACCTCCGCGAGAAATACGGGCTCACGGCGGAGGCCCTTGTGGAACGCATCAGAACCGTCATGCCCGCGGCTGGCGCGACCGCGCACGTCGGACAGGAAGCCCCGCGGAAACTGGTCGGCGCCGCCTGAGCACTTTGAATCCTGCAACGCAAATCGCAATCGCATGGCCTACAAAAACGTGACCCCGCCCGCAGGCGGCAAGATTTCCATTCAAGCCGGCAAGCTCAATGTGCCGGACCATCCCGTCATCCCATTCATCCGCGGCGACGGCACCGGGCCGGACATCTGGGCCGCCAGCGTGCGCGTGTTCGACGCCGCGGTGCAGAAGGCTTACGGCGGCAAGCGCAAGATCGCGTGGTTCGAGGTCTTCGCCGGTGAGGAGTCGTCCAAGCGCTTCAACAACTGGCTGCCGGACGACACCGTTGAGGCGTTCCGCGAGTTCCTCGTCGGCATCAAAGGCCCGCTCACCACGCCCGTCGGCGGCGGCATCCGCTCGCTGAACGTGGCGCTCCGCCAGATGCTCGACCTCTACGTCTGCCTGCGGCCCGTGCAGTATTTCAGCGGCGTGCCTAGCCCGGTCAAGCATCCCGAGAAAGTGGACATGATTATCTTCCGCGAGAACACCGAGGACATTTACGCTGGCATTGACTGGCAGGCCGGATCGCCGGAGGCGGCCAAGTTCCTCGAATTCCTCGCGCAGAACTCTCCCAAGGACTTCAAGAAGGTCCGTTTCGGCACGCCATCCGCGGCGGAAGAGTTTTGGAAGACGGTCGGCGCGGCGAGTTTCCCAACCGAGGTGCAGGTGGGCGTGGGCATCAAGCCCGTGAGCTACTCGGGCAGCGTGCGGCTCATCCACAGCGCCATCAGCTACGCAATCAAGAACCGGCGCAAATCGGTGACGCTCGTTCACAAGGGCAACATCATGAAATTCACCGAGGGCGCCTTCCGCGACTGGGGCTACAAGGTCGCCAAGGATTACTTTGGCGCGGTGGAACTGGACGGCGGGCCGTGGTGCAAGATTCCCGAGGGCAAACCCGGCGCGGGCCTCGTCATCAAGGACGCCATTGCGGACATCACGCTCCAGCAAGTCCTCACACGCCCGGAAGATTTCGATGTCATCGCCACGCTGAACCTGAACGGCGATTACCTGAGCGACGCGCTCGCGGCGCAGGTCGGCGGCATCGGCATCGCGCCCGGCGGCAACATCAATTACGTCACCGGCCACGCCATCTTCGAGGCCACGCACG
>CAZJTM010000066.1:0-27781 GCA_964548925.1 uncultured Verrucomicrobiota bacterium | reverse complement strand
CAGCAGACGGGTCCACCAACGCAGTTCCTGCGCGCGATGGCCGGGCCGCGGCACGTGCCGGCGGCGTTCAGGCAATGAAACACCAGGCCGGGCAGCACTTTGGCCAGCGGCACGCGCGGTCGGCGTCCGCGCCGTCGGGGCAAGGCGGGCAGGACCGCGCCGAAACACTCCCGGAAGGCGGCGAGGAAACCGGTTGGAGCCTGGGCCGCGGCGCGGCGGCGGCGGTGCGTAGAGTTCTTTTCATGCCCCTTTTTGCCAGGGGGGTGGACAAATACCGACCTGCCCCGCCGCATTCCCGAAAGGCATTAGGACCAACCCCGGCCTGGCAGCACAGCGCGTCGGCGTCCGGATACTCCGCCCGTTGGCTGCCCAGTTCACTCAACAGGCGCGGGGCGAGTTTCTCGCCCGCCCCGGGCAGGCTGCCGAACGGATCGTGGTCCGGGTGTTGGGTGAAGGTTTCCTGGATGCGCCGGCGGTATTCGTCGAGCTGGAGTTCCAAGGGGTGCAGGACTCTGACCAGGCTGGCGGCCAGCAGGCTTTTGGCCGTCACGACGGCCGGGCTGGCGGGCAGCGCGTTGGCGGCGGCGAAGTGTTGGAGGCGCTCCGGGGCGGTGTCGCTGCGCCAGAGGCGGTGGGTGTGGAGGAACTTTTCCCACTTCCGTTTCCCGGCGTTTTGCAGTTGCTGCGGGGTGGGAAATTGTTGGATCAAGGCCCAGGCGTGGGGTTGCGTCCAGTCCCTGAAGAGTTCGAGGGCGACGCGGTAATACTCGCGCAGCGCGGCGATCAACTGGTTGACCAGGGCGGTGCGTTGTTCGATGAGGGCGAGCTCGTCGCGGCAGAGGGCGCGCAACGTGGCGGTGGTCTGGTCCTGCGGGAGCAGCACTCGCCAAGCGTGGCCGTCGGTGCGCAGGGCGTCGGCCAGGCTCCAGGCGTCGTGGCGGTCGTGCTTGGTGCCGCTGGAGGCTTTGCGTTCACGGTAGCGTTCGGCGGCCTTGGGGTTGATCGGATAGAGGGCCCAGCCGCGTTGCAGGAGTTGATCCATGGCGGGGCCGCTGGAGGTTTCCAGCGCCAGGGGGCAGCCGGTGTAGGGTTGCATGTTGCGGGTGAACTCCGCCCAGCCGTCGGCCGTGTGGGCGCAACGGCACTCGGCGACGATCGCGCCGGTGCGGTCCACGACGACGACGTCGTGGTGGTCGCTGGCCCAGTCGAGGGCCGCGAAGTGGGGGTGTTGATTCCAGTTGGTGTTCATGGTGCGGGCGGCCCGCAACGGCGCAGGTCCCCGGGACGGGCGCGACCTGATACACGAGCCCTCGCAGGGCGATGTTCTCTCAGCGCTTGGCCCGGGGGCCGGCGTCAGAGTCGGCGATCTCTCCCTGACCCTCGCAGGGTGTGGGACGGGCAGCCGTGGCTCCGGCGTGGCCGGTTGTTGACCGTCGGCAGTATGGCCGCCGGCAAAGTTATTCACCAGCTTGGGCAGAGCGCTGAACCCGGAGCGCTTCCCGCGCTGGTGAATAACTTTAGAAAACGTATCAGGGGCAGGGTGAGGGCGAACGTGAGAGCCGCCTGACTTGACGCGGCTCCGTCGCCAAATTCTGCGTGCATCGGGCGGGTGGGACTTCGTATTTTGCCGCCGCCCGATGGCCACGATCAAACCATTTGCCGCCCTGCGGCCCAAACCGGACCTTGCGTCTTGCGTTTGCGAATTGCCCTACGACGTCATGTCGTCTGAGGAGGCGCGTCAACTTGCGGCCGGCAATCCCCTGAGCTTTCTGCGGGTCAGCAAGCCGGAGATTGACCTGCCGCCCGGTACCAACCCATACGCGCCGGAGGTGTATGCCAAGGGCCGGGAGAACTTCAACCGCCTCATCGCCGAGGGCGCGTTGCGGCAGGATCCCGCCGCCTGCTTCTACCTGTATCGTCAAGTCATGGGCCCGCACTCCCAGGTGGGCCTGGTCGCGACCGCCAGTTGCGAGGAATACCTAGGCGGCGTCATCAAGAAGCACGAGTTCACACGCCCCGACAAAGAGGACGACCGGGTCCGCCACATCGAGACGCTCAACGCGCAAACGGGACCGGTGTTCTTGACCTACCGGGCCGTGCCTGCGCTGGACGCCTTCATCGCGGGCAGGACAACTGAGTCGCCCGACGTGGATTTCATCGCCCGCGATGGCGTGCGGCATACGGCGTGGACGATTGGCGAGGCTGAAGGCATCCAATTCATCGAAGCGGAATTTGCGCGCCTGCCCTGCCTCTACATCGCGGATGGCCACCACCGCAGCGCCGCGGCGGCGCGGGTATTCGAGACGCGTGCCGGCGCCGGGGAAAGCGGGCGTTTTCTGGCCGTGATCTTCCCGCACGATCAGGTGCAGATACTCGCCTACAACCGCGTGGTGAAAGACCTCAACGGGCGGACGGCGGACGGGTTCTTGGAGAAGCTGGCCTCGGTCTGCGACATCCAGCACGCCGGAAACGGAACCCCGGTGCGGAAACACGAGTTGGGGCTCTTCCTCGGCGGACGCTGGCTCACGCTGCGTTTCCATGCGGACCTCACCGATGCTCCCGACGCCATCGCGCGGCTGGATGTCAGCCTGCTGCAACACCACGTCCTGGCCCCTCTGCTCGGCATCGCCGATCCCCGCACCAGCCAGCGCCTCCATTTCGTCGGCGGGATTCGCGGCACGGTGGAGCTGGAGCGACTCGTGAACCGCGGCGAATTTGCCTGTGCTTTCTCCCTGTTTCCCACCCGCATTGAGGACCTGATGGCCATCGCCGACACCGGCGGCATCATGCCGCCGAAGAGCACCTGGTTCGAGCCCAAGCTGCGCGACGCCATGTTCTGCCATTTGCTCTGACATGACCCGGCATTCGCTCACCCGCTTCGCCTGGTTGTCCATCGGCGCGGCGTTGTTGACCATCGGGCTCAAGACGGCGGCCTATCTCATCACCGGCTCCGTCGGCCTGCTCTCGGATGCGGTCGAGTCGGTGGTCAATTTGGTCGGGGGCGTCATGGCGTTGGCCATGTTGACCATCGCCGCGCGTCCGGCCGACGAGGATCACGCCTACGGTCACAGCAAGGCGGAGTATTTTTCCAGCGGCGTCGAGGGCGGCTTGATCTTCGTCGCCGCCCTGAGCATCGCCCTCGCCGCCTGCCAGCGTTTGATCTTCCCAAAACCGTTGGAAGCGCTGGGGTCGGGAATCATTGTGGCGGTGGTGGCGGCGCTCGTGAACCTGGGGGTCGCGGTGGTGCTGCTCCGCATCGGCCGGAAACACAACTCCATCACTTTGGAGGCGAATGCGCACCACCTGCTGACCGACGTGTGGACTTCTGTGGCCGTTGTGCTGGGCGTCGGTCTCGTGGCGCTGACCGACTGGCAGTGGCTCGATCCGCTGGTCGCGTTGCTGGTGGCCGCCAACATCCTGCGCACCGCCATCGGAATCCTTCGCCGTTCGGTGCTGGGGCTGATGGACACGGCCGTGTCGGCGGAAGACATCGCGACCGTCCGCGCAATCTTTGACCGGTACCGCGCGGACGGCGTCCAGTTTCATGCCTTACGGACCCGCCAGGCGGGCGCGCGGAAGTTCATTTCCATGCATGTGCTGGTCCCGGGGGAATGGACCGTGAACCGCGGTCACGAATTGCTGGAGCGGATTGAGGCGGACGTTCGCCAGGCGCTGCCCGGGACCACGGTATTCACCCACCTTGAATCCTTGGATGACCCCGCGTCGTGGGACGACCAGACATTGGAGCGGTCCTGGCCAGCGGATGCCCCGCCGCCGAAAGGTTGAAGCCTCCTGAAGAGTTCGAGGCTTGGCAACGGTAACGGGATCAAACCGTTGCGTCTGCTGTTCCGCCAAGCGGAGCCGCACTTCAAAGCACATTCCTGCATGGAGCGCGAACATCCTCGTCCGCCCGTGCGCGGCCATGCCGCCCACACGCCGACAGGAATGTCGGCGCTCCAACCCTCGGCCAGACTTGCAGGAAGCGGAGATGTGCTCCGAACTCCATGTCCCCAGTTTTCGCGGTTGACACCCTTGCGGTTTCCCCGCAAGGATGCCGCCATGATTGAACAGTCCTCCGATCACACCTCTTCCCGACGTAATTTCATCCTCCGCACTGGTCGCTTCGCCGCCGCCTCCGCGTTGGCGGGCGTGACGCTCCCACATGTTTATGCCGCCGAGAACAACACAATCCAAATTGCCCTCATCGGCTGTGGCGGGCGCGGCACGGGCGCCGCGGGACAGGCTTTGTCCGTCAAAAACGGGCCCACCAAGCTGGTCGCCATGGCCGATGTGTTTCCGGACAAACTTCGCCGCAGCGTCGAAGACTTGAAAGGCGGCTTCCGGGCGCAAGTGGATGTGCCCAAGGAACGGCAGTTTCTCGGCCTCGACGCCTACCAGAAAGCGATGGACTGCCTGAAGCCGGGGGACGTGGCGATCTTCGCCACACCACCGGCGTTTCGCTGGGTGCATTTCACTTACGCCATCCAAAAGTCGCTGCATGTCTTCATGGAAAAGCCCGTGACCGTGGATGGCCCGACCAGCCGCCGGATGTTCCAGCTTGGGGAGGAATCCGTGAAGAAGAACTTGAAGGTGGGTGTCGGCCTGATGGTCCGCCACTGCCGGGGACGCCAGGAAATGCACGAGCGGATTCGCCAGGGGGAGATCGGCGAGTTGATTTCCATGCGCGCCTACCGCACCGGTGGACGCGCGGCGGTGGCCGGACTTGCGCCCGCCGGCACCAGCGAGTTGATGCATCAGATCCGGCGCTTTCACAGCTTCCTCTGGTCCGGCGGCGGGCTCTTCAGCGATTACAACATCCACCAGATTGACGAGTGCTGCTGGATGAAGAACGCCTGGCCCATCCAAGCCCACGGCGTCGGCGGACGTCACTTCCGCGGCGACGCCTTGGACCAGAACTTCGACAGCTATGGCGTGGAGTTTGTCTTCCCCGATGGCACGCGGATGTGGTTCACGGGTCGCCACATCTCCGGCTGCCATGAGGAGTTTGCAAGCTACGTCCACGGCACGAAGGGCTCCGGCATTGTTTCCACCTCCTCGCACACGCCCGGCAAGGTGCGGCTCTTCAAGGGGCACAACATCAAGCGCGAGGACCTGATCTGGGCTTTCCCGCAGCCCGAACCCAACCCCTACCAAACGGAGTGGGACGATTTGATTGACGCGATTCGCGCCGACAAGCCTTACAACGAAGTCGAGCGCGGGGTGAAGGCGAGCTTGGTCACCTCGATGGGCCGCATGGCGGCGCACACCGGCCAGATCGTGACCTACGACGACATTCTGAACAGCGATCACGAGTTCGCGCCCGGCTTGGACAAGTTGACCGCAGACTCCCCCGCGCCGCTCCGCGTTGGGCCGGACGGCAAGTACCCCGTACCGATGCCGGGGCAAAACAAGCGGCGCGAGTATTGAGCGACCGCGGCGAGGCTGCTCCGCGGCCGAGTGGCAATTCAGTCGTATGATGCGGAATTCAATGCCCTGTTCCCGGCGAAGGGTGTTTCGATTCACCCGGAATGCCCCATCGGCCTTCACGCTTATCGAACTCCTGGTCGTCATTGCCATCATTGCCATTCTCGCCGGCATGTTGTTGCCCGCGCTGGCCAGCGCCAAGGAGAAGACCCGTCGGACCGCCTGCCGCAGCAACCTCAAGCAAATGGGCCTCGGCTCGATGATGTATGCCTCGGACAACTCCGCCGGTTGGTTGAGCGGCACGCCCACGGACATCAGTGACGATCTGACCTGGCTCTATCCGACTTACATTTCTGCCGCCCATGCGCGGTCGGTGTTCGTCTGTCCCTCCACCGCCAACTTCATCGGCACAAATCTGACCGTGAATTACAGCGGCCGCCAGGTTCTGCGCGATTTGACCCGGCAGGCGGACTACAAGCGCGCCCGCAGCGCCGCCTCGGCGGACGCGGACCTGCGCGGCACCAGCTATGAAATCAACGCCTTCATGAACTGGACCACGCGCAAGACCGAGCGCACCGTCAGCCGCTGGGTTCATCAATACACGGCGTTTAACCTCAGAGGCCAGGTCTTTGGCCCCTCGGACATTTACCTGATGTTTGACGGCGACCGGCAAGGGCCCGGGGCCATCAACAATTACCCCGATCCCAACGACAACCACGGCGCGCAGGGAGTCAACTTCCAGATGTGCGATGGCTCGGTGAAATGGGTCAAGGGCGGCAAGCGGTATCTCCTGGCCTACGAGATTTCGCAAGACGAAGGGCGATCGGCGCCATAGGCCCGCCGGCGCGGAGGCCCAAAACGCGGGCAGGCACCGCTCTGATGCGGTTCTGCTCGCGGCTTGAGGACCAGGACGCATGGTTGCCAAGCGGGCGGGCGTTCTCCACATTGGAGGCGCATGAGCAAACGGTTTTACATCACCACGGCCATTGACTACGTCAACGGCCAGCCGCATCTCGGGCACGCCTACGAAAAGATCGTCACGGACGTGATCGCCCGCGCGCGGCGCAGTCTCGGACAGGAGGTCTTCTTTCTGACCGGGCTGGACGAGCACGGCCAGAAGGTGCAGCAAGCCGCCCAAGCCGAGGGCAAACCGCCGCAAGTGTATTGCGACGCGCTCGCGGCCCAGTGGCAGGCATTCGCGCGGAAGCTCGGGATCACCAACAACGATTTCGTGCGCACCACCCAGCCGCGCCACAAAGCCGTCGTGCAGGCCATGCTCACCAAGCTGCACGCCCAGGGTGACCTCTACAAAGCGCCCTATCGCGGCTGGTATTCGTGGAAGGAAGAAACGTTTCTCACCGAGAAGGACCGGCGGCCGGACGGCACGTTTGATCCGTCGTGGGGCGAGGTGAAGGAGTTGATCGAGGAGAACTGGTATTTCCGGATGGCGAAGCATCAGCCGTGGCTCATCGAATACATCGAGGCGAATCCAACATTCGTCCAGCCCGATTCGCGCCGGAACGAAGTGCTGGGCTTTCTGAAGTCGCAAACGCTCGAGGACCTCTGCATCAGCCGGCCGGCGGCCCGGTTGAACTGGGGCATTCCTCTGCCCTTTGATCCTGACTACGTGAACTATGTCTGGTTCGACGCGCTGACGAATTACTACAGCGTTCCCGTGGCGCTCGGCGACGCGGAGGCGGCGGCGCCATTGGCCGGCTTCTACCCATCTGAAATCTCCAATCTCAAATCTGAAATCCGCCTCTGGCCGGCGGACATTCACGTCATCGGCAAGGACATCGTGCGCTTCCACGCCGTCTATTGGCCGATCATGCTGAAGGCAGCGGGCATCCCGTTGCCCCGGCAGGTGCTCGTGCATGGCTGGTGGCAGAAGGACGGCGAAAAAATGAGCAAAACCACCGGCAACGTCGTGGACCCGGTGGCGGTCATTGAGGAGTGGGGTTTGGACGCCTTCCGTTATTACGTGCTGCGTGAACTGGACATTGGCCCGGACGGCAACTGGACGGACGCTGGCTTTCGGGCGCGCTACCAGGCGGAGTTGGCGAACGGCCTCGGCAATCTCGTCAACCGCTCGCTCTCGATGTTGAAGCGGTATCGGGGGGGCGTCGTCCCGCCGCCGCATCACGAACTGGCGGTTGACGCGGGACGGGTCGTGACGGACACGCGAGCGGCCCTGGAAAAGAGCGAACTCCAAGGCGCGCTTCTGGCCGTCTGGGCGCTGGTCAACCGGGCGAATCAATACGTGGACCAAACCGCGCCCTTCAAGCTGGCAAAGGACCCGGCGCAGGCGTCGCGGTTGGACGAGGTGCTCTATAACTTGGTGGAAACCTGCCGCGTGCTGGCGGTGTTGCTTTGGCCGTTCCTTCCCGGCACGGCGGCCAAGGTTTACGCACAGCTCGGGTTGAGCGGCGAGCCGGACCGGTTTGCGGCAGCAGCTTGGGGCGGACTGCCAGCCGGGCACAAGATCGGCGAACCAGCGCCGCTTTTCCCGCGCAAGGATGCGTAGCCAATGAAGAGCTGTGTTTGGCTGGGTCTGCTCTGCGCCGCCAGCGCGGCATTCAGCCAGACGCTGAGCCTGCCGCCGCGAGCAACCAACGCTCCCACCGGGAGCGAACTGGTCCAACGCCTGACACCCCTGACGCTCGAAGCCCGCGAGCAGGAAATCCTCGCCCAAGTCACCGCCGGCAACGTGCCGGAGTTCCTTCGCAGGCTGTGTCCAGTGACTGTCACCAGCGTCATTGGCGACAAGACCAACACGGCGACATTCTTCGTGACGCCGGACTACTTGGCAGTCGGTTCCGACGCAGATTATTTCTTCACTCCGTTGACGCCAGTAATCGCGCAGCGCATTGCGGATTTCGCTGGCTGTGCATTGCCAACGCGGAAAATGGTGGACAATGTCCATGCTGCGGCGGAAGTGCGGCTCGCGCCCACGCCCATCCCGCCCGGCCAGCAGATGACCACAGTGCCGGAGTTCGCCAAGCACGATGGCATCGTCAAGACCCAGCGTGCGACATTCCTCAAGTCGTCGCCGCTCGGCGCGCTCGCCGCCGGGCACAAGAAGGACGTGGTCATCACCGCGAAGCTGGCGGAATCGCCGGGCAAGGTGGCCATCTACGGCTGGCATCGAACCAATGGCACCCCGATTCAGCCGCTCTACCTAGGCCACACCGCGACGTGGGTTGACTACAGCCACGGCATCCGATTGGTCAGCGAGACGGTCACGGTCAACAACGAGGCGCGCAAGTTGGGCGAGGTCCTGGCCGACCCGAACCTGGCCGGGCTGCTGAGCGACGAGGGCGCATTCAGCTTCCATCGTTACGAGACGAACCAGATTCGGCGTTCCTCAGCAAGCCAACCGGACGTTGGCTTCCACGCAGCGACGACCCACTTCACGCTGGCCGACTTCAAACCGAGCCCGCGCTTTGAGGAGCAAACGCTGAGTTTCGCAATCGAGCCCGGAGTGAAGATTCAGATCAACGCCCCGTCATCCATGCCAACCAACCGCGAAGTGTTGCTGGTGTTCTATGCCCTGCCCAACGGCAACACGACCGAACAGACGATTGGCAAATTGCTGAAGCCCGACGAGGACTGGCATTACGACATTCAACACATCGGCGCGCAGACGCGCTGGCTGCGGCAGCGCGTGCCCGAGCGCGCGATCGTGGTCACCTACCTGGAGAACAGCTTGAAAAGCTGGCCCGCGTGGCGGAAGCAGCACGGAGACGCCGGAATCCCAGCCATTCTCAACACCGTAAAGCGCATCTTCGTGGACCGATCCGTAAAGGTCGTCCTGACAGGTCACAGCGGCGGGGGAAGTCTGACGTTTGGCTATCTGAACGCGGTCGAAGCCATCCCGGACGACGTGGAGCGCATCGCATTTCTTGACAGCAACTACGCGTACGACGGCGCGCTCCACGCGAACAAACTCATTCGCTGGCTGAGCGCTTCGGATCAGCATGCTTTGTGCGTGCTGGCCTACGAGGACCACCTGGCGTTGCTCGACGGAAAAACCTTCGTCAGCCAGCAAGGCGGCACTTGGGGGCGAAGCCAGGCGATGTTAAAGGACCTGGCGGCTCGCATTCCGTTCTCCCACGAAACCTCCGGGGGCTTGCGGCGGCACGTCGGTCTGGGCGGGCACGTTCAACTCCTGCTCAAGGAAAACCCCGAGCGGAAGATTCTGCACACGGTGCAGGTGGAACGGAATGGCTTCATCCACGCGATGCTCGCCGGGACTCCGCACGAGAGCGATGGTTACGTTTACCTGGGTGCGCGGGCTTATGGGAACTGGATCTCGCCTGATTGAGCCGGTCAGACGGAGGCGCTGCGAGCCTGTCTGAAGACCGCGCCGAAGCGCCGTGTGAGGGCACACGGCCTACAAGAACTGACAAAAAACACCGGTGGTTGTAAGCCCGGCGCCCTCACCGGGCGATTCTCGAAAATGTCCCCAGGGACAGTCTTCCATCTCGCCCTTGTCTGCGGCCATTGCCCCGGCGTTCGTCGCTGACCGGAGGCATAGCTTCCCAAAAACAACAGGCCCGAGGGGGATACCCTCGGGCCGTGAAACTAAACCTGAATGCTCAGATTAGATGTTGGGCAGAACGTGGCCAGCAACGTCGCATTCGGGCGGTGTCCCAAGATCGCCCGTGGTGTAGGTGCCACCCGCCGGACACTCGGGCTTCTTGCCAATATACTTGCCGGCACCAAAGAGGTCATCGTCGTCAGGTACGGCATCCACAGCGGCTTTGGTTTCCAGTGCCCACTGCTGCTTGGCGCCGTCAATCTGACGCAGATTGCTGATGCACGCGTTGGTGCGGGACGTTTCGCGCGCCTTCACGAAGTTCGGGATGGCGATGGCGGCCAACAGGCCGATGATGGCGACCACGATCATGATTTCCACGAGGGTGAAGCCACTGCGACGGGACGTGTTGAGTTTCATGCGATGCTTGCCTTTCTTACACGCGGCGTGAACCACACAGCAGGCGGGTTATTGATTACGACGGTTCAGTTCACTGATTGCCTGCTGTAACCGCAGTTTGGGATTTAGCAGAGCAAGTGCCACAGGCTGGGAGCGGAGGTGGACGGCCTGCGACCGCCAAAAACCGTTGAAAACCAGGCTGTCGCACTCTCAAACGCGAGAGGTCAAGCCCGCACCCGTGCGAAATGCCCCCAGTCGTGTCCACGGATCAGACAGGCACCGTCCAGAGGCAAGGCACAGATGAAGGACGTGAACCGGCTGCATCTTCAGCCACCGCGATTGAGATGGCATCCGTGCCTGCTGCAGCCCTGTCTCCTCGGCGTAGCGGCGCGTCGGCAGACCGCCGCCGTCTTGGCCACGCTCAATTGGCGGAGCATTGTCGCGACATCGCTGCGGGGAACACGGTTGACAACACGAGTGAAATTGGTCACGAGCCGAAAACAGTGGCGCACGGAGTCACGCCGCAGGAGCGGCGAGCTTGCGCCCAGGACGGCGATACCTATCCTATACGCCCATGGAATTGACACGCGACACCCGGATCTACGTTGCCGGACACCGCGGAATGGTCGGCAGCGCGATCTGGCGGGAGTTGGAACGGAGGGGTTTCACCAACTTAATCGGCCGCACCCGGGCCGAACTGCCGTTGCTGGACACGGCGGCGGTCACGCGGTTCTACGAGCAGGAGAAACCCGCCTGGGTCTTCGTGGCGGCGGCGAGAGTCGGAGGGATTGCCGCGAACAGCAGCCTGCCCGCCCAATTCATCTACGAGAACCTGCAAGTGCAAAACAATCTCATCCACGGCGCGCACGAGGCCGGCGTGAAGAAGTTGCTGTTCCTGGGCAGCTCCTGCATCTACCCGAAGCTCGCCCCGCAACCGCTCAAGGAGGAGTATCTGCTGCAAGGCCCGCTTGAACCGACCAACGAGTGGTATGCCATCGCCAAGATCGCCGGTATCAAACTGTGCCAGGCCTACCGTCGCCAGTACGGCTGTGATTTCATTTCCGTCATGCCGACGAACTTGTTCGGGCCGAATGACAATTACGACCTCCAGACCTCCCATGTCCTCCCAGCCCTGATCCGCAAGTTCCACGAGGCCAAAATCACCGGTGCTTCCACCGTCACCTGCTGGGGCACGGGGCAGCCGAGGCGCGAACTGCTTTATGTGGACGACCTTGCCCGCGCGTGCGTGTTTCTCATGGAAAACTACAGTGGCGAGGGAATCCTCAACATCGGCTATGGCAGCGACCTGACCATCAAGGAACTCGCCGAACTCGTGAAGCGGGTGGTGGGGTTCCCCGGGGAAATCGTCTGGGACACCTCCAAGCCCGATGGCACGCCGCGGAAGTGGCTGGACAGCTCGCGCCTCTTCGCTTTGGGTTGGAAGCCGCAGGTGAAGCTTGAAGACGGCATCCGCCTCGCCTACGAGGATTTCCTCCGCCACCCCAGCCGGAGGTGAAATTCTCCGTGAACTTGGGATAGCGCAGACGCGGCAGAGCGCCGCAAACTCTTGGGTGAGGAAGATGGCGGCGCTCTGCCGAGACGCCGCTACGGTTCAGGGGTGCAAAGCGCGAATTCTTCGGGGAATCCTCCTCCCACCACGCCGCGCAGTTTGCCGATTCAAATCCTCCCTGCCCTATCCGGTCACCTTGATCTCCCCTTGGCGGTGCTTGCGCAGCAGTTCGATGTCCGCATCCACCATCAGCTTTGCCAAATCCACAAAGGTCGTCTTTGGCGACCAGCCCAGCTTTTCCCGCGCCTTGGAGCTGTCCCCAATCAACAAGTCCACCTCGGCCGGCCGATAGTAGCGCGGGTCAATCTCCACGTGCGCCTTCCAGTCCAGCCCCGCGTGCGCGAACGCCACCTCCAAAAACTCCCGCACGGAGTGGGTTTCCCCGGTCGCCACCACGTAATCGTCCGGCTCCGCCTGCTGGAGCATCAGCCACATGGCCTCCACGTATTCCTTCGCGTAGCCCCAATCCCGCTTCGCGTCGAGATTCCCCAGATACAGCTTCTGCTGCAGGCCGGCCTTGATATGCGCCACCGCCCGGGTGATCTTGCGCGTCACGAAGGTCTCCCCCCGCCGCGGCGACTCGTGGTTGAACAGAATGCCGTTGCACGCAAACATCCCATACGACTCTCGGTAATTCACCGTGATCCAGTAGCTGTAAACCTTGGCGCAGCCGTACGGACTGCGCGGATAGAACGGCGTCGTTTCCTTCTGGGGAATCTCCTGCACCTTGCCGAACATCTCGCTCGAGGACGCCTGATAGAATCGCGGCTTGATCCCCGACTCCCGAATCGCCTCCAGCAAGCGGACGGTCCCCGTCCCCACGATATCGGTGGTGTACTCCGGGCTGTCGAAGCTCACGCGGACGTGACTTTGGGCGGCCAGATTGTAAACCTCCTCTGGCTGAATCTTCCCCACCAGCCGCGCCAGCGCGCTCGCGTCGGCCAAGTCCGCGTAGTGCAGGAACAACCGGTTGCGCCCCGAATGCGGGTCATCATAAATCGGATCGAGCCGGCCCGTGTTGAAGGTGCTGGCCCGGCGGATCAGACCGTGGACTTCGTAGCCCTTGGACAGAAGCAGTTCGGCCAAGTAAGACCCGTCCTGTCCCGTGATGCCCGTGATCAATGCTTTCTTCGCCATAGTAGTGCGGGCAGTGTGACGCAGTAGCGTCGCCATTGTCAAACGGCGGTTTGCATGCCCGTTGCGAAGAGTGGGAAAGCCGACTTCCTCCTCCGCTCCATGGCCTGCGCCGAAAAAGCTGGTTCATGTCAGAGTCCAACGGTCGGGCCATGTAGTACCCGGTGAAACGGTCCCCCCCGGCGGCGGAGTCCCGGCCCGGGAAACCCGCCATAAGCCACAAAGGACTTGGGCCGCCGCAGCAACCGCCGGGCGGCCCGAGAAGCAATAACGTGATGGCGACCGGGCTACTTCTTCTCGCCCTTCTTGGACTCGGTGGGCTTCTCCGCGGGTTTGAGCGCATCGGCCGGGGCCGTGGCGTTGATCTGCTGCAGGACCGCGTCCGTAAGATCGTTGTCTCCGCTGCTGTAAAGCACCACGGGCGTGTTCTTGACGGACTCGGCGGAGGTGTCGAGGACCAAGGCGTAGCCGGCGGACTTGGCCTTCGAGTTGAGCGCGAGCTTGATGTCGCCGAGCAGATTGTTGCGCAGGCGCAGGCGCTGCTCGTCCAAGGTGGTGCGCGCCTGACGCTCGAACTGGCCGAGCGCCTCCTGAAGCTCCTTTAACTCCTTCAGCTTGGTTTCAGCATTCTTCTTCCGCTTTTCCCGCTCGTCACTGGACACGGCCTGGTCATTGGCGGACATGAGCAACTTCTGGTATTCCTCGTTGCCCTTTTTCAAATCCTCCCCCATGGCTTTGGCCTCTTTCTCCAATTCGGCCACGCGGTCCTTGAGGGCGGCCTCGGCCTGCTTGGTTTTCCAGTAGCCGTCAAACAACTTGCTCAAATCCACGGTGGCAATTCGCACCTGGGCGGAGGCCGACGAGGTCAACAAGCCGGCAACCAGCAAAGCAAATGATACTTTCAACAGTGTTCTCATGTCGTGCTCAGTAAACCAGAATCCCCGGCCCAGCCGCAAATGCCAAATTGACCAGACCCGGGCCGGGCATCGGGCATCTGACAGCATGGAGGGCCATGGTGTTCAACCTTCAACGGCCCGGGGCAAGCGAATGGAGGCCACCGTCACGGCAGGCGGAGGCGGAAACTCGTCTGCGTGTTGGTCGCTTTGCCCAGCGTGACAGTGTGCTGGCCGTCCGAAACCACGACCGGTTGGGACACCGGGGCCCACGTCGCACCGGCCTCGCCGCTCTTGGATTCGAGCACGAACTGCGCAGCCGGGGCGGGCCATCGCGCCTGGAGCACGCCGCTCTTGGTCACCAGCGAGAGCACCGGAGGAACAAGCAACTTGGCGACGAAGGCATCCCCGCCGCCACCCGCAAACGTGGGCTGGAGCGCGTTGAGCACGAAGAGATTGGTCGAAGTGGTTGCCCCCGCCAGATACAGGTTGCCCGCAGGATCGGTGTCAATGGCGTAGCCGTAGTCGCTGCCACTGCCGCCGTAGTAGAAAGCGTAGTTCAAAGCCGTGCCATCCGGATTGAGGCTCGCCACGAACGCATCTATGCCCTGGTTGGTCGAGGAACCGCCCGCCGGCACGTTCAGCGCCGGGAAGTTGCTGGAGGCCGTCAACCCGACGAGTTGCACGTTGCCCGCGGCATCCACCTTGAGGTCCCAACCCTCATCGGTGCCGTTGCCGCCAAACACGACCGAGTAAACCCAGTTTGACCCGCCTGCGGGTGGCACTTTGGTCACGAAGACATCCTCGTAGGCGCGATTGGTCCACACCGCGCCCGTGAGGTTGGTGGTGCTCACCGGGAAATCGTCCGAACGCGTGGAGCCGATGACGTACGCATTCCCCCCGGCATCGGCCGCAATGCGGAAACCCACGTCCGTGCTGTTTCCCCCCAGATAGGTGGAATAGACCAGGCCGCCGGCGGGCGTCAGCTTGGTCACGAAGGCGTCGGCCGTCACATACACGTTTGTGCTGGCGGTGTTTGAGGGATTGCTGATCTGCGGCTGGACGGCGTTGGTGATCCAGAAATTGGTCGAGGTCGTGTAACCGGTCACGTAGGCCTGGCCCGCGGCATCCACCGCGATGCCGTCCACGTAATCAGCGTTCGTGCCGCCCAGATAGGTGAAGTAGTCGAAGGCCGAGCCCGCCGGGTTGATGCAGGCGACGAAGCCGTCCTGATAGCCGCCGAAAGCCGGCTGCAAGGCGTTCGCCGTGGTGGGGAGATTGGTGGATTCGGTGAAACCGCCGACCAAGGCGCGGCCCGTCGCGTCCACCGCGATCGCGCAGCCATCGTCCACACCGTCGCCGCCGAGGAAAGCGGAATAGACCAACGCGTTGCCGCTGGGATTCAACTTGGCCACGAAGCCTTCGAGGGGATGGACCTTGAGCTTGGGGTGGGGCGTGCCGCTGATGTTGGTCTTCAGCGGACCCACGGTCGGAAAGTTGGACGAGCCGGTGAAGCCGGTCAGGTAGGCGTTGCCACCGCCGTCCAGCGCCAGCGCCAGCGCGCCGTCATGCACCGCACCTCCGAGATAGGTCAGATAAACGAGGTTCGTGCCGGCGGGACTCAACTTCGCCACAAACGCATCGCCCCCGACCGTCGAGCCCCCTTGATAGTTTGTCTGGTATCCGCCAACCCGCGGCAGCAACTGCGCCGAGGTCGTGGCCCCGGCGATGTAGGCCGCGCCGTCGCTGTCCACCGCGAGCGCCCAAGCCTCCTCCTTCCCGCTGCCGCCGAAATACGTGGCGTAGTTGAACACCGGATCAATGACCAACGTCCGCGCGCGATCGTAGGCGCCGAGCCGCAATTCCACCCGGTCGCGCTCCATCAAGCGATAACTGCTCGCCACATGGACCCGCCGGCCCTCCATGACTTGATAACTCACCGGGGCATGCTGGCGCAGGACTTCGCCATCCACTTCCAACACCAAATCGCCGCTGGCATCCACCGTCAACTTGTCCGCGCCGACAATCTCGAACGCGATGCGCGAAGGATCTGCCCCCGGCGCGACCACGAAGTCGAATTCCAACTGCCGCTCCTGGCCGTAGTAGATCAGTGTGACACCGGGGTACACTTCGGGAAAGCGGACCTGCGCGAAGGTGGGCACGGCCGTCCGCCAGGCGGAGGGATCGTTCCCAAGCAGATAGTTGATGCGTCCCGGCAACGAATCCATTCCTTCACCCCGAGCGCGCGAGTTCGCTCCGACCAAACGGAATCGGACCTCTCGCACGGAGCTTGCCTCCGGCAGGCTGAAGCTCGCCCGGCGGTTCACTTGACGGGTGGGGTCGCCGACCGCTGGCTTGGCGAGCGCAACCACCGCTTCCTCGGGCGACAGCAAATACGCACAGCCACGTCCATTGGCGACAAACTGAAACTGCGCGTCGGCCTGGCCGTGGTTGGCCTCGAAGTAGAAGGGTAAGCGCAGCGTACCAGCCGACGGTTGACGTTCCAAGGCTGAAGGCCCCGGGCTGATGGCCGAGGCATTCAGCGTCAGCAGTGCGACCGAAACCGCCAGCCGCCAGACGGACGTGCCGCGGCGTGCAGGGGACGGAGTGCTCAACAATGGTTTCATAGGCTTGCCGCAGGTCAGTGAAAGGGGTCGTGAGGGCCTTTCGAAGATCAGAACTCGCGCGAGTAGCCGACGCCAAACTGGAAGCGTCCGTCACCCCCGCTGTAGCGTTTGTCATAGTTGAGCGGGATGCCATAATCGAGCCGGAGCGGGCCGATCGGCAGGTTCAACCGCAGCCCAAACCCCCAGTTGTCGCTGTAGTCTTTGAAGTTCCAGTCGAACAGATCCGAGCCGACGTTGCCGATGTCGTAGAACAGCGCGAACCGCAACTTCTCAATGATCGGGATGCTGTATTCAACCGAGCCAAACCAGAAGGTGTTGCCGCCGATGGGTTCATCAAAGCCCGGCTCGCGCGGGCTGATCTCGCGGTACTTGAAGCCGCGCAGCGAGTAGAGACCGCCCAAGTAGTAGCGGTCGTAGAAGGGCACCACGTCCGTGTCGCCGTAGCTGTCCGCCAGGCCCCCGCGTCCGATCACCTCGAGGACGTGCCCGGTGAACAGTCCTTTGAAGTACCAAGCCGTCCGCATTTCGGTCTTCCAGTAATTCTTGTCGCCCGGCCACGGACCGGCCGCTTCGGCGGAGAGTTCGGTGCGTTGGCCGCGGTTCGGCAGGAAGGTGCTGTTGCGGGTATCATAGGCCAGCGACACGCCGAAGCGTGACACAAGAGAATGGCCCGCCTCGGCAAACAACGCGCTGGGGGCGTTGGCTTCGTCAAAGCGCCCGGGCAGGGTGTTGTTGCCAGGAATATCGTCTTCGATGAACCGGGCTGGGTGCAGATAGGGATCCAAGTCAATACCCACGTTTTCGATCGTGTAGGAGATTCCCCCGATGGCGAAGTCGTTCCACAGCGTGCGGCGGAGGCTGACGCTGGCGCCGGAGCGCATCTCATCGTAGAGTCCCCCATAGCTCTGGTAGCTGAGGTTCCGGTGGTACAAATCCACGCCCAGCGCGAGCTTGCGTCCGAGGAACCACGGCTCGATAAAGCTCATAATGTAATCCTGCCGCTCGGTGCCCAGTTGCACCCGCAGGCGGAACTTCTGCCCCCCGCCCGTGAACAGCGGCGGCTTCATCAGGTCGAAATTGCCCTGGCTGTACTCAACATACCCCACGACCGCGTCAATGGAACTGAAGCCCGCCCCGACCCCGATGTTGCCGGTGGTCTTCTCCTCGACGGCGACCAGCAGATTCCGGCGGGACGGAATCTCGGTGGGATCGGCCTTCAACTCGACCTTCTCGAAGTACTGCAGACCCTTGAGGCGCGCCTCGCTCAATTTCACCCGCACCATGTCGAACGTCTCGCCGGGCGACACGGCCAATTCCCGGCGGATCACCTTGTCCTTGGTCTTGGTGTTGCCGCGGATTTCAATCTTCTCGATGTAGGACTTCTGGCCCTCGTTGATGCTGTATTCGAGGTCCATGGTGTTGCGCTCCGTGTTGGGCACGCGCCGGGTGCGCAGGTTGCCGGTGCCGGGTGTCACGTCAATGTGGCCGCGGGCGCCGTAGAAATTCTCGATGGCGACGGCGTTGTTGGAAAGCCCCACCGGGGTAAAGGTGTCGCCGGCCTTCATCTTGAACGCGCGGTTGAAATGCTGGGCGTCGTACCACGCGCGGCGATCCACCCCCGTCGGCGGCTTGGTTTCGCGCTTGAAACCCGGCTGCACCGCGTTGGTGGGCAGCATGGACGTCCCGGCCGGCGCCCCGGAATTGTCCACGAACCGGAACGACACGTCGCCAAGTTGGTAGGGCTTGCCCTCGAACACCTCAAAGCGAATGCTCATCGTCTTGGGCGTCGGATGCTCGAACTTCACGTCCTTGATCTCGAAATCAATGTAGCCCTTCTCGCGGTAGAAACTGCGCAGCAACTCCTGGTCATCCTCAAACTCCTCATCCTTGAAGAAGCCGTTTCCGGTCAGCCAGGAAAACATCCAGTGCTCGCGGGTCTTCTTGAGCACCTTGCGAAGTTTCGACTGCTTGAACGCAGTCGCGCCGGCGAACTCAATGTGCTCGATCTTGACCTTGCGGCTCTCGGTGATTTCAAAGGTGGCCGAACCGCGCCCCGCCGCCTCGTCAATCGCCAGGACGTACTTCACCGTCGTGTTTGGATAGCCCTTCTTTTGGTAAAGCTTCTGAATTTCCTGGCTGTCGGTGAACAGCTTGCGTTCGCTCAAGGGGCTGCCGGCTTTCGAGGAAATGGTCTTCTTGAGCTTGGCGTCCGAGAATTTCTTGTTGCCCTGAAACTTGAGGTCGGTCAGCAGCGGGTTGCCTTGCACCACGTAGGTCAGCACCACGCCGTCGTCGGTGCGGTCCTCGGTGACCCGCACGTTGTAGAACTGGCCGGTGGCGTAGAGGCTGCGCACGTCGTCATCCACGCTGGCCGGGCGGTAAACATCGCCGGCTTTCACCCGGATGTTGGCCTGGAGCAGTTGATCGCTCGCCGAGGGCGGGCCGACGTGTTTGACCTCCACGCGCAAGACCTTGGGGCCGGCCAATTGGGCATGGGCGACCGGCAACGTGACGAGCAGGAGCAGGACACCGCAGAAACGAAACAGGGAGTTCATGTCTATTGACTGCTGGGCACGTCGTCTTCGCTGATTCTCGCGGCGCTCTCGAACCGGGTGAACGGCTTCAGGAACGTCAGGTTCACCTCGCCCGTCGGGCCGTTGCGTTGTTTGGCTATGTATAATTTGACCGACATCGCGTCCTCATCGGCGTCGCGGACCGCGTCTTCGTCGTCTTTGCCTTTGGAGTCGCGATAGAGCAACCCCACCAGGTCCGCGTCCTGTTCGATGGCGCCGGATTCACGCAGGTCGGACAGCCGTGGCGCTTCGCCCGCCCCCCGCTTTTCCACGTCGCGGTTTAACTGGCTGAGCACGATGACCGGAACCTTCAGTTCCTTGGCCAGCGCCTTGACCCCGTTGGAGATGTCCGCGATCTCCTGCTGCCGGTTGTCCGCCCGGCGCGAAGTAGAGTGAAGCAACTGGAGGTAGTCAATCACAAAGAGCTTGATCCCATGCTGCTGCGCCAGTCGCCGCGCCTTGGCCCGAAGCTGCAGAATGGACAACCCGGAGGTGTCGTCAATGAACAACGGCGCGCCGGCGAGCTTCCCGGCCGCCCCGGTCAACTTGGGAAAATCCCGCTCCGCCAGGAACCCCTCGCGCACGCTGCGCAGATTCACGCGGGCGCGCGAGCACAGCAGGCGCATCACGAGTGACTCGGCGGTCATTTCCAGACTGAACACCCCCACCGGCAACCGCAGGTCCACCGCCACGTGTTCGGCGATGTTCATCGCGAGGGAGGTCTTCCCGACGCTCGGCCGCGCGGCAATGACAATCATCTCCCCGGCGTGCAGGCCGCTCGTCAGTTTGTCCAAATCCTGAAATCCCGTGGACAGCCCGCTCAACATCCCTTGGTCCGCGTGCAGCTTCTCAATCTGGCCGATGGCCGCATGCACCAGCTCCTTCATCTGCATCGTGCCACCTTCAACCCGTGACTCGCTGATGCGCAGGATCTGCGCCTCCACCTCATCCATCAGGGCGTCCACTTCGCCTTCGTGCTCGTACAGCCGCCCGATGACGTCGGTGCAGGTGCGAATCAGGCGACGCAGAAGGTATTTCTCCGCAACGATGTTGGCGTAGTAACTCAGGTTGGCCGCCGAGGGCACGGCGTCCGGCAAGCCCGCCAGGTACGCAATACCGCCGGCCATTTCGAGCAGGTTCCCCTCCTTCGCTCGCCCCTTCTCATCGAGGGGTTGGGTATCCTTGAGCCGCTGCTGGAGGGTGATGATGTCAATCGGTTGCTGCTGATCGTGCATCTCGATCAACGTCCGATATAGCGTCTGGTGGCGGAGGTCGTAAAAGACCTCCGGGTTGCCCTTGAGCAACTCCATGCTTTCGCCCATGCAGGGATTGGGCGAAAGCAGGATGCAGCCGAGCACACCCTGCTCCGCCTCGGGAGAATGCGGCGGCAGGCGATCGGCCCGCAGCGCCTCCGCCAACGACGTCTTGCGCCGGCGGGCGCGCTTCAGGTCCACGACCGGACCGCCGCCCTCGCTGGTCGAATCATTCATGGGTTCAGCAGACCAAAACCCGCCCCGAACTTCAAATCTCACTTGTGCATTTCTGCACGCATGTTGTTCACCGGGAACTCACGGATCGAGCCTCGACGATTTGAGCATCGCGTGTAAGAACCATGACCCGCGCGGGTTCTCCGGAAGTCAGAGCCTTCAGGAGTTTGATCGAAGCCATCCTCGTCCCCCCGCGCTTTCCCCGGGAAAGCTGGTGAGGAAAACGGGAAGGTGGACGAGAGATTGACGGGGCGCGCGTCGCAACATCCCACGTCAATGGCGATACAGGAACTCCGCGCTGTTGATCAATGCCCACGCCAGGTCCACCGCGAGATCACGCGGCCGGAGCTTGCCGCCTTGGGCGTGGGCTTCCACCGCCAGCAACTCCTCCTCCGTCGGATACCGCGACAAGATCCCCAAGTAGATGCCGGACGCCATCTCGCGCGGCGTCTTCCCGGACTCGCTCTGGTACTTGACCATCTGGCTTTGCTCGATCTTCCGTTGGATGTGGCTGGAATTGAGCAGATGCAAGCGCTGCGCGGCGGTGATGCGGTTGTTACGCTCGGCTTCCAGCCCGGTGTCGCGCGACGGGCGGCCGAACAACTCCAGAAAGGAACTGGAGATACTCCCGTCCGGCAGCGCGATGGAGCGTTCGTCCTCGGGAATGAACGTGAACGGCTCGGGAATGGCGCTCGAATACTTCTCCGTCGTGCCGGTGAGTTGGTTCAGCGCGTCAATCAGCACCTCCGCGTCCAACCGCCGCAGGGGATAATGGGCGAAGTTGGCCGCCGCCTCCGGCGTGTCGGTCTTGGGCACAGAGGCGAGCTGGTAGGTTTGCGAATTCAGAATCAGGCGAAAGAGCTGCTTCAAGTCGTATTGGGCCGCGACCAGTTCGGATTCCAAATGCGCGAGCAAGGGTGGATTGCTGGGTGGGTTGTCCGGTCGCAGATCGTCGGGCTCGTGGATAATGCCGCGCCCGAGCAGCCAGGACCAGACGCGGTTGGCGATGGCGCGCGTGAACCAAGGATTCTTCCGGTCAATCAACCAGTTGGCAAACACCTCACGCGGGTCGGTGTCGGGCGTCAGCTTCGCGGGTTTGCCATCCGGGAAGGCTGCCGTTTTCCAAAGCTGGTTGGTGTCGCGCGTCGGATCGAAAAAGACGATTTCCTCCTTCCACTCGCCGGTTTGCTTGTAGCCGAGTTGCGTGAAGAATCCGGCCAGACCCGCCAGCCGGTTCGTGGGCCACTTGTCGGCGCGCACGCCCATGAACGTGAGCGCCACGGTTTGCGCGATGCCTTCCGGCTCGCGGTTCTGCATGGCGCGGTAGAAGTTCACCGGCCCGACGCGGAAATTGCTGCCGCTGGCGGTGAGCATCTCGCGCACAAACCGGTCGTAGGGCTTGTTGTCGCGCACCGACGCGCGAATCCATTGGTGATAGGCCTGGGCGGCGTTGGGCCAGAGGTTGATGGGGAACTCGGCCTTCACTCGAAGCACGTCGCACCACTTGTTGGCCCAGTAATCAGCGAACTCGTCGCGCTCCAGCAACTTGTCAATCAGCGCCCGGCGCTTGTCCGGTTTCTGGCTCAAGATAAACTCCTGCGCCTCGTGGCCGGTGGGCAGCGTGCCGATGACATCGAGATACACGCGACGAACGAAGACCGGATCGGAGCAGAGGTTGGCCGGCTGAATGCCGAGCTTGTTCAGGCGGGCGAAGACGAGCTTCTCAATTTCACTCGTTGGTTTGGGGGAAACCGGGCTCTCAAACGGGTTGGCCACCAGCCTCGAACCCGCGGGTTGCCCGGCGGTGCTCAAAACCATTCCGATCACGACTGCGAGTAACAATAACGTCTTCATCCAATTCGTTCCAAAGGCTTCCAACAAGAGCCAAGGCAAGCGCGACAGGTTGCCGTGGAGACAGACGCGCCGGAAGACGGTGAGGTTGCAGGACGATTGGTGTGGCAGTCGTCAGTACGCCAGCCAGGCAGTCCCGCCAGAACCGACAATCCTGATCCATGGCGGGTGTTCCCTGTGTCCCCAGTACTGGTGACTGGCTGGGGACGGCGGTTAGTGTATTCTACGCCCGTCGTTGAGATGCGAAAGTGCAGTGTTCCGTGTGCGACAGTTGGCGTGAGTCTGCAGCGCCGCAGCCGATGACCGAAGCGATTTCGCGTTTGTTCTCTTAGTGTTGCAGAAAGCCGGGCCACAAGCCCGGCTTCGCTGTTTTCTGGAGGAACTTCCCACCCCGCCCCTGCCAGGCCAATGGCGTCATGCGAATGGAGCAGAGCAGCCTCCACCGTCACCCCGTCATCTTGACAACCCCTTCGGCTGTCCCATGCTGACGGCATGGAAGAGACACGGCCCTGGGTTGTGGCCCATACCAAACCGCGCTGCGAGAAGAAATTGAGGCAACACTGCGAACGCAAAGGCGTTGCCGTGACGTTGCCGTTGGTTCGCACCGCTCACAAGTATCGGGGAAAGACGGCGGTCTTCGAGAAGCCCTTGTTTCCGGGCTACGTGTTTCTCCGGCTCGCACAAGAGGAGCGGCGGATTCCCATGCAGAGCGATTACGTGGCGAACTTGTTGGAGGTTTTCGACCAGCAGTTGTTCGACCGGCAGTTGACGGAGATCTTAGTGGCGCTGGAAGCCGGCTGCGAGGTGAGACTCGCCCCGGCGATTGGCAAGGGGATGCGGGTGAACATCAAGGCAGGCCCACTGCGAGGCATGGAAGCCTGGGTGGAGGAGCGTTACGGCGCGAATGTGGTCCTGCTGCGGCTCGATTTCATCGGCCAAGCCGCCGCCGTGAAGTTGGACGTAGCGGATTTGGAACCGGCTTGAGCCGGCCTGCGGTGAGTGAGCGTCGAATTCTTCCGTCACCGCAATGCCGGATCGGTTCTCCCTGCCGGTCTGGCGGCTGTTATCCCCGAGCAGCCAACGGGGCCAACTCCTCCCGAGCCGCCCCATCCGTCGGGAATGATTTGCGGAATCGCTTGCCAAACCGGCGGGCATCCGATATGGACAAGCCGACGCTTGGGTCCGCTGAATGGCGCTCCGGCAGCTTTGGAGCTTGGCGAGGCAAGAACCGAGCCACTGGACCCCGGACAGACAACGCAACCTTGGTGGTCAGCGACAAATGAAGACAATCCTCCCGACCCATTCGGCTGGCAGAGCAATGGCGGTTGCTTCCGTAATCTCACTCGGTGCGGGCCTTTTTGCTCCGGCGCAAGAGGCCCTGCACTCGGCCATTCAAGGTGACCGCTCGTACCGCGACCGCAGTTCGGTCGAGTTCATCCCCGAGCTCGACGCGATTCGAACCGGTCCAGTAACCTACGCCCTCGGCGTCGGCTACGGCTTGGAGTGGAACGACAATGTTTACTATCAGTCGGCCGGAACGGACTCGGACTTCATCCACACGCCCCGGGCGAATGTCCGCGCGCTGTGGCAGGCGACGCGCGAGTCCACGCTCAGTCTGGGCATGGCCTTTGGCTACCAGAAATATACCGACCACGACGATCTGGACCGGGCCTTCTTCACCCCCGACTCCGACATCGCGTGGGACATACCGGTCAAGGACTGGGTATTTACCTTGTATGACCGATTGCTTTACTCGCGGGATTTGTTGAACCAAGGGGCGCTGGCGGGACCGACTCCCGGGAGCGGGCGGTCGGCCAGTTTCCCGCGCTTGGAGAACACCATCGGGTTGCGCGCCCGATGGATGCCGAGCCACTACTTGGTGGAGGCCGGCTACGGACACCACGTTTTCTACTCCAGTTCCGCCCAGTATGATTACCTCAACCGGTCCACCGAGCAGTTCTTCGCCCGCGCGGGCTATCGGTTTGCCGAAGCCACGCAGGCCGGCTTGGAGGTCAGCGGAGGCTTGACGTCGTATGACTCCAGCGCGCGGGGCGACAACCAGAACATCAGCGTCGGCCCGTTCGCGCAGTGGCAACTCACGGAGGCCACCTACCTGGCGTTGCACGGCGGCTATGTGCTCTACCATTACGATGCCGACCCCTACGCTCCCACCTCCCGCGAGCTGTCGTCCTGGTACGTGAGCGCCGAGATTCGCAACCGCCTGACGGACGACCTCTCCCACAGCCTGACCGTCTCGCGCGAGGTTCAGCAGGGCGCCAACCGCGACGCCCGCTGGGACGCCGTCGGGGTCACGCGCAACACCGACGCGGTGGAGCAACTGGCCCTGCGGTACTCGATCTCCTGGGCCTTTCACCGGCAGGGATCCGTGTCGGCAGACGGGCTGTATGAACACGGCACTGAGACGCAGGCGATCGCCGATGAGACGTTCGACCGCTACGGCTTTGGGATAAGCGCTGCCTGGCGTTTCACAAAGCACTTCTCCACCGGCTTGGGGTATCGGTTCACGAAGCGTTTGTCCGACAGCGTGTGGGGTGACTACCAAGTGAACAGCGTGACCTTGAACGCCAACTACCAATTCTGAATTACTGCCTGCGTTGCCGAACCCTGCGAAACTACAAAACCAAACTGACCGCACCTTCGCCATGAAAACCAAAGACCCAATCCAATTCACCAATCCGCCGCAGACCACTTTCCTCCGCGGACTGCAACGATGTCTTGCCGCCGCGCGGCACATCCACCCCGTGAGAATTCTCTGTACCCTCCTGCTGGTGGCCACCTTCAGCGGGTGTCAACAGCCGGCCAGCCAACTTGGCAATGTTGGCGGCGCGTCCGCCGCGGCGTCCCCCTTCACCTCCACGCGTCTGGCCGAAGGCGACACTGTGCGCGTGGCCTTTGAAGGCGACACCAACATGAACACCGTGGTCAAGGTCCAGCTCGACGGCACGATCGCCCTGCCCATGATCGGCGCTTACAAGGCTGTGGGCCTCACCCCCGCGGAATTGCGCACCGCCCTGATGGAACGGTACAAGACGATTCTCAGTGTCAACGAGATCACCGTCTCGGCGATCTCCTCCCCGAGCGTGTATGTGTCGGGCGCGGTGCTCAAGCCCGGACGCATCCCCTTGGACCGCCCGCTCACCGCCTTGGAAGCCGTGATGGAAGCCGGCGGCTTTGACCATCGCCGGGCCAAGGTGAACACTGTTACCGTGATTCGGAAAGAAGAGGGTCAACAACGGCGCTTTACGCTGGATCTCAAACGTGCGCTTCGCGAAGGAGACACAACCCCGTTCTACGTACAGCCCTTCGACATCATCCACGTCCCGGAGAAGAGCTTCAATTTCTGAAAATGACGCAGGTCCTGGTTTGAGCCAGACGAACTCGCACGGCCTCGCTTGCTGCACATGGCAGCAGTGAGGGTGTTTGTTGTGTCCGGGGGGCGTCAGGAAGGACCTTCCCGCACTGAACCCGAGTTGCCGCATGTTGAACCGTGCCGTCGCGCGAAGACTGTCGTGCGCCTCCGACCAACGCGGGGGGAGAAGATTCAGCGCACCATACTCTCCCGAAATTGCTTCGGAGACTGGCCGGTGGCTTGTTTGAAGGAGACGCAAAAACTGTTTGCGCTGTGGTAGCCACACATGCCGGCCACCACTTCCATCTTGTGGGTCGTCTCCTTGAGCAGTTTCCGCGCACGCTCGATCCGAACCCGATGGAGTTCCTCGCCAGGGGTGCGTCCCAATTGCTCGATGAAGGCCTTGTGCAACCCGCGGCGGGACATGGCCGCGACCGAAACGAGGTCCTTCACGCTGATCGGTTCGTGGCTGTGTTCCCAGATGAACCGCAGGCTGCGCGCCACGCCCCGATGCGGAACGGCCAGCAGGTCGCTGCTCTTGCGCACCACCACCCCGGCGGCCGGCACGCGGATGGGCGTTTGCGGCGGGCGGCCCCCGCGCATCATTTCATCCAACACCTCCGCGCCCCGGTAGCCCAGCAATTCGAGGTTCGTGTCCACGCTGGAGATGGGGGTGTGCATGGCGTCCGGGGCCAGCAGATAGTTCTCCGCGCCCACGATCGCAACCTCATCCGGCACCTTCAATCCCGCCACCTCGCAAGATTCCAACACATCGAGGGCCTGCTGGTCGTTGGCGGCAAAGACGGCCAAAGGCTTCGGCGCGCGGGTCAGCCGCGTGGCCAGCCAGGATTGGCGCCGATTCCATTGATCGCGGTCGCTCCGGAAACCGGCCGACTGGTGCCATTGCAACCAGACACAGGCCTGTTCCCGTTGTTTCAGGGCGGCGATGAAGCCTTGGCCGCGTTCATCGTAGGACCAGTTCGGCGTTTCGCTGTAGAAGACGAAGTTGGTGAAGCCACGCGAGAGGAAGTGCTCCGCGACCAACTGCGCCGCGTGAGCGTGATCCTCCAGCACGCGCGGATACTGAAGATGCGGTCGCCGGAAGCTGAAGTCCACCGTCGGCTTGTTCTGCTTCTCCACGAATTCCGCCAGTTCATCCCAAGCGCCGAGCCAGGCGAGGATGCCATCCCCATGCCAGCCCCAAGGGATGACCTGCTCGCGCGCCAGCGTGGCGGAAAGCGACCACGCATGCGCCTCCGCATATTTCTCAATCCCCCGGTGCAGCCGGTAGTCATACCAGCCAAGGGCGACCAGCACCCGCTTGTGTTTCGTCGTCTTCTTTCCGGTCATGGCTTCCAGCATCCGCGTGTCGGGACTTGCACGCGCCTCCTGGCGCGCGTCTGCGGACGCGGGTGAGAATATGCCACGCGAGACGATGGGTGTCTGTCCTCAATTCTGGCGATGGCGGGCGGGGCCGGTGCCCGCACGCAGAGGACCGGACGAACCGCCCACGCGCAAACGCAGCCCTGTCTTCGCTGGCATTGCCTGCGGCTTCAAACCCCGCTGAACGCCGCGAAACCGCCGTCAATCGGCACCACCACGCCGGTCACAAAACCGGCGGCCTCTTCCGAAACCAGCCACAAGAGCGCGCCCACCAAATCTTCCGGCGCGCCGAACTTGCCCATCGGGGTGTGCGCGAGAATCGTGTTGCCCCGCGGTGTCCAGGTGCCGTCGGGCTGGGTCAGCAACGCCCGATTCTGGTCCGTGACGAAAAAGCCGGGCGCGATGGCGTTCACGCGCACGCCGACCTTCGAGAAGTGGACGGCAAGCCATTGGGTGAAGTTGCTCACCGCCGCCTTGGCCCCGCTGTAAGCCGGAATTTTTGTCAGTGGGCGGAACGCGTTCATCGAGGAAAT
>CAZJTM010000065.1:0-27875 GCA_964548925.1 uncultured Verrucomicrobiota bacterium | reverse complement strand
ATGGTATCCGCCGGCGCCAACTTCGTCACGATGTCCTCGCCGTGATCGAATTGCACCGGATGCGTCAGGCGGCAGTTCTCAACCAGCACGGTATAACAGCGGTTGCTCAGAATCGCGGCGTTGGGAAAGACCTGGCCAATGACACGCGCGTGCTCGCCTTCGTAGCCGGTTTCCTCCCGCAACTCCCGCACCGCCGTGGCCACGGGCGACGCGTCGTGGGCGTCCATAATGCCGCCGGGGATTTCCAACTCCACCGTTTCCGACCCGTGCCGGAATTGCTCCACCAGCACGAGTTGGTTGTCCGGTGTGAGCGCCACGATGTTCACCCAGTCCACCGCGTCGAGAACGAAGAATTCGTGCGGCTGCCCGGTGCGGGGTGAGCGCTTCAATTCCTTGCGCAGGCTGAAGACTTTGAAATCGCCGAGCGCCGTGGTGCCAAGCTTGGGCCAGGGTTGGATCATGCGGGAATCATACGCCGCGCTCCCGCGCCGCCCAGCCTTGCTTCATCAAACCGAGCAGGTGAGCGAGCGCTTCGTCGTAACGGCGCCCTTTCTGTTCCGCCAACTGCCGTGCGCGTCTGTCCAATTGCGCCGCCATCTCCGCCGATTTCTCCGTCGGACAGCCCAGAGCGGCTAGCAGGTCGGCAAGTTGGCTCAGTTCCACGGGGTGGGCAACGGCGCGCGAGGTGAAGCGTCAGGCCACCGTCTCGGCGGCCACGATCTTGATGCTCTCCACGTGAGCCCGTTTGACAGGCCGGTTTCCGGGGTGGGTCGGCGTCGTGGCAAGTTTCTCCAACACGTCGTCGCCTTGAACGAGCTGGCCAAACGCCGTGTACTGCCGGTCCAGGAACCGGGCGTCCGCGTGGCAGATGAAGAACTGGCTGCCCGCCGAATCCGGGTCTTGCGAACGCGCCATGGAAAGCACCCCGCGCACGTGGGGTTTCGTGTTGAATTCCGCCTTGATGGTGTACCCCGGCCCGCCCGTCCCCCAGCGGGATTGCAGGCCCGGGTCTTTCGTGAGCGGATCGCCGCCCTGAATCATGAAGCCCTTGATGATGCGGTGAAAGCACGTCCCGTCATAGAAACCTTGGCGGGCGAGTTTCTTGAAGTTCTCGACGTGGCCGGGCGCGACGTCCGGCCAGAACTCGAGCACCATTGTGCCTTCGCTGGTTTGGATCACTGCGACTTCGCTCATGGGGAATCAGGGGTGGAGGTTACTTGGCGGTGTCGGCGGGAACGAGGGTCACGGAATGGATGTAATCCAGGTTCGGGAAGTCTTTCTTCAAGTACGCGTTGCCTTCCATCTGAATGCGGCGCTGGTCCGGCCCGCGGCCTCGCGGCGCGCCCTCGCCATATTCACTGTTGATCTTGTCCACCACGTCCATGCCGCTGATCACTTTGCCGAACGGCGAAAACTTCATGCCGTCGAGGTTGGTGTTGTCGCCAAAGTTGATGAAGAACTGAGTAGTGCGGGTGTTCGGCCCGGCCATGGCGAACGTGATGGCGCCCCGGGTGTTGCTGCCCTTGACCGGATCGTCGGGGATGGCCGCCTCGCGCCACTTGGCGGAGACGCCGGGATCGCCGTGGATGCCGAACTGGCACATGAAGCCGGAAATCACGCGGAAGAAAGCGATGTCTTTGAAGTAGCCGGAACGAACCAAGTTGTAAAAGCGATCCGCGCCATTCGGCGAGAGCGAACGGGTGACCTCGACCGTGAACTTGCCTTTGGTCGTGTCGAACAGCGCCTGGAAGCGCTCGGGCGCTTTTTCCGTCAGCTTGGAAGGATCGGAGAAGCTCGGGGTCACGGAGACCGCTGCTTCGGCCTTCACCTCTGCTTTCGCAGCCGGTTGGGCGGCGGCGGGCTGGGCCGCTTCCGGTTTGGCCTCTTGGGCGGGCTGGGCTTGGGCAAACGCCACGCCGTTGAGCAACGATCCCATCACACAACTCAGCATCAGTCTTTTCATGCGGCGCGCAATCTTCCATGCGCGCCCACGAATGTCACGCCCGGAATTCCAGCGGGCGCGCCGCGTCACGCCGCGCCCGCCCCGCCGAAGTCTGCCGATGCCAAGGCTGGAAACAACTTGATCTCTTCGGGGGTGGGATGATTGAATGCACCCCGTCAGAGCGCTTGAAGTTCTCGCGACGCGGCAAGTCTGCAAGTGAATCGGTGTTCGGTGCTGATTTGAAACCCGGCAGTCGGGAACGGTCCGCGAGAACGTCCCGCGCTTGGCGAACCATTAGCATGCAAAACAAACTCTTCGTCGGGAACCTCCACTTCGACGTGACCGAGAATGAACTCCAGGACCTGTTCTCCCAGCACGGCACCGTGACCGAAGCCAACTTGATGTTGGACCGCGCCACGGGCCGCTCGCGCGGATTCGCGTTCGTCACCATGGCGACGGACGAAGCTGCGCAGACCGCCATCGGGGCGCTGAACGGTTTTCAACTCAAAGGCCGCGCGCTGACGGTCAACGTCGCCCGGCCACGCGAGGAACGGCCTGCGGGCGGATTCCGCGGCGGGCGCGGGGGCGGTGAGCGGGGCGGCGACCGTGGCGGTTACGAGCGGAGCTACTGAATCGCGGCAGGCCCTTTCGGTGCACATCACCTTGCTGACCGGCATTTCACCAGACGGTGAGCAGGCGTGACAAGAGAGAAGAGACAGGGTTCTCTCTGAAGTTGGTTCTGGTCGTGAACCCGTTATGCCCAATTCGAAATCGAACCGCACGGGAGCATGGAGCGACCCTTGTACCCCTGACGGGGCGTTCGTGCGGCGGATCCCGAACCAAACCGCTTCCGGATTCGCGCTTGCGTGCGACCAACACTGATGCTAGACAACAGCCAAGTCCGAATTAGAACCTAGTCGTTATATGAAAAGAATTGTGTTGCCCCTCGCCCTTGCCGTTGCTGTTTGCGCCTTCGCCCGAGTCACTCGCGCGCAGATTCTGTTCTCGGAGAATTTCAATGTGAACAACACCGCGAGTTGGACGGTTAATGATCCCGCCCTGTCGGACATCGGCGTTGACTTCTTTTACGACTACTCGTTGATCGGTGTGCCAGCCGCTCCGAACGGCAGCGGAACTCTGGGTTTGAAGATGACCGCCAACAACAGCGGCGGCGTCTTCAGCGGCTTCAGCGTGTCACCCACTGGGCAAAGTTTCTCCGGTAATTATCAAGTGAGCTTTGACCTGTGGCAGAACTACGTCGGCCCGCTCGGAGTTGGCGGAAGTGGCAGTACCCAGCTTTCCACATTTGGGATCGGCACCTCGGGTACCACGGCCTTCTGGCCGGGTGCGGCCATCAAGGAAAGCGTTACGTTCGCCGTTTCGCTCGACGGCGGGTCTGCTTCGGATTACCGCGCGTATTCCTCGGCAGCCCCGACCAGCTATGCGAGCGGCAACGCGGTTTACCTGGCGCCCGGCGGCGCCATTAACAATAGCGCCGCTTACTATGCCGTCTTCACGCCCCAATCCGCACCCGCCGCGCAAGTTGCCCTGTTCCCCGGGCAGACCGGCACCACCGACCCGGGAGAGGCGAGCTTTCTCTGGCGGCGAGTGGTAATTGATGTCGTTGACGGCTTTGCGGAGTGGTCCATTGACGGACTCCCGATCGCCAAAGTGGACTTGAGCACCGTCACTTTGGGCGGAGGCAACATCTTGTTTGGGCATACCGACTCCAACGCGACTTCGTCCACCGACCCGAACGACAGCCTGCTGAATGTGACGCTGATAGACAATATTGTGGTCAATGCGGTCCCCGAGCCATCCAGTTTGGCGTTGCTCATTGTGGGCGGATTGGCGCTCGCGCTGCGTCGGCGTCGGAGCTAAAAAGCCTTGCGAATTCAGGCCGTCCGGCAACGGGCGGCCTCTTTTTTTGGTTCATGGCAGACTTCCGGGACCGGTCCATCTAGTCCCCAGCGAAGCAGGTGGCCGCGTGGGGTCAGTTCCGGCAGGATCCTGTCAGATCAGCAAGACGCGGGACCACCAGGCGCGAGAATCTTGTTGGCGCGACCCAGTCTCTCAACAAAGATTGCGCCATGCGTGCGCGTTTCCTCCTGGGTCCGGCGGGCAGCGGCAAGACCCACCGTTGCCTGGGGGAAATCCGCGCCGCGCTGCAGGCCGCCCCGGATGGCCCGCCGCTCGTCCTGCTCGCGCCCAAGCAGATGACGTATCAACTCGAACGCCAGGTGCTGGCGGACGAGACGTTGCCCGGCTACACGCGGCTCCAGGTGCTTTCCTTCGAGCGGCTCGCCTTCTGGATGCTCGAACAACTCGGCGAACCCGAGCCCCGTCTGCTGGATGCCGAGGGCCGCGTCATGGTCCTGCGCGCCTTGCTGGCGCGAAAGCGCCCGCAACTCCAGCTCTTTCGCGCCAGCGCGCGGCTCACCGGCTTCGCCCAGGAACTGAGCGATGTCCTGGCGGAACTGCAAAGCCATCAAGTCACCCCGGCGCAGCTCCGCGCCGTGGCCGCGCATCTTGGCGAAACACCCGGCATCGCCGCCAAGCTCCACGACTTCGCGCTGTTGTTGGAGGAATACCTCGCGTGGCTCGACGCGCGCGGCTTGCAGGACGCGCAGAACTTGTTCGATGTCGCTGCCGCGGCATTTCGCCGGGCGCCCGCCGAGTCGCGCATCGCCGGACTCTGGGCGGATGGCTTTGCGGAATTCGCGCCGCAGGAAGTTGCCGTGCTGGCCGCGCTCGCGCGGCATTGCGAGCAGGCGACCCTCACCTTCTGTCTCGATCACGAGCCGAAGGAGCAGGTGTCGTGGCTTTCCACCTGGGCGGTGGTGCGGCATTCGTACGAACGCTGCAAAACGGCCTTTGCCGGGCTGCCGGGCTGCCAACTCACAGTCGAAACGCTCGCCCGACAGCCCACGATGGGCCGATTCGCCGGAAGCCAGGTGCTGCAGCATCTTGAAGCGGCTTGGGCTGAGCCGGTGGCTTTTCCAAAACCCCGTAGCGGCGTCTCGGCAGAGCGCTGCCATCCTGGGGAATTGGAGTTGGCGGCGCTCTGCCGAGACGCCGCTGCGACGAACCCGCTGGCCGATTCCCTCCGCATCGTCGAGTGCGCAAATGCCGAGGCGGAAGCCGTCTTTGCCGCGCGCGAGACGTTGCGGTTTGTCCGTGCCGGTGGGCGCTTCCGCGAGGTGACGGTGCTGGTCCGCGATCTCGAAAACTATCACGCCATTCTCCAACGCGTGTTCGCCCGCTATGAGATTCCGTGCTTCATGGACCGGCGCGAGTCGGTTGCGCATCATCCGCTGGCGGAGTTGACCCGCAGCGCGTTGCGCACCGTGGCGCGCGACTGGCGCCATGAGGATTGGTTCGGGGCGCTCAAGTCCGGCTTGGTTTCGGAAGACGAAGCTCAAATTGACCGGCTGGAAAACGAGGCGCTGGCGCGCGGTTGGCAGGGTGCCGCGACCTGGCTCCAGCCGCTGACCGTGGCAGACGATCCGGCGCGAGCCGAGACTCTCGAGCGGTTGCGCAAGCAGATCGTCCCACCCTTCCAGAGGTTCGCGACCACGCTCAGCGGCCGGCAAAACCGTCCCCAAGGACCTGAGTTGGCCGAGGCTGTGCGGGCATTCTGGGTGGCCCTCGACGTTCAGTCGCAACTGGAGGCATGGGCTCAAACACCCGCCGTGGACGCCCTCCACGCCGCTTGGCCGGTGGACCGCGCGGGCGCGGTGCATCTCACGGTCTGGGAGCAAATGAACGCCTGGCTCGAAAACCTCGAACGCGCGTTTGCCGAGGAGCGACTTCCGCTGGCTGAGTGGTTGCCCATCTTGGATGCCGGCTTGGGCAGCCTGACCGTGGGGGTGATCCCGCCGGCGCTGGATCAGGTCCGCATCGGGGCGGTGAACCGCTCGCGCGATCCCGACGTGCAACTGGTGCTGGTGCTCGGCTTGAATGAAGGCGTGTTCCCCGCGCGGCCCAGCGCCGGCCCGTTGCTGACCGACACTGAACTTGCCACGCTCGCGGATCATGGCGTGGCGCTCAGTTCGCTGCCGCTCCGGCAGATCGGGCGCGAGCATCACTTCGGATACGTCGCCTGCACGCGCGCCCGGCGGCAACTCCTCCTCACCGCCGCCCGCGCCGACGCCGAGGGCAAACCGCTGAACCTCTCGGCCTTCGTGACGCGACTCAAGGCGCTTTTCCCACACCTCGAAGTGGAGCAAGCCTCCCGCGAAAGCCTCGCTGGCGAACCGCTGCACGTTCATGAGTGGATCCCGCAACTGCTCGTTCGGCCGGAATGGCCGAACCCCGCTCGCTCGCCGGGTGGACCTCTCCGCGAACTGGCCGCATCGCTCGACACGCTGCGCGAGCATCGAACCACCTTGGCGCAAGGTTCGCTGAGCGCCGATCTCGCACACCGCCTCTACGGCCCGACACTGCGCACGTCCGTGAGCCGGCTGGAACAGTTCGCCGCCTGCCCGTTCAAGTTCTTCGTGTATGCCGGGCTGCGCGCCGAGGAACGCGTGCGGTTCGAGCTCGACCCGCGCGAACAAGGCAGCTTCCAACACGAGGTCCTGGCGGCGTTTCACGAGCAGTTGCGCCGCGAAGGCCGGCGTTGGCGGGACATCACGCCGGAAGAGGCGCGCGAGCGGGTTGGGAGCATTGGCCGCATCCTGGCCGCCACCTTTCGCGAGGGCCTGTTCTCGCAGAGCGAGCAGACCCGATTCACGGCGCGAATGCTCACCGAGGCGTTGCAGGATTTCGTCGGCGTGCTCGTGGACTGGATGCGCGGGCAATACGAGTTCGATCCGGTGGCGGTGGAACTGGCGTTTGGCGAGGCGGAGGGCGCGCCGGCGTGGGAACTGGACTTGGGCGCGGGCCGGCGGCTGGCGCTGCGCGGACGGATTGATCGCGTGGACTTGTCCCGCAGCTTGGGCGCCGACGAGGCGTGGTGCGTGGTCGTGGATTACAAGTCGAGCCAGAAGGAACTCGACCCCGTGCTGCTGGCGAACGGCGTGCAACTCCAACTGCCCGCCTACCTGAACGTGCTGCAGCATTGGCGCGAGCCCCGGGCGGTCTTCGGCGTGGGCCAACTGCGGCCGGCGGGCGTCTTTTACGTGAGCCTCCGCGGGGTGTACGAGCGCCAGGCAAATCGTGCCGACGCGTTGGCCGATGCCGACGAAGCGCGACGATTGGCCTATCAACACGCAGGCCGGTTCGATGCGAGTGTCTTGGCCAAGCTGGACAACCGCGGCGTGTCACAAGGCGACCAGTTCAATTACCGGCGCAACAAGGATGGCAGCTTGGCGAAGAACTGCCGCGAGGCGATGCCGGCCGAGGATTTTGCGGCGCTGCTCCGGGCGACGGAGGAAAACCTCAAGCGCATGGGCGGCGAGATTTTCGCGGGCGCGGCGCGCGTGGATCCCTATCGTCACCGGCGGACGGTCGCTTGCGACCAATGCACTTACCAGGCGATCTGCCGGATTGACCCGTGGACGCACCGATACCGGACGTTGCGAATGAGGGATGACGCGGTTCAGACGGCACTCCTGGCGAGGACGCCGGAAGCACGCTTCGGGTGAATTCACTTCCGCCCGGCCCGCCACGCTTCGAGGTAGCGTTGGCGGAACTTCGCTCCCTCGGCGGCACTGGTGATGCAGAGGTCCCAGTCCAGCGTGGGACGCGGGCCAAGTTTGGGCGGAGTCAACTTGCGGTTGCCGTGACTGGCGCTCAGTTCTTTGAACTTGCCGCCCCAAGCCTTCAGCTTGCCGTCGCTCGTGAGCAGACCGATGAGTTGGCTGACGTCGCCTGCACCGGGATGGTCGTAGAGCCCCCAATTCAGCCAGCCGCACGTGAGTCCTGCCGTGGAAGTCACGACCTGCTCGCACCAGCGGGCCTGCTGGTCCTCCGACGCGAACGCGTGGTTGCCAAAGGTCGGTTTGCCGCCGCCATACCAGCCAAACTCCGCGATCACCACCGGTTTCCCGCACCGCGCCACTTCGCTGACGACGTTCTCGAGGTAGGCCAGGTTGCGCGCCTCGTCCTCGGGGGCGTATTCGTAAAAGCCGTTGGCGAGCGGGTAGAAATGAATCTCCATGAAATCCAGCAACCGCACCTGCCGCTCCGGGCGGAACGCGGAGTACTGCCACCCCGCGGCGAGCAGCGAGGGCACGGACCATTGTATCAAACCCACCGTGACCAGCGCGTGGGGGTCGGCGGCTTTGATGGCGGCGACTTGGCGGCGGGCCCAATCGTCCGCGACGTCTTCCCGGAACCGTTGAAAGTCCAGCAGCCGCGCGCAACCCGCACAGTCGTCCTTCGGCGGAACTGGGATTGAACCGAAGGCGAAGTCTTGGTTCGTCGCGCCCCAAGCCTGAGCGAGCTTCGGCGCGGAGGCGTATTTCTTCTCCAACCAACGATTCCATTGCTCGCACATCGGCGGAGTGTCCCAGCGGATTTCGGGTTCGTTGAGCAAGTCGTACGCGAAGATCGTCGCGCGCCCGCGATAGCGCGCGGCGAGTTGGCGCCAGAAGAACTCAACGCCGCGCAACACCACCTCGTCCGCGTAGCGGTCGGATTGTGCCCAGCGCGGCATCCCCTCCCAGTGGTCGGGGCCGGTGGGATGCACGTAGATGCCGGCGTCCTCGGCGATGGCGAGGAACTGATCGAGCTTCGCGAGGCCCTCCGGCGACACGACATTCGGCTCCATCAGAAACGAGCCGTAAGTAAGGAAGACGCGGACGCAGTTCACCCCGAGTTCTTTCATACGGGCGAAATCACGGCGCGCGGCCTCGGCGTCAAACTTTTTCCACACTTGCGGCGCCCAGCCGGTGCCGGGGCGGAAGTAGGTCATGCCAAAAGGGACGAATGGCGTGCCGTGCTCCGTCTCGAACGCGCGCCCGTCGGCAGTGAGGCGGATGCGGGGGAGTTTTGCGTGGTTGGTGGCGGCGGTCGCGGCCGAGAGAGGCCAGACGAAAGCGGCGGCCAAGACAGCGAGACAAAGAATGGACGAGCGCATAAGCAACACCCCCATGAGGCCGTAAGCGGAGGAATTGTTCAACTCCACGTTTGCGGAATCTGGAGGAAAGACGCCTCTCATCTTCCTGGAAGGCGGTCGGCCCGCTTGCTCCCGGCTCGAACGGTTTCGGGTGGAACGAAGCAGAGCGGCAAGAAGGTGAGAATTCCCCGGAGGATTGGCGCCTGGAGCCGTAGCGGCGTCTCGGCAGAGCGCTGCCATTTTCCTCCTCCGAGAGATTGCGGCGCCCTACCGAGACGCCGCTACGCCAAGGAACATGGGAAGAAGATGCGCCTCGGGGAAACTGCCGTCGGCATCTCCCGGGCTGCGGTTTGACCGCCGCAGTTACCTCGAGTGCCACAGCGCGCTTGCGCGAACGGCGGGTGCCGGACCAGAATCCCATTCCATGACGAAGTGTTTTGACTGGTTGATCTCGCGCTGGCGCCGATTGGCGCTGGCTGGCGTGTTGCTGCCGGGGTGGAATGTGGCCGCCCAGCCGGCGGCGGAGCCCGCACCCCGCCCGCCCGCGCCGCGACGGCCCAACATCATCCTCATCCTCGCGGATGACCTGGGTTATGGTGATCTGGGTTGCTACGGCTCGACGCAAATCAAGACGCCGCACCTCGATCAAATGGCGGCGGAGGGCATTCGCTTCCGGAGTTTCTACGCGGGCAGCACGGTCTGCGCGCCCTCGCGCGCGAGTTTCATGCTGGGGCGGCACTCCGGGCATCTGGACATCCGCGGCAATAAGTCCGGCCAGGCCCTGCAGCCCGCGGACGTGACGGTGGCGAAGCTGTTGCGCGACGCGGGCTATCGCACCGCGCTGATCGGGAAGTGGGGGCTGGGCGACGAAACCTCCACCGGCACGCCGGACTTGCAGGGTTTCGACGAATTCGTCGGTTACCTGAACCATACCCATGCTCACGACTACTACCCGGGACGGCTCTGGCGGATTGACCCGCGGTTGAAGGTAAACCAGTGGCAGTTCTTCCCGGAGAACCAAGGCGGCCAACAGGGGCTCTACGCGCCCGACCTCTTCACCAAAGCCGCGCTGAATTACCTGCGCATCAGCAAGCCGGACCAGATCAACCGCTACCAGCCGTTCTTCCTGTTTTTGTCCTATACGATCCCGCACGCGAACAACGAGGAGGGCAAGCGGTCGGGCAATGGCATGCAAGTGCCCAGCGACGCCCCCTACACCGCGCAACCTTGGCCGCAGCCGGAGAAGAACAAGGCGGCGATGATCACCCGCATGGACGCGGACATCGGGCGCATCCTGGACAAGCTCAAGGAACTGAAGATCGAGGACAACACGGTGGTCTTCTTCACCAGCGACAACGGCCCGCACAAAGAGGGCGGCGTGGATCCTAAGTTTCTGAACAGCTCCGGACCGCTGCGCGGCATCAAGCGCGACCTGACCGAGGGCGGGATTCGCGTGCCCATGATCGTTCGCTGGCCGGGCGGGATCGCGCCCGGGCAGGTCAGCGATTTCGTCTGGGCCGCCTGGGACTTCCTGCCGACCGCGGCGGAGATTGGGCGAGTCACGCCACCGAAGGGGTTGGATGGCTTTTCCGTCTTGCCGCTGCTCACCGGCCGGGAGCAAACCAACAGGCACGCGTTCCTGTATTGGGAGTTCCACGAGCGCGGGTTCCAGCAGGCCATGCGCATGAACGATTGGAAGGCGATTCGCCCGCAAGCGGACGAACCCTTGGAACTCTACGATCTCAAGACCGACTTGGCGGAGAAGGAGAACGTGGCGGAAAAGAATCCGGAGATTGTCAAACAGATCGAGCAGTTGATAAAAGCCGCCCGCGCGGAGTCCCCGCTCTGGCCGATCCAAAAGCCGCAGGCGAAAGAGGCGGCAAAAGCCGCGCCGACGGCCAAGGAGTAAGCCGCAAACCCGCAAGGCCAGACTGGAGGCAGCTTGGAAGCGCTGATGACTTCGAAGCCCTTGTCCTGCGGGATGATCGCGGCTCAGACCCACGCGCGGTCTCCGAGCGCTAACCCGGATATTTGCCAACTCGATTGAATCGCCAACACTTCGCCGGGTGAGGGCACCCGGCCTACAACACGAAAACCCTGGTCCTGTTGGCCGGGTACCCTCACCCGGCGGTTGGGGTATGAAACATCCGGGCTAACGCCGGTTCGCCTCGCGTGGTCGCAGGAGGAGGAACAGGACCGCACCGGCCGCCAGCGTGGCGATGCTGACCAGATGGGCCGGCGTCAGGCCGCCATGGAGGTGCTCGGCGGAATAATCGCCCCGGAACAACTCCACGAACGAGCGCAGCACGGCGTAGCCCATCAGGTAGAACGCGAACACTTGCCCGTCAAATTTGCGCCGTCGAAACAGCCACGCCAGCGACAGGTAAAGGACGAGGTTCAGCAGCGAGTCATAAACCTGCGTTGGATGGACCGGCGTGGTGGGCGCGTTCAACGCGTTGCCTTCCGGAAAACGAATGGCCCACGGCAGCGAGCAGGCGCGACCGTAACAACAGCCGTTCATCAAGCAACCCACGCGCCCGAAGACGTAACCCAAGGCGATGCTCGGCGCCAGGATGTCCGCTACCCGCCACAACGGGAGCTGTTTCCAGCGCGCGTAGAGAACGCAGGCCAGCGCGGCCCCGACCAGCCCGCCATAAAACACCAGCCCGCCGTGATGGATCATGAAGATTTCCCAAAGCGGTCCGCCGGCGAATTGTTCCCGCCAGTAGCTGACGACGTAAAACGTCCGCGCGCCAAGGATCGCCCCGATGATGAGCCAGGGGCCAAGGTCAGCGATCTTCTCGCCGGGGACGCCCGCGTGGGGCGCGCGACGCCCCGCCGTCCACAAGCCGGCCAGGAACCCCAACGCCACCAGCACGCCGTACCAGTGGAAGCTCAGCGGGCCGAGTTGGAGCGCGGTTGAATGCACGCCGCCAAGGTAGAAGCCCCCGGACGGATGGGAAGGAAAAACACGGCGGGCCGAGGTGGGAGGACAGCAATCAGAAGCTCTCCGTTACCAATCTTGAATCTCGTTCCAGAGGGGCTGGAGGTCTTGGTCCTGTAGCGCCATCTGCTTCACGTGCTCGCCGTTGCCGGCGGCGATGGCCCGGCGCAACCACGCCCGCGCGTCGCTGAGCCGTTGCATCTGGCAAGCATAGCAGGAGAGGTTGTAGGGGATCAGCGCCTCCTTTGGGAAACGATCCGCCGCCGGGAGCAGGGCGTTCCACGCCTGCTTCAATCCTCCTTGGGGGGCGCGTCGGAGCGCGTAGGCGCGATGCAGCCAGCCGGTCGGTCGGCCCGGCGCAATCTGCACCAGTTCGGTCGCCAGTTCCAACGCAACGTCCCAGCGCTTCTGCGTCGCCACAATGGCCCACCGCACTTCCAAGACATCCGGATGCACCTGCCACCCGTCGGACAGTTGATCCAATTCCGCCGTGGCCTCGTCGGGCAGGCCGAGTTCCAGCCAGCCTTGCGCGGCGTTGACATAATGACTTTCCGGCGGCTTGATGCGCTGCATGGTCGTCGCAATCATGCTACAGGCCCTGTCAACGGCAGGGAAGGCGGGAGGCTTTAACAAAAAGCGTCGCGCGGCCGGTGCCGGCACGAAGACGGGACGGCAACCGCGGCGCTCCGCAAGGAACCGCCCCTCTCCAACTCACTCGCCGATGATTTTCACCAGCACCCGTTTCCGTCGGCGTCCGTCGAATTCGCCGTAGAAAATCTGCTCCCAGGGTCCAAGGTCCAGTTCGCCCCGGGTGATCGCCACCACCACCTCGCGGCCCATCACCTGCCGTTTGAGGTGGGCGTCGGCGTTGTCCTCGCCGGTGCGATTGTGGTGATACTGCGAGGTCGGCGCGTGCGGGGCGAGTCTCTCCAGCCAGACCTCATAATCGTGCAGCAACCCGTCCTCGGCGTCGTTGATGAACACCGACGCGGTGATGTGCATGGCGTTCACCAGACAGAGGCCCTCTTGGACGCCGCTTTTCCGGACCAGCTTCGTTACGGTGTCCGTGAGGTTCACGAAACCGCGGCGGCCCGGCAGTTCAAACCACAGATGTTCAGTCAGTGCTTTCATGGGATGATTCTGCGGCAACAGCCCCGTCACGCCAAGCCATCGTCACCGGCTTGCAGGGACAGGAGCGCGGCGGCCTTCCCTGCGAATCTCGATTTGTGACAGTCCAATTCCGTGTTGCAGATGCAACTCGGAATGGTCCAAGCAGAGGGGATGCGCCGACCGGCGTGCCGCCACCCCCTATTTCGCGCTTTGCGCACGGACCGCGTCGCAGTAACAATGGCGGCGTCCGCACCATGAGAATCTGGCTCTGCACATGGCTGCTCCTGTTCGCCACGACCGCACCGTCGTGGGCGGCCAGCCGTGCCGAAACCCGGGCGTTCGAGGCGGTGGCGCGCTCGTTCCGCGACGGCATCTGGGAACGCGCGGACCGCGAGCTGGGTGAGTTTGTCCGGGCCTTTCCCAATTCCGAGCACCGGGCCGAGGCGATCCTGCTTCAGGCGCAAAGCCGCTGTAAGTTGGCACGCTTCGCCGGGGCCATTGAACTTCTGAGCGCCGAACAAGCGGGCGCTGGTTCGCGGGCCGACGAGTACCTCTTCTGGCTGGGCGAGGCGCACTATCAAAGCACAAACTACCCGGCGGCGGCGGCGGCCTTTCGCGTGGTGGCGAATGACTTCGCCGCCTCAAAACTGCGGCTGGAGGCCAGCGTGAACGAAGCGGCGGCCTGGGCGCGGCAGGAAGACTGGGAGCGGGTGATCGAGTTGTTAAGCCAGCCATCCGGCGTCTTCCAGCAGCTCGCCAAGACCGCCGCCGGCACCCCTGCGGCGGCGCGGGGCGTCTTGTTGCTCGCGGAAGCGCAGTTGGCCCGGGATCGCTACGCGACCGCCGAACAGGTGATTCGTCCACTGGAGGCCACCAAGCTTGAGAATGATCTGGCCTGGCAGCGGGAGTTGCTCCTGTGCCGCGCGCTATTGGGCAACGGGCAGCCGGAGGCGGCGCTGCGGAGCTCCTCCAACCTTCTGGTTCTGGCCCGCACCTTGGGCCGGCCAACACTCCTGGCCCAGAGTGTCGCGCTCCAGGCCACCGCGTTGGAGCAGTTGGGCCAACTCGACAACTCCGCCGCGGCCTACGCGCAGAACCTCACGCCTGAGGCGCCCGTCGAGTTGCAGCGGCAGGCCCTGTTGAAAGTCGGAGAGTTGGCGCTGGCGGGCGGGCGACTCACCAACGCCGCGCAGGCGCTGGAGACCTACCTGCAACGCCATTCCAACAGCCCGGCCTGCGACATGGCCCTGCTGACGCTCGGCGAAGTGCAGCTCCGGCAATACCTCACCTCGCCCGGCACCAACGCCGCGACCACCAACCTGCTCCAACAAGCTCTGGCCAGCCTCGACACCCTGCGGGAGCGTTTCCCGCGGAGCGCGCTGCTGGGCCGGGCGCAGTTGAATCGCGGCTGGTGTCTCGCGCTGACGTCAAATCTGACCGAGAGCGCCGCGGCATTCGCCGCTGCGGCGGACGCGCTGCCCGCCTCATTCGATCAAGCGACCGCCCGGTTCAAGCTGGCGGACGCGCAGTATCAGCAGCAGCAGTTCGCCGCCGCCATCAGCAACTACAGCCGGGTCGTGGCGGACGCGGACACGCTCCCGGCAGTGAAGACGAGCTTGTGCGAACCGGCGCTTTACCAAATCGTGCGGGCAAGCGTTGAGGCTAGCGACTTTGCGACCGCGAACGACGCCGCCGGCAAAATACTGGCTTGGTTTCCGGAAGGCTACCTCACCGCGCCCAGCCTCCTGCTGGCGGGCCAGGGGCTGGCGCGCCACGGCGACCCCGCCGCCGCGCGCCGGATCTTCGAGGATTTCGTGAAACGGTTTCCCGAGTCGCCCCGCACGCCCGAGGTGCGCCTGGCCATCGCCCGCACCTACGGGTTGCAGCAAGACTGGCCGGCGGCGGCCCAGGAATACCGCGCCTGGCTGACCGCCTACCCGACCAACGCCGAACTGCCGCGCGCCCAATTCGAGTTGGCGCTGGCCACGTATTGGTCGAAGGACGACACCAACGCGGTCACGCTGTTTACCGATTTCCTGGCGCAGTTTCCCACGAACGCTTTCGCCCCCCAGGCGCGCTGGTGGGTCGCGAGTTATCACTTCCGCAAAGGCGCGTATGTGGAGGCGGAGAAGAACTACCAGTTGCTGATCCGGAGTTGGCCTGGTTCGGCGCTCGCGCCCGAGGCGGGGATGATGGCTGGCCGCGCGGCGATGGCCCGCGAAGTGTGGCTGGATGGGCTCGGCTATTTCACCAACCTGACCAGCAGCCTCAACTGGACCAATCCCCTTTGGACCCAAGCGATGTTTGCCTACGGCGACGCGCTGCGTCGGATCGAGTCGCCGGACACGAACAACCCGCTCGCCAACTTCAATGAAGCGATCAAGGTGTACGCGAAGATCCACCAACTCCACGCGACGAATGCCAGCGCTGCGCGGGCTTGGGGCGAGATCGGCAAGTGTTACCTCCAGCTCGCCACACGTGACCCCAACCAGTACACGAATGCCACCCGGGCATTCCGGCAGGTCCTGGACTCGGCTGGCGCGGACGTGGCCGCCCGTAGCGAGGCCGTCGTGGGATTGGGGCGCGTCGCCGAACACCTGGCGGAGCTGGAGAAAGGGGAGGCGCGGACGGCGCGGCTGCGCGAGGCGTTGGATCATTACCTGGATGTTTTCTACAAGAAGAATCTGCGAGACGGAGAGCGTGCGGCCGCGTGGTGGCAGAAGGAAGCTGGAGTCCGAGCCGCCAAGTTGCTGACCGAGTCCTTGCACGACTCCGGAGCGGCGGAGAGAATCTACGAGGAGTTGGGCAAGGAATTTCCGCCGTTGCGGCAGTCCTTCGAGAGGAAGCTCAAGAAGGGCACTTAACTCCCGGGCTATGCACCGTTCGCGCAGGCCCGGTCTCCCGCGGGTCTGACGACGGTGAGGCGACTCGACCACGGCATTGCGGTCCGCGGGCAGTTCATGCCATGAACGGCGGCGCGCGGTAGGCGTCGAGTACGGGCGAGCGCAACGCCTTGGTCGCAGCTACCCGCCTTGGCAACTCCGGCACACCTGCTCGGGGCCGTCCCCACCGGCGAGCGCGCGGTGAACCATGTTCTCCAGCGCCTGAATCCACAGCGGATGCTCGTTGAGACAGGGGATGCGCTCGAATTCCTTGCCACCGGCTTCCAGGAACGTCTCGCGCCCGCGCATCCCAATTTCCTCGATGGTTTCCAAGCAGTCCGACACAAACGCCGGGCAGATCACGAGCAGCTTCTTTACCCCGTCCCTGGCCAAACGCGCCAACTCGAAGTCGGTGTATGGCTTCAGCCACGGATCGCGGCCCAGCCGGGATTGAAAGGCCACCGACCACTTGCCAGCCGGGAGACATGCGTGCTTCGCAAAGGCTTCGGCGGTGCGAAAGCACTGGTGGCGGTAGCAAAACCGGTGCGCCTCGCTGGCGAAGCGGCAGCAATCCTTCACCGTCAGACAATGGCTTCCGGTCGGGTCGGACTTCTTGATTTGCCGCTCGGGGACGCCATGAAAGCTGAACAACAAATGATCGAAACCCCGTTCAAGTTGCGGCGCCGCGCTGGCGACCAAAGCGGCGATGAAGTCCGGCGCGTCGTAGTAAGGCGGTTCCATCGTCAGCGTGAGTTGCGGGGCGACCTTCGCGGCCACCTCCTTCACGCGTTCGACGGCCGTTTCGTAGCTCGACATGGCGTAGTGCGGAAACAGCGGAATGACGTGCAACTGTTTCACGCCGCGCCGGACCAAGTCTTGAATGGCGGCTTCGATGGAGGGGTTCTGGTAGCGCATCGCCAGCCCGATCGGCACACGCACGCGCTCTTGGAGCAGCCGCTGCACGTTGCGGCTGGTCACGATGAGCGGCGAACCTTCCTTCGTCCAGACCGTCTGGTAGGCATGAGCCGAAGCCTTGGGGCGGTTGATGAGAATCAAGCCCACGATCAGCCGCCGCAGCGGCCACGCCACGTCAATCACCCGGGCGTCCATCAGAAACTCGTTCAAATAACGCCGCACCGCCGGGACGGAAGGGGCGTCCGGCGAGCCGAGATTGACGAGGAGAACGGCCTGGCTCATGCGCGGCGAGCGGCGACTGCGGGCAGAAAGACGTATTGGGCGACCCGTTCCGCGATGGTGGTCCCGGACACAATGGAATCCCCCAACGAAATGCCGTCCCGGTAATGGCCCGCGAAGAATAGGCCGGGCGTCTGACTCTCGATTCCCGTCATCAACGCGCGGTAGCGACCATAGCCGAGGTTGTATTGCGGAATCGCCCGCGGCCAGAAGTAGTGGTGCTGGAACGTGGGCTGGCCCTTCACCCCAAGCAACACGCGCAGGTCGGCGCAAGTGATCTCGTACAACTCATCGGGGGACTTGGCCGCCAGTTCCGGGTGACGCTCCCCGCCGAGGTAGCTGGTCAACGTGAGATGGCCCGCCGGGGCGCGGTTCGAGAAGAGCGACGACGAGAAAATCGTGCCGAGGATTTTGAACCCCTCGACTTTCGGAATCAACATGCCGAAGCCTTGGCACGGGTGGGCCACGTCTTCGCGGCGAAATCCCAGCACCACGCTCGCCACCGGCGGATACCGGATTTCCCCGAGCGGCGCCAGGCTGACGGGGCTGGATGATACGATCTCCAGTTCCGCCAGCTTGAACGTCGGCGCGGCGAAAACAACCGCTCCATGCTCCGCCCGGCGCGGCTGGCCGTGCTCGCGATAGTCCACCATCCAACCCTCGGCGCTCTGGGTCAGACGCGTGACCGACGCGTTGAGCCGCACCGCGTTGCCCAACCGCTCGCGGAGCGTGTCCGGCAACACCTGCAAGCCCTCGTCGAACGAGAACTTCGGCGCGCGGTCCTTGGCGATTTCGCCGCGCCGCTTGCGGGCGCTCGCGCCGAAGATCTGTCCCCGGATGAGCGAGCCGTATTCCTTTTCCAGGGCGGCCAGCTTGGGGAACGCCTGTTGCACCGAGAGCTTCTCCGGATCGCCCGCGTAGATCCCCGCGACGAGCGCGTCAATGGCGTGGTCCAGGAACTCTCGATTCAACCGGCGGCGCACGAAGGCCGCGATGCTCTCCTCGCCCCCGTCGCGGCGGGCGCTGACGAACGGTTCGCGCAGCACGGCGAGCTTGGCGCCGAGCGTAAACAGCTTGGTCGTGAAAAACCCCAGCGGCGAAGCCGGCATGGCGATGGGCCGCTGATAGCGCACCACGTAACGGGCGGAGGCCTTCGGGTCCGGGTCGAGCCGGCGCGATTGCAGCCCCGCATCCCGAACCAGCGCGGTGATCCGGGCCGAAGTCTCGAGAATGGTGTTCGGGCCGAACTCCGCGAGATAGCCGCCCACGCGAATGCTGCGGATGGCGCCACCCACACGGTCGCTCGCCTCGTACACCGCCACGGGGACGCCTTGGCGCTGGAGGCAGAAGCCCGCAGTCAACCCGGTGATACCGCCGCCGATGATCGCAACCGATTTCATTTCCGTAAGGCCCAAATCTAGGTGAGCCGCACGGGTTGTCCAGAGCGGGCTTGGTGGAAACGCGGCGCTGGGGAACATGCCATCAGCGGCCCAAGGCGGAACTCCAGAGAGGCCAGAAACGATTCACCCGCGGAACTCGATGATCGATCGCGCCAGCGTCCTGCGATTTCTCACCAACTCCCGGGCTTCCCTGAAAACCGGCCCGGAACCGAACAAGATGAGGCACGTCGGGAGGGGTGTCGTCGCCCGGCAACATGCCCACCCGGGGTTATTTCAGGCTCGCGCTGCGACCCGGGAAACTGTAATCGAGAACCCCATGAAACCAACCAAGCTCTCCGAACTGATCGAAGCGCTGGAGTTCGATTCGGACGAACACGTGACGCGCGTGGACTTCGAGTGTGGCCGCGTGGTCATGCGGCACCGCTCGTTGCTCGGAGCGGTGGAAGCAGGCGACGCTCACTTCCCAACAGCCATCTGCGGAGAATTGTCTCCTGCGGTAGCCCCCTGGTTGCAATGACCTTGCCATTGTCACTTGCCTTGCTCGCCTCCGCCGTCGCAACCTCGCTCATGGCTCAGACGAATCCGCCCGTCGCGCGCCGCTGGCTGGAGGCCGCTCCGCCGGTGCCAGACTTTCAAGTTCCCGCCTCCAAAACCGCATGGGAACGCCAGCGCAAACAAGTACGCGCGCAATTGTGGAAGTTGTTGGGCGAGCTGCCGCCCCGGCCCAAGCGGCCGGTCGTCGAAACCCTGAGCCGCGAAGACCGGGGCGATTACGTTTTGGAGAAGTTCCAGTTCGACAACGGCGCGGGCGCCACCGTGCCGGGCTATTTGTTGCTGCCCGCGAAAGTCACCGGGAAAGCTCCCGCGATACTCTACTGCCATTGGCACGGCGGACAGTACGACGTCGGCAAGGAGGAGATCTTCCGCACCAACGCCACCCCGGTGGCGGCGGGGCCGGAGTTGACAAGGCGCGGTTACGCCGTCCTCGCGATTGACGCATACGACTTCGGGGAGCGCAACGGCCAGGGCCCGGGCGGCGTGAGCGAGAAGGGCGGCGCCGGAGAAATGACCGCCAGCAAATTCAATCTGTGGCTCGGCCGCTCGCTTTGGGGCATGATCGTGCGCGACGACTTGATCGCCCTGGATTACCTCTGCTCGCGCCCCGAGGTGGACCCGAAGCGCGTCGGCATCACGGGCATCAGCATGGGGGCCACGCGCACGTGGTGGGCGATGGCGTTGGACGAGCGGCTGCAGGCCGGCGCGGCGGTCTGCTGTCTGACCCGCTACCAAGACCTGATCGCGCACGGCGAACTCCGACAGCATGGCATCTACTACTTCGTGCCCGGAATGTTGCGGCGCTTCGACACGGAAGCCGTCGTGGCCTTGTGCGCGCCGCGCCCACTCTTGTTCCTGAGCGGCGAGACGGATCAAGGTTCGCCGGTGGACGGCATTCGGGTCATTGAGGCGAAGGTGTCGCGCGCCTACCAGCTTTACGATGCCGAGCCGGCGTTCCAGAGTGTGATCTACCCGGGCGTCGGCCACCAGTACACGTCCGACATGTGGCAACGAATGTTGGCGTGGATGGACCAAGCACTCAAGCAGCCGTGATCCTGGCCGGCCAGGGGGAGATTTCACCCGGCGCTTCCGTGTGGGGAACTGGACACTACTGTTTCTTGAACAACCCACCGAGGCCCTTGGTGGCTTTCTCCACCGCGTCGGAAGCGGTCTTGCCGGCGTCTTTGGCCGCGTCGGTCACGCCCTTGGTCAGGTTCTTCGCCGCGTCGCTGGTGGCAACCTTGGTGGCCGAGGCTAGAACCTCGTTCAGCACGCGTTTGGTAAGTTCTCCCGCAGTGATGCCGTCCGTGCCCTGACCCAACCCGGTGAGGTGAATATCCGGCAGCGGCACGGTGATGGCCTTTCCGCCCATACCGGTCAGGCTCACGTTGACCTTCGCGCCCGTGATCAGGAAATCGTCCACCTGCAATTTCTTGCCCGGCGCGGATTCCTGCTTCGGCGGCTCCGCCGGCTTCCCGCCGCCGGCCCCGCCGGTCGCCGCGTTCACGTTCGCCATGATCTTGGTCAGGTTGTTCTCGCTGAACCCGCCCTCGAACGTAATCTCGGGCGCTTCCACGCGGATGGACTTGACCACGATCTTGTCGGATAGCAACGACCCGGGGCTGATCGCCAGGCTCGCCCGCCCCACACTGATGGCACTGGGCGTCTTGTAGCCCTCCGGATTGCCGACGACGAGGCCCTTGAGGCTGCCCGATCCTGAGAGCAGCGACAAGCTGACGCCGTCCAGCTTCACGTCAACCTTCGCGACTTGCGGGCCGAATGTCTCCACACCCTTCTTGATGCCGCTGTCGAGGAACAGCGTGACCGCCAACACAGCGACAATGACGAGCACGACCAACGCGACGAGAATTCCAATGATGACTTTTTTCATAAGCGGCTCCGGATTCGATTGCCCCGTGTTACCACGCCCGCCCCCATTATGCAACCGGTTACGGCTGCTTTCGGTCGTGGTCGCCGCGGTCAAACGACTGGGTGATCAAGCTGCCGGGCGTTCCGGAGGCGTGTGACCGCCGCACGATCAGGAAGAACAACACCCCCGCCACGCCGAGCAACAACAGGCCCAGCGCGAGCAGGCGCGGCCCGCTCAGGAAGGGTGGCGGCGGCACGACCAACGCGGTTTGAATAGGCGCGGTCGCGCCGGCGGGGACTGCGGTGGACTCCACTCCAGGACGGTCGGGCGCGGCAGGCTTGGCGTCCGCAACTGCGGGGCCCTGCAACGCCGTCGCACCGGGCTGCGCTCGGTCCAAGTGCGGCGTCGCAGCGGACGGCGGCTCGGCGGGTTTCGCGGCTTCCGGTGGTTGCGGCGCGGGCGACGGGTGTGCGGACGACGGCGAGTCTAGGGTTGCCGCGCTGGTCTTCGCCTCTGCGGGTTTGGACGGCGGCGGCTCGGCGGTTACCACCGGTTCTGATTTGATGACGACATCGGTTGCGTTGGGCTTTGCCTCCGCCGGTGGCGACGACTCCGGCGGACTGACCTTTATCGCCCGCAGCTCGGACGCCTCAGAAGGCGGAATGTCAACGGGCGAATCCTTCGTGACGGCGGGGGCGATTGGCTCAGCCGCTACGCTCGGGGGAGCGGTGACTTCCGCAATCTTGACCGTCTCGACTGGACGAACCGGTTGCGGCGAGGGTGGCGACAGCGTTGGAGTCTGAGCGGGAGGCTTGGGCGGCTCGGCGGCGGGTTGCAGTTTCGCCGGAGCAACCTCGCTCGCGGGCGCTGCCGCCGGTTTTGCTGCGGCGACGGGTGGCGACTCAACCGGCCTGGCCTCCGGCGGCTTCTCTGCGACTGCGGGAAAAGTCACGACTGGTTGCGGAGGTTTGGCGGCCACAGGTTCCGGTTTGGAAGGCTCTGCAGATTTGACTTGCGCCGGCTTGACGGGAACGCCGGACGGCGGCCGCGGGGCAACCGCTGCTGCAGTGCTTTCCTTGGGATCAGGCTTGCGCGGCGACTGGCTTGCCGCAAGGGCTCGCAATTCGCCCGGCAGTGGAGGAATCTCGATTGGCCACGGCGGCAGGCCGACAACATGGCTGGCGATTGGTCCCCGCTCGGCGCGTAACACGACCACGAACGGCATGCGCGCGCGAGCCTGCGCCCGCCGGGCCTCGCGAAACGCGGTGTTGATGGCGTCGTCAAAAGGCGTGCCACGCACCGGCTGCCCGCCGTCGGTGAACACCAGCAACGTGATGGCCGGGGACGCGCGCACGAGCGGCAGGGCTTTGCGCAGCGCCTGCTCCAGATCGGTCTTCTTCTCGTAACGCTGTTGCCGGAGAAACGCGAGGAGGTTGACGCTCGTCGCGGAACGCGTGGCGGGCGTCCAGGTTTGCAGCGGGAAGCGCCCCGCGTGAACCTCCTGGTTGAAGGTCCAGAGCCCGATCGTATCTCCGGGTCGCAGGCGGCCATCCAGGTCGGACGCCAGCAATGCTTCGACCGCGCGGAGCATGCCGTCGGCGCGGCCGCGCATGGAGAGCGACATGTCCACCATGAAGAGAAAACGGCCCGGCGGGAGCGAAGGCTTCGTCGCATCCTGAGCGGTCAATGAAAGGGCGAAGAGAAGGGACGCGAACCCGCCGGCGCTCAAGCGAGCCAGGGCCGCCCTCAACTTCAAGGGATGCCAGAATGGGTTTCCGCAGATGCAGTTCATGTTATCGCGTTCGATGGTAGCGGTTGCGCTCACGCAGATTGTGGTGGCGAATGTCCGCCGCTTGCTCGCCCAGCGTGTCGTTGACCTGCTGGATGAACTGCCGGCAACTGGAGGCGAAACCGCCCAGCGCGATCACCGTGTCGCGCTCGGCGACGTCGTCCGTGACCGCCAACACTTCTCCCCACGCGGTGAAGCGGTGCGCCGCGCGTTCGATCATTTGGTCGGCCGTCTGGCCGTTCCCCGAAAACAACACTTCGACGGCGTGCGAGGAATCGTGGGGACGCGCCGGCCCCCGCCGGCCTGCGCCATCGAAAAAGACCGTCACCGGCGTGCCGACCGCGTTCTGGTAATGCGCGAGGTGGCGGATGAGTTGGTCGCGGGCGGCCTCGGAACGGCGTGGTTGCCCCGGCGCCAACACCGGCCAGCGGTGGCGCGAGCCGCCGGATGAAGCATCCCCGGACTCTTGGAATCGTTGCCAAGCGTGCAGCAGGTTATAGCCGTCAATCAGAATACGCACCAGCGCCATGGCCAGAGCATACGCGGCTCGCGGGTTCTCGTCCATCCGGCAGACCTGGACCTGCCCACCGCCAGCCCCTGCCGGCCCAGAGGGCGCATCTCGCTTTCTTGCGATGAGCCGGGGATTCTTGACCGCGCGCCTCGCCTCCAGCAGACCCGTTTCATACAAGGCCCGGGGCAGATCCTCAACAAGGCCGAACCGCGCGCCCGCCTTCGCCTAATGCCGCACTTCGTCCCCATCAAGCGGCGGGAGTCGGTTGCCAGCCTTCGGCGGCCGGGCTACAGCGGGCCATACTCAGGCGGAAGACATGAATTCACGCTGCGAGAAAACGTGTCCGCGACCATCCCGAATCCCAAGGCAGCGACATTGGTCCGAACCTCTTGGCCAAAGTCCTGCGTCAAGCCGGTATCACTCGACAGGAATGGGAAGCGCTCTGAAACGGATCGAGGACGGTGGGCAACAGCATTCAGTCTTCAAATCCGTAATCCGCAATCTGCAATCCGCAATCGAAAACGGGCGGCTTCCAACGCCTGCCACAGATCGGGCACGATCCCGGCGCAGACAACGGTTGGGTATGCGGTGCGCGCCAATCAAAAGTCGTCTGGTTCAAGGCCGGTATGTTTGGCAATGCGCGCGAGCATCTTCGGGCCGATCTCCTCGCCGTCATGGAAGGCAAACACCACATCGGGCCAGCCGTCCCGCGCAAGGATTCGATGGGAAGTGCCGCGTTGGCGCTTAATGGTCCAGCCGATGCGGAGCAAAGCAGCAAGAACCCGGCGCGCTTTGCATGAACCCCACTGGCTCATGCCACAGTGAACAACTCTTCACCCGCCGGCACCGATTCGCCGTGTTCCAGCCTATCCGCCAGTACGCGCAGCGCGACCGCCTTGGCTTTGGCCAAGGCATCCGCCCGATCTTTGCCGTAGGCCAAGCAACCCGGCAATTCCAGCACTTCGGCAATCCAGCGGCCATCGGTTTCGCGCTCAACCTCGATCTTCAGGTTCATGAGAGAATTCTAAGGTGAATTCCCCCCATCTGTCGAATGTGAAAACCAAGCGCCGCACTTGGCAAGCCGATGCCGGCGCGGGCTGCATTTGGTGCTACCCAATGTAGAGTATCGCAGCTTGGCAACCGTGGCCCGCCCACGGATCGAGGACGACGGGCAGCAGCATTTCGTTTTTCAAATCAGCAATTGTAAATCGTATATCAGCAGGCGGGTTCCAGCGTCTGCAACGGATCGGGCACGATCCCGGCGCAAACGACGATTTGGTATGCGCCACGCAAAGTCTGACAGGTTATGCTGTTGCCTCTCCGCCATACTCGCTGACCTCTTTGAGCAAGTCGCGTCGCCCCTCCATGAATTCTCCGACCACACGATTGGCGAGGCGGAGTTTCTCCGCGATAGAGCCTGTCGGGCAGGCATGGAGCAACATCATGCAGACGCTGAGCAGGTCACCGGTGCCCGCGGTGTGGACAATCCGCTGCACGGGTACGCATGGTTCCACAGTAAGTCGGTCGTCAGAAAAAAAGCCGGCCCCTTTGTCGCCCATATGGACCACCACAGCTTCCGCGCCCCACTTCGTCAACCGCTCGAGTGCGGTCGGCAAATCGGGCGCGTCGGCAAAGAGACTGAGTTCACGGACATTGCCATGCACCAATGTCACCAAGGGGAGGAGTCGCCGCACCGCTTCCTTCCGCGCCGCAACGCGAGCAGCGTCCGCCACACCCCAAAGCGGATCCCAGTTCAGGTCCAGCGACGTGGCCAGTCCGCGGTCGCGGGCGGCTTGCAGGAGCGCGGCGTTGCCACCGTGCAGCATGCGCTCTGAAAACCAGACGTCGGCGCGCAGCAAGTGGTCCGTTCCATCCAACATCGAGAGATCGAGGTCGCCAAAGTCGAGGGCGCAGTTGTTCGGTTGGGCGCTGATAAAATGTCGGCAGCCGTTCGTGTAACTCAAAACGATCGAGCTGCCGGTCCGGACCAGCGGATCACGGCGGACGTATGAGCACACACCGCGTCGCTGCAATTCCTGTTCGAGCTGTGCGCCAAGGGCGTCCGTGCCGACCTTGCCGGCGAATCGCACCTCGGCACCAAGGCCCGCCGCAAAAAGCGCGCTGTTGGCCCCGCCGCCCCCAATGGTTTCCACAAGGTAATCCGCCGGCGTTTCGCCGTCGTGGCAGAGGTGATCCCCGGGCGCAATCGGGGAGGTCTTCACGTCACGGCAAATGCTGCCGACGATGCAGAGTCTGCTCCCGCGAAAGGCCGTGTCATCTAGCATGGCTCAACATCTCCTCTGCTTGGGCCAGGGTGGGAATCGAAGTCCGACCGCCGCGCGCTGTCACCGAGATGGCGGCGGCCGCGGAGGCGAGACGCAATGTTTCCCGCCACGGTCTCCCCCGAAGCATCCCGTAAGTGAATGCACCATGAAAAACGTCTCCGGCTGCAGTGGTGTCGCAAACCCTGACGGAGAAGGCGGGCAGGCTCTCCCAGCACTGGTCGGTGCCATGCACCAAACCATGCTCGCCGCGGGTGATCACGACCGGATGACCGTTGATCCGATGCAACGCAGCCACGGCAGCCGCCTGGTTCGCGACGCTGTCCAGTTCCACCACGCCGCTCAATTCGCGAGCGAATCGTTCCGAGGCGACGAGACAATCAACCCGCTTGGCTAGTTCCCGCGTCCCCTCTCGCAACGAGCCCGCGTCGAGAATGGTCTTTGCCTCCGGGAACAAAGTCATGGCCTCCAGCGAAGCCTCCAATTCGTGGCCATCGAAAAGCAACACCCGGGGTGCTTGCGCGCACTCGGGTCTGGGCACAAGTCGGAACGGCGGGCCTGGGCAAGGCGTCTTGCGATTGATGATCGTGCGACTGCCGTTCTGCTCGTTCACCAGGATGACAGACACTGGTGTGGCGTCACCGGGATTGCGCCGCAGCCAAGTCATGTCAGTGCCGGCATCGGCAAACTCGCGCGCGATCCGCTCCCCGTAGGCGTCCAAGCCAACCACCCCGGCGAATCCGGTCGCGACGCCCCAACGGGAAAGCAGAATCGCAGCGTTGGCCGCCGGCCCACCGCCACTCTCAATCATCGTGTCGATCTCGCACTTGCTGTTTTCGACCGGGTAGCCGGCGACAAAAACGCTGATATCCCAAGCGGCATGGCCGATACAGAGCACGTCCATCACTTGGTTTCTCCACGCGCCAGTTCCCGTTTTAACTCGTCCATCAGCAGATGCTCAATCACCAGATGGATCGCCTCCGTCTGCGGAGTCGAGTCCACCGGCACCCTGATCGAGCAATCCGCTTCCCGGTGCAGAAGCCCGCCGTCGAAGCCCACCAACGCGATGGTGTGTGCCCCCACCTCTCGCGCATAGCGTCCGGCTCGGACGAGGTCGGCAGAGAAACCTCTGCCGCCGTGAACGGAGATGAGCAGCAGCAGGTCGCCGGCCTTGAGCAGCCCGCGCATCTGGTTGACGAACACGTCTTCACGCGCGGCGTCGTTCGCCCAGGCGGTGTAGAGCGACACGTTGTCAGTGAGGCAACGGGTGTCGAAAGGCCGCGCGCCAACCGGGATGACGAACTTCGCCAAGTCGCAGGCAAAATGCTGGGCGGTGGAGGCTGAACCGCCGTTGCCGGCAGTGAAGACACGACCTCCGGTGCGGTAGCACTCAAGCAGGAGGTCGCGGGCGTGCGCCAGAGCTGTCTGATCCAGTTGCTGGATCAGCCGGACGGTTTCTTGCAAGAAGTCGGCAATCATGAGAACGATCCTGCGGGGCAGACTAGGGAAATTGGCGTGGACCGTCCACGGAAATGCTGAAGCGCTTGGGGCGGATGCCGCTGAGCACGCAAGCCAACAACCGTGACCGCCTGGCGGCGCCGCAATCCAAACGGGATCAACTGCGCCAGTGAATTACCGAAACCACACCGGCGGCAATGGCAGACGGTTTACGAGAACACACTGCGGCAAGCCCCCGACGAAGCGATTTGTTGCCAATTCTCCGCCGAATGCAATCCGCCGGTGACAGCGCGGAAGGGGACGGCCATGCGTTCTTGGCCTATTCGGAAGACGCGATGGACCCAAGCGTCTGCAACGGATCAGGCACGATCCCGACGCAGGCGACGATTGGGCATGGGCTGTTTGGAAAACAGGTTGACCGACGAACACGATGAGATTATTGACCTCTATCGTTGACTCAATTGATGAAGAAGATCGTTCTCATCTCCTGCACCAAGAAGAAGCTCCCGCACGGCGCACGGGCGGAACTCTTTTACAGCCCCAGCGCTCGTTTCAGAAATAGCCTCGCCTACGCCAGAAGCCTGCACCCGGACGCCATTTACGTGCTCTCAGCAGAGCACTGGCTCGTTTCGCTCGACCAGCACCTTGAGCCATACGAGAAAACACTCAAGAAAGTGAGCCGCGCGGAGAGGTCAGAATGGGCCCGGCAAGTCCTCAGGCAGCTTGCACTGGTTTGCAGTCCCGCCAACGACCACTTCATTATCCTTGCCGGCAAAGACTATTACGAGTCGCTGATTCCTGGCCTCCCCGACCACTGCCTCCCTCTGATGGGCCTCGGTCAAGGCAAGGGGCTACAGTTTCTCAAGCGACATATTCCGAGTCGCTAGCCTGAATTTCCACGGACAAGGGTTGACCTAAGTCTGAGTGGATTTTTG
>CAZJTM010000064.1:0-27915 GCA_964548925.1 uncultured Verrucomicrobiota bacterium | reverse complement strand
GTGACGATACCAAGATTTCACCGCGTCCAGCCCGGCGTGAAAAGCCGGTCTGGCGCGGTGCGAAACCCGGCGGCTGACGGCCTAAAACAGTCAGCAGGAATGACAGGCGGACGCCTCTTCAAAGTTCCGTCTCACGACAAGGACGTCGTGCAACCAAACCTCCCCAAGAGGTAGCTCAAGGAAAGAGTACTATGGTCATCAACACCAACATATCGGCCCAGAGCAGCGCCCGCTTGCTCCTGGAATCCAACCAACTGCTCAGCAAGAGCCTCTCCCGGCTCTCCTCCGGATCGAAGATCATCTCGCCGGAAGACGACGTGGCAGGCCAGGCAGTATCCTTCCGGTTTGACGCACAAGTCAGCCGGATCAACGCCACCAAGAACAACGTCAGCAACGCCATCTCCTTCGCCCAAACCCAGGACGGTTTCCTGAAGAAGGTCTCGAAGGCGCTGGACCGCATGAGCGAACTCGCCGTGCTGGCGCAGGACATCACCAAAACCTCAGCGGATCGCGATCTCTACGACAAAGAGTTCAACACGCTGGGTGCCTACATTGACGATCTGGCGACCAAGGACTTCAATGGCGTCAGTTTGTTCGACAATACGGCCCTTCAGGTCACGGTGGACAGTGACGCGAAGACCTTCGAGATGGCGGGCATTGACCTCGCCGCCTCGACTTCTTACACGGACGCCACCAGCGCCACGCTCGCCGGGGCGGACACCTCCAATGCGGTGGACGCACTGGAGAAGGTCAAGCTTGCCATTACGCAACTGGCGACTGACCGCGCCACCGTGGGTGCTAGTGTTTCCGCGCTGAACAGCTACAACGAACAGCTCGGCGTGTTGAAGGACAACATCACCGCCGCCAACAGCCGCATCAAGGATGTGGATGTGGCCGAGGAAAGCACCGCCTACGCGCGCTACAACATCCTCGTTCAGGCGGGCACAGCCATGCTGGCCCAGGCGAACGCCCTTCCCCAAGGCGTGTTGCGCCTCCTCTCGTAAGCCGCTTCAGCCATTTGAAGCAGCAAGTGGGCAAACCCGGGTGGCCATTGGCCGCCCGGGTTTCTTCTTGTGACAACGACGCTCTCCACAAGCCATTCTTCAACCTGCTCACGTTCAAGTTGATATGTCAGGTTTATGCCGCCCGCCCGCCAGCTCCAAGCCGCCATCGCCCAGCATTTGGGAGCTTCCAATCCAACGGCGCCGCACGGCGCCTCCGGGAAATTACGGATGAATTTTGCATTTCGCGACTTAAGTCCGTTGGGCAACCGCCGATACAGGGAGCGTGGGAAAAGGGCGGTTGGCGGCCCGAAACAGCCAACAGGAAAAACAGGTGGGTGCCTGATAAACCCGCCTCGCGGCAGGGATGCCGTGAAACATAAAACCCCCGCAAGGGGTGACTCATGGAAGGAGTCAGTAGTATGGTCATCAACACAAACACATCAGCACAAAGCAGCGCTCGTTTACTCGCCGAATCCAGCACCGCGTTGAGCAAGTCTCTCGCTCGTCTCTCCTCCGGCTCGAAAATTGTCTCGCCGGAAGACGATGGCGCGGGGTTGGCTGTCTCGATGCGTTTTGACGCGCAGATCAACCGGATCAGCGCGGCAAAGGTCAACGTGAGCAACGCCGTCTCGTTCAGCCAGACGCAGGATGGGTTCCTGAAGAAGGTGGGCAAGGCGCTGGACCGCATGAGCGAACTCGCCGTCCTGGCGCAGGACGTCACCAAGACGAACGACGACCGGGCCCTCTACGACAAGGAATTCCAAACGCTGGCCACCTACATCGGTGACCTCGCCAGCAAGGATTTCAATGGCGTGAGCCTGTTCGACAGCACCGACCGCAACGTGACCACCGACAGCGAGAATGGCACGTTCGAGATGAAGGCGATCAACTTGGGGGCGACCTCCTACGCGGACGCCACCAGCGCTTCGGTCGCCACGTCGGAAGACGCTGTGGACGCCCTCGCCGCCGTCAAGAGCGCGATCACGAAGCTCGCGGAAGACCGGGCCACGGTCGGCGCGAATATCTCGGCGCTCAACAGCTACAGCGAACAGCTCGGTGTGCTGAAGGACAACCTCTCCGCCGCCAACAGCCGCATCAAAGATGTGGACGTGGCGGAAGAGAGCACGAACTTTGCCCGATACAACATCCTGGTCCAGGCAGGCACCGCGATGTTGGCGCAGGCAAACGCCACTCCGCAATCCGCCCTCCGGCTGCTCGCGTAAGGGCAGCGGTTCGGTGGACGAACGAGTAACAGGCCGGACGGCGCGCACGCGCCGTCCGGTTTCTGCCCGGAGGGATCCGGGCGTGCGGTGTTTGCGCTGTGCGGAACGACCTTGCGCCGTCAGCGGCGCGCGAAAGTAGAAATGACGTTATGGCATCCGTAGATCTGTCGCTCTCGGGACTGGCTTCCGGTTTTGACTGGAAGTCGGTGGTGGATCAACTCGTCGAAGTGGAGCGCGCCCCGCAGCAGGCCCTGCGTCGGGAGCAACTGGCCATTCAGGAGCGCAACAATGCTTACTCGAGCATCAAGACGGAATTGAGTTCGCTCCAGTTGCGCGTAACGGCGCTCCAAGACGCCGCGCTTTACGACAGCCGCACCGCGTCCGTTTCGGATGCCGCCTATGCCCGCGCCACGGTGAACACCGGCGCCGCGCTCGGCACGTTCAATTTCAACATCACCCAACTGGCCACCACCGCCCGCACCCTCGGCGCGGGCAACGTCGGCCAGCCCCTCAGCACCACCAGCGACGTTTCCGGGATCACCCTGGCGGACGCCGGCTTCAGCACCGCCGTTTCCGGCGGCACCTTCACCGTGAACGGCAAACAGATCACGGTGGCCACGACCGACACGTTGCAGCAGGTGTTTGACAAGATCGCCACGGCCACCGGCGACACGGTCACCGGCAGCTACGATCCGGACACGGACAAGTTCACTCTGACCAGCGCCAGCGGACCAGTGGTGCTCGGCAGCGCCACCGATACGAGCAATTTTCTCCAAGTCGCGCGGCTCTACAACAACGGCACGGCGAGCATCACCAGCGCCGGCGCGCTGGGGGGCGTGCGCACCAGCGCCACGCTCGCCTCGTCCAACCTGACCACGGCGGTTTCCGACGGCGGCAGCGGCGCGGGCGAGTTCAGGATCAACGGGGTATCCATCACCTTCAGCGCCACGACGGACACGGTGCAAAGCGTGTTGGACCGCATCAACAACTCCGCCGCAGGCGTTACGGCGAGCTACGACGCCTTGAACGACCGATTCCTGCTCTCCAGCAAGACGACCGGGGACATGGGGTTCGCGTTGGAGGATGTGACGGGGAATTTTCTGGCCGCCACGGGCTTGAGTGGTGGCACGTTGGAGCGGGGCAAGAACCTGCTTTACACCGTGAACGGCGGCGACCAATTGGTCAGCCAGTCCAACACCATCAGCGCCGCCAGCTCGGGCCTCACCGGGATTTCAGTCACGGCCTTGAAGGAAGGCGCCGTTTCGGTCACGGTCGCCAGCGACACGGCGAAGATTAAATCCGCCATCACAGGTTTCATTGACGCCTTCAATCGCGTACAAAACGTCATCGAAACCAACACGGCGAGTTCCACCGACTCGAAAGGCGTGGTTACCGCCGGGACGCTCGCCAACGAAAGTGACGCGGACGAGATCGCCAAGCGGCTGCGCAGCCTGGTCTATTCGAGCCTCTCCGGGCTCTCCGGCGTGCTGGATCACTTGGCGGACTTGGGCATCAAGACCAGCGGCAACGACAACAAGCTGACCGTGGAGGATTCCGAATTGTTGGATGGCGCGTTGCAAAACAAGCTGGGCGACGTGCAACAGCTTTTCGCGGATGAAACCAACGGCTTGGGGAAACGGCTCACGGATTACCTGGACAAGACCATCGGCGACAACGGCACGCTGGTGACGCACCAAACCACGCTCACAAAGCAGGCCACGGATATCACCACCCAGATGGCCGACCTGGAGCGGATGGTCCAGGCGAGCAAGGAACAGATGACGGCCCGGTTCGTGGCCATGGAAACCGCCCAAGCCAAGCTGAACCAGCAGTTGAACTTTCTCCTCAAGCAATTCAACCAGTCCTAGCGCAACTCATGAACCGCGCCTCTCCATCCCCGCCGCTCGCCCTGCTTCCGGCCTCCGCCGTAGGCGTGGGTAGGTTGCGCAGGGGGCCGTCACGCTGGTTGGCAGTCATCTTGGTGGCGTGGAGCCTCGGGGCTGGAAACGCCGGCGCCGAGCCAGCCGGTCAAAAACCGGTGCGTTCTGGAAAGCCGGGCAATTTCTTCCAAGCGGCTGGCAACCTTCCTGTGGATGTTCAGCGGGTGCTGGTGCTTCCACTCACCTGCGAAAAGCAGCGCTCCGAACTCGTGGCGGGCTGTGAGGCTTTGGAACTGGTCGTCCAAGCGGAACTCGCCAAGACCCGGAAGTTCGAGGTCATCAAGGCCAGCCCCACGACCCTGCGTTCCCATACCGGACGGGCGAGTTGGAGCGCCGAAGAGGCGCTGCCTCCCAAGTTCTTCGCAACGCTCCGGGAGGCGTACGGCTGCGACGCCGTCCTGTTTTGTCACCTGACCGAGTTCAAAGCTTACGCCCCGCTCTCCGTCGGCTGGCGTTTGCGCTTGGTGGATACCCGTAGCCAGCAGACCCTTTGGGCGAGCGACGAGGTCTTTGACGCCGCCCGGGCGGACACGCTGGCGGGCGTGCGCAGGTTTGAGCGGCGGCAGAACCGGGTGGCATTCCTTGCCAAGCCCCAGGATTGGATGGCGCTGCATTCACCCCGCCGGTTTGGAGAATTCGCCCTGGCGACTGTCTTGGCGACCCTGCCGGAACGCTGAAATCCTTTCTAAAGTTTTGGCGCCCAGCGCCGATGAGACAAGTGAGTGGTGTCAAACAAATGAAGTGCCGCCTGCCAGAACGAGAGAATTGTCTGTATGGAAATTGAGTTCAATCCAGTCCGTGCCGCGGCTGCTGGAGCAGGTCAGCCAGTCGCTCGCCGCGAAGCCGCCCCGGCGGTGAGTGGGGATGTGCCTTTTGAAAGGGCCGTCGCTCTCGAACAGGCGCTCAAGGAGATTCCCTTGATCCGCCCCGAGAAAGTTGAACACGCCCGCTCGTTGGTCGCGGACGTCAAGTATCCCCCGGAGGAGACGCTTGATCGGCTGGCCAACCTGCTGGCCATCCACATGAACCAGTAGCGCACCCAACTATCTCAGCCTGCCATGCGTGCCTTGAACCCTTGGAAGTCGTACCGCCAGATTGCCACCCAGACCGCGCCTCCCGGTCAATTGGTGCTGATGCTCTATGAAGGCGCCCTCCGCGCGCTCGAGCGTTCCCTGCCCGGCTTCAATTGCGACGATCCCGCGGAAGCGAACACCGTCATCCACAACAATCTTCAGCGGGCGCAGGACATCATCCGCGAGTTGAACCTCTCCCTGAACATGGAACAGGGCGGCGACTGCGCGATCACCCTTCGCCGGCTCTACGATTATTTCGACCGCCGTCTCTGGGAAAGCAATGTGCAGAAGCGGCCCGAAGGCGTGGAGGAGGTCATCCGCCACGTCACCGTGTTGCGCGACGCGTGGGCCACCATGCTGAACAACAACGGCATGCCTGCCGCCACCGAGGCGGCGCCCGCGTACGCGTTTGCCGCCGCTTGAGCCCGCGCCCCGCATGAGCGCCGACGCCCAATTGCAGGACGCGTATCAGGAATGGCGGCGACTGGCCGAAGCCGAAGGCGAAGCCATCCGTGCCAGCAACTGGACGGTGCTCCACGATTGCCAGAACGCCCTCCAGCAACTCCAGCCCCGCATCATTCGCTGGACCGAAGAGGCGCAACACGAATGGCAACGCGCGGGTGTGGATCGCTCGCGCAAGGAACAGGATTTGCGAACGGTGATTGCCGGACTGATTGAAATCGAGTGGCGCAACAATGCGCTCCTCAATGTCCTTTACCAGACCGCCCAGGCGGAAAGCTGCGAGCTCGACCAAGCCAGCCACAATCTGCGCCGCGTCCAGCGTTCCTACGCACCGACCCGCCCGGCCGCCTGGACCTCGTTTTCGTAAGCACAGTCCCGTCAACGCGTGCGCGCCGCCCCTCCTTGTGAGGGGCGGCGTTCTAGTTGGCCTTCGCGCAGCAAGTGCTTTGCGCCCGCAGAGTGGCATGGTAAGTTGCCGCCCGCTTGGCGACGCCGTCGGTGCGGAACGCGCAAAGCGGGGTATGAGCATGTATTTGTTGTCAAACTTCATGGGTGCGCGGGGCAGCGCAGGGGGAAACCGCCGCGAGCGGCCCGCAGGCGTCTTCCTCCACGAACGCCGGAGGCAAAGTCGAGTCCAACCGTTCGAAGGGCCGGCGGTCACAGAGCAACTTCTCTGCGAAAACCTATCTCAATGACCGCACCCGAATCCTTGAATCGAAGCCAGCTTTCGGCCCCCGGAGCGGTCATCGCCCTGACCGCAACCTCGGGCCCATCCGCGTCCAGTCCGGCCTGGCTGGAAGGGGGACAGGCCGTGTTGGACCTGGCCGGGCATGTCCTGGCGGTGAACCCCAGTCTGGCTTCGTGGCTCGGGGCGACGCCGACAGATTTGCTCGCGCAGCCATTCCCGGCCTTGCTGGGCCACCGTCACGCGGCTTGGGCCGACCAATTCGCCGCCCGACTCAAGACCGCCGGATCGTTCGAGCGGTTTCCTCTCGTCGCCAAGAACGAGGAGCTCGTGGAACAAATCGAGGTCGAGCTTTGCACCCACGCCAGCGCGCGGTTTGTGCGGCTGGAATCCGCCCTGCCGGCGGGCGGCGCGTTGGAGGAATCGGTCTCTGAAGCCCACTGGCCGCGCGTGGCCGGACACCACGTCATGCATCGCCTGCTCCGTGCCGAGGCGCAGTTGGAAAACCTCATGGAGCGCTGGCCCGGCATCATCTTCAGCCAGCGGCCGGACTTCAGCTTCGTCTCGGTCAGCCCGAAGATTGAAGAGCTGACGGGCGTTTCGGCTTCGGAATGGCGGCGGCAATCCCGGTATTTTTGGGAGGTCGTTCACGAGGCGGACGCCGAGGCGTTGATGGACCGGCTCAAGCAGGTCTGCCGCTCGGCCAACGGCCTGGCCAGCACCTATCGCATCCGGCACATCCAAACGGGCCGCGTGCGTTACCTTTGGGAGCATCGCCAAGCGGTGCGCAGCAGCAACGGACTGCTCATCGGTTACGAAGGCATCTGGCTGGACATCACCCGGCAGACGATTGCCGAGCGTCGCCTGCTCAGCATGTCGTGGAAGGAGAACCTCGGCACGCTGACGATGGGGCTGGCGCATGATTTCTGCAACATCATGACCGGCATCGTCTCGTTGAGTGAAACCTTCGAGGCCGAACTGGGCGACAACGAGAACCTCAAGAGTGGCCTGACCTTGATCCGCAGCACCGCCACGCAGGCCAGCGAGCTTTCCCGCCGCATCCGCCAGTTGCACCAGGGCCGTCCCGGCGAAAAGAACTACCACGACCTCAACGAAGTCGTCACCAACATGGCCGAGTTGCTGCAAAAGGTGCTCAGCCGCCGGATTCGCACCCAAGTGGCGCTGGCAAACGGACAATTGCCGCTCTACGTGGACGACGTTGAGTTTCGCCAGGTGATTGTGAACCTCGCGCTGAACGCCGTGGACGCCATGCCGAACGGCGGCTCGCTGGTTTTCCGCACCGCGCGCTTCGAGACGCCGCCCCCGGCGATCGAGAATCTGCAAGGCACGCTGCCCCGCACCCCGCTGCTTTGCCTTTCCGTGCAAGACACCGGGATGGGTATCCCGCCGAATTTCCTCAAGTCCATCTTCGATCCGTTCTTCACCACCAAGCCGCTGGGGCGGGGCTCCGGCCTCGGCCTTTACAACGCCCGGTTGTTCGCGGACAACCATGCCGCGGCCATTTCCGTCGAATCGCGCGAGAACGTGGGCACGACGTTTCACCTGTGGTTCGCGCAGGCGGATTTTTCCGAGTCGCAGGCCGCCGGCCCGCAGCGCCTCCCCACGCGCCACACCCTGCTGGTCGTGGGCGCGCCCGGCGAAGGCCGGAACCGCACGGTCGAAATGTTGCGCACCCACGGCTACTACGTGGTTTCGGCCGACACGCACCGGGCTGCGATGGAAGTGTTGCACGCGCCGGATTACAATTTCAGCGGCGTGATGCTGCTGTGCGCCGGCGGGAAGACCGAAGACCTGGCCCTGCTCCAGCGCATCCGGGCCGAGAACCTCCCGGTCAAGGCGTTTCTCAATCTTCTGGGTTGCAACGAGGACGAGATTGATACCAGTCTGCTCCATGGCGTGGACGCCGTGCTGGCCCACGAGCTGCCGCTCGCGGAAGTGCTGGCCCGGCTGAAGGCCACGCTCGAACGACCGTGCTAAACCCGGTTCCATTCTCGAAACCGACCACGCCGCCGGCCGCCAAGCCGGCGCCCTGCCGCCTCCTGGTGGTGGACGACGAAGACATCGTCCTGGTGGCCCTCCGCGAAACCCTCCGCCGCGAGCGCTACGACGTGGTCGCCACGTCCGACGCCACCGCGGCCCTCGAGGAACTGCGCAAGACCGAGTTCTCCGTCATCATCAGCGACCAGTGCATGCCGGTGATGACGGGGCTGGAGTTGCTGGCCCAGGCCCGCGAGATTCAGCCGAACGCCACGCGCATTCTCATCACCGCAGTGCTGAGCCTCGACACGGTCATTGACGCCATCAACAAGGGCGAGATTTACCGGTTCATCGTCAAGCCGTGGCTGCGCGAGGAATTGCTCGTCACCATCAAGAACGCCGTCCAGCGCAACGAACTCATCCGCCAGAACGCGCGCCTGCAGGCTTCCACGCAAGCGATGAACGAGCAGCTCGTCGAGTTGAACCGCTCGCTGGAGCAGCAAGTCAAGCTCGTCGCCCAGCAGAATCTGCAATTGGGCGAGATGAACCAGGCGCTCGAGCGCAATCTCCTGCGCTCCATGGAACTCTGTCTGCAAACCATGCAGACCTTCTACCCGACGCTCGGCCACCAAGCCCGGCGGGTGGTGCAGGTTTGCCGGTCCATGGCGCAGGTATTGAATCTCTCCGCGGACGACCGCCGGGTGCTGGAAAGCGCCGCGTGGTTGTACGACATCGGCCTCGTCGGCGTGCCCCGCCGGATCATCCGCCGCTGGCAGGAGGAGCCCTCCTCGCTGGACCCGGCGGAACGCGCGTTGATCGAGCAGCACCCGATTCTCGGCCAGGAATTGTCCGCGTTTGGCAGCGGGCTGGAAAAGGTCGGCGAGATCATCCGGGCCCATCACGAACGCTATGACGGCAAGGGCTACCCGGATCAACTGGCCGGGGACAAGATTCCCTGGCTGGCCCGGTTGCTGGCGGTGGCGGTGGCGGAAGCCTCCAGCCGCCTGACCCGCGAAGACATGCTCGAAGCCATCAAGCTCGCTTCCGGCACGACGTTTGATCCCCAAGCCGTGCGCGTCTTCCTGCAAGCCCTCCCGCTCGCGCCCGGTCCGCGAAAGGAACGCGAGGTCACGCTGTCCGACCTGCGGCCCGGGATGGTGCTGGCGCAGGGCATCTACACGTCCAACGGCATGTTGCTCGTCCCCGAGGGCCAGCAGCTCAACACCACCTTCATCGAGAAACTCCTTAATCACAACCGGGTCCAGCCCATCACGCAATCGCTGGTGGTGTATTGCTGAAGCCCGGTTCTGCGGGACAAGCTCCCGGCCCTTCCGGCCCGTCTCCGTCTTCCTCTGTTGCCGCTGCGCGGGATTGAATCCAAACCGCTTGCCCGCATGAACTGACACAGTAGCATCCCGGCGTGACAAACCTCCCAGTCCATGTTGCCAACTCCATCCGCGAGCGCCGCCTCCTGCCGCGCGGTGGACGGATCCTCGTCGCGGTCTCCGGCGGTTTGGATTCGGTGGTGCTGTTGCATCTGCTGCAGGGTTTGGCTGCGGAGCGGAACTGGCAACTGACGGTGGCCCATTTGAACCATCAACTGCGCGGTCGCAGCAGCGCGGCGGACGAGCGCTTCGTCCGGCGGCTGGCGGGGAAGTTTGGTTTCCCCGTCGTCGTCGAGCGGGCAGACGTGCGGACATTTGCGCGCAAGGGCCGGCTTTCGCTCGAAATGGCCGCCCGCAAAATCAGGCACGAGTTCCTGGCCCGGGCCGCCGCGCAAGCGAAGGCGCGCCAGATTGTTCTGGCCCATCAGGCGGACGACCAGGTTGAACTGTTCTTCCTGCGGCTCTTCCGAGGCAGTGGCGGCGAGGGTCTGGCTGGAATGAGCTGGCGGTCCCCTTCACCGGCCAACCCCAAGCTTCAACTCATCCGGCCGCTGCTGAATGTCCCCCGCGCCGCGTTGCGCGAATTTGCGTTGGCCCGCGGCATCACTTGGCGCGAGGACGCCAGCAACGCCTCACCAGACATCTTGAGGAATCGGATCCGGCATGAACTCCTACCGCTGCTCATGCGCCGCTATCAGCCATCGCTCGCCCGCACCATCCCGCGCGTGATGGAAATCGTCGGCGGCGAGTCGTCGCACGTTCGCGAGGCCGCGCAGCGATGGTTGCGGCGGAGGCGACGCGGCTCGTTTGCCCGGCTCACTCCCGCCGTGCAGCGGGCGGCACTGCGGCTGCAACTGCAAAAGCAAGGGCTCGCACCGGATTTCGATCTAATCGAAACGCTGCGCCGGGAACCGGACCAACGCGTCAGCGTGGAGCCGGCTTGCGCCGTTTCGCGAACTGCCGGCGGGCAAGTGCAACGGCACGTCGTTCAACGCGCGGATTTCCAACCCGGCGTGCAAGACGTCGAACTGAGGGCGCCGCGAGGCTTGCTGGGGTTTGGCGGCCTTCAACTCGCTTGGCGGTTGGTCCGTCGGGCGGGCGGCCATCGTTCCGCGGCGCAACCCCGCGTGGAGTGGTTTGACGCCGACGCCGTCGGATCGCCCATTCGCTTGCGCCACTGGCGTCCGGGTGATCGTTTCCAGCCCATCGGTATGCCTGGACCGGTGCGATTGCAGGACTTGTTGACGAACGCCCGCATTCCGCGGGAGGGTCGCCGCCGATTGGTCGTGGCAGAAGCCGCCGACGGACGGATTTTCTGGGTGCAGGGCCTCCGGATCGGCGAGCCGTTCAAACTGACGCCCGGCACGCGGCGCCGATTGCAATGGCGCTGGCGACCGGCTGCGAAGCTGGAAACTCCGCCCCGGTCGGCCGACGAACCGCTTCGACGCGCATGACATCGCGGCGAATGCGTCGCGCCTGATCGTGAGTTAGTTGGCCATCTTACCGCGGCCGATGCGGTGACCTTTCCAACCATAGAAGGCCACATACGCATAGGCGATCAGCGGAACGATGAACGAGAGCTGCAAGCTGTGCGTGAGGTCGGCAATCTTGCCCTGAACCGGCGGCAGAATCGCGCCGCCGAGGATGGCCATGACCAGCAATGACGAAACCTGGCTCTTGTAAATGCCCGTCCCTTCGAGGGCGAGAGAGAAGGTGTTTGACCAGCCAATCGAAGTGAACAGTCCCACGGCCACCACACACCACATCGCGACTTTGCCGCCCACGAGGATGGCGGTGAGCAGCAGCGCCACCACCGTGGCGGAGAAGATCAGAAGCGTCCGCCCGGCCTGCGATTTGCCAAATTGGAACAGCAGCCAGCACAGGCCGATGAACGGCAGATACACCGTGAACACCGCCCAGTTGGCCACGAACTGATCGCGCCACAGCCCCAACACCGAGCCCTCGCTTCCCCCATGCAGCGCATCCAGCGGCGCACTCTTGGCAATCCACAACAGGAGATAGGCGAGGAGCGGGATCACCACGAGGAGAAGCTGCTTTCGGGCGACTTGCATCTCGCTCAGTTCCACGGCGCCCATGAACCGCCCGATCATCAGTCCTCCCCAGTAGAGCGCCACGTACTGGCTGGCTTCCAACTCGGGCAAGGCCGCTACATTGGGCTGGCCGAGGAAGTTGATGATTGCGCTGCCGACGGAGACTTCACCACCAACGTACATGAAGATGGCAATCACCCCGAGCACCACATGCGGATACTTCAGCGCGCCGGCGCCAGGCTCCACGTGCCCCTCGCCAACGTGCGGCAGGTGGATGAAAAAGAAGATCGCCGCCAGCGCCAGGAAGATGAGGCAAAAGGCGAGGTAAGGAACCTTCACGGAATCCGCGCCATGCGCGCCGCTTTTGGCAAAGTATTGGAAGATCAGGTAGCCGCCAATCAGCGGGCCAATCGTCGTGCCGATGGAATTGAAGCCTTGCGCGAGGTTCAACCGGCTGGAGGCGGTTTTCTCCGGCCCAAGAATGGTCACGTAGGGATTGGCCGCGATTTGGAGCATGGCGAAGCCGATTCCAACGATGAACAACGCCGCCAGAAACATCGGATAGGATTTCGCACCCGCTGCCGGCCAGAACAGCGCGCTGCCGGTCGCCGAGATCAGCAGGCCGATCACCACGCCGTTCTTGTAGCCGAGCTTCGCGATGGGATCGCCGGTCGTCGCGGAGATGATGAAGTAAAGCAGTGCCCCGACGAAGTAGGCGCCAAAGAACGCGAACTGCACGAGCATCGCCTGAAAATAGTTCAGCGTGAACGCCTCCTTGAACCGCGGAATCAGGATGTCGTTGAACACGGTCATGAATCCCCACATGAAAAACAGCGAGGTCATGATCGCAAACGAGGCGCGGTAGGAGGCGCCGCTGCCGTTTGGCGAACCGGCAGACGCGCGGGTGGAAGAGATGCTTGCCATAGATGGTTCGGGGTAAATGTCGGAATCGCGGCGAATTGTCAATGCAGCCGAGCATCCGGTCAGCAATTCTCATTATGAAGGTGTCCATCTCCGCCGGGTGAGGGCACCCGGCCTACATCCGCACAAAACCGCCGGTTGTAGGCCCGGTGACCTCACCCGGCGTCCCTGTTTGGTCCGTAATGAGAATTGCTGGCATCCGGTTTGGCGGCCCATTGGTGATCGGGAACAAAAGCCATGCGGAAGGACGCCTCGCCGCCCTTCACGATCTCTTTGGTCGCAGACACGCCTTGGTTGTGGTCCTCGCCACTGGGTTTGCCACGGGGGATGTGAGCCCGCGTTGGGCCATCCCCTTCTGAAGTGCTCATATCTACGAATCCTGATTCGTTGATTTTCAATTTGGCAACAGGAGCAACCAACGCTACCCTTCGCGCCGTGAATGCAAGTTTGCCAACGTCCACCAGCACCAACGCGCTGGAGAAGCTGCTCCGCGAACGCATCGTCCTGCTTGACGGCGCGATGGGCACGATGGTCCAGCAGCTTCGATTGAACGAAGCAGACTTTCGCGGGCGGCGTTATGCCGACTGGCAGGGCAAGCCGCTCAAGGGCAACAACGAACTGCTGCAACTCACCCGCCCCGAAGTCATTGAGAGCATTCACCGGCAGTATTTGGAGGCCGGCGCTGACATCATCGAAACGAGCACCTTCTCGGCTACTACCATCGGCCAACACGACTTTCTTTTCGCCGGGCACGTTGTTAACCGAAAGGACCAAGCGTTCTTCGAGGAAGTCGTCACGGATGGTTTTCTGCGCGAGACCGCCAAGGAGATGAACTGGGCGGCGGCGCGGCTGGCAAGGAAGGCTGCGGACGAAATTAGCAATTTCACGGGGCGACAACGCTTCGTGGCGGGCGCGCTCGGCCCAATGCCCGTCACCGCCAGCATTTCGCCAGAAGTCAACGATCCCGGCTTTCGCTCCGTGAACTTTGACCAGTTGCGCCGCGCTTACCGCGAACAGGCGGAAGCCTTGCTGGAAGGCGGCGTGGACCTGCTGCTGGTCGAGACGATTTTCGATACGCTCAACGCCAAGGCCGCGCTGTTTGCCATCGAGGAGGTCTTCGAGGCCGGGGCGCAGCGCGTTCCCATCATGATTTCGGGCACGATCACCGACCGCTCCGGTCGGACACTCACCGGCCAAACCGTCGAGGCGTTCTGGAACTCCGTCGCCCATGCGCGCCCGCTGACCCTTGGCCTGAACTGCGCTCTGGGCCCGAAGGAAATGCGCCCGTTCGTCGAAGAGTTGGTTGGACTCGTGCCGACCTTCACCTGCTTCTACCCGAACGCGGGATTGCCCGATCCGCTTTCGCCCACGGGTTTCCCCGAAACACCGGATTCGCTCGCGCCGCAACTGGCCGACTGGGCGAAACAGGGGTGGCTGAACATCGTCGGCGGTTGCTGCGGCACCACGCCAGCACACATCAAAGCCATCGCCGAGGCGGTGCGCGATTGCGCGCCCCGCCAACTGCCCACTGTTCCATCCACCCTGCGACTGAGCGGCATGGAGGCGTTCAGCATCACTGCGCAGACCAACTTCGTGAACATCGGCGAGCGCACCAACGTCGCCGGCTCGCCCAAGTTCAAGAAGCTCATCCTCGATGGCCAATTCGAGCCCGCGTTGGCCATCGCCAAGCAACAGGTCGAGGCCGGCGCGCAGGCGATTGACGTCTGCATGGACGAGGCGCTGCTCGACGGCGTGGCCGCCATGACGCGGTTCCTCCACCTCACCACGAGCGAACCGGACATCGCCCGCGTGCCGGTGATGGTGGATTCCTCGAAGTGGGAAGTCATCGAAGCCGGCCTGCGTTGTCTGCAGGGCAAGGGCATCGTGAATTCGATTTCGCTGAAGGAAGGCGAAGAGAAGTTCCTGGGCCAGGCGAAGCTCATTCGTCGCTACGGGGCGGCAGTCGTCGTGATGGCGTTCGACGAACGCGGACAGGCCGACACCTTTGAGCGCAAGATCGAAGTCTGCAAACGCAGCTACGACCTGCTCACCCAGCGCGCCGCCTTTCCGCCGGAAGACATCATCTTCGATCCAAACGTCCTGACGGTGGGCACGGGGATCGAGGAGCATGCCAACTACGCGGTGGACTTCATCCGCGCCACGCATTGGATCAAGCAGCACCTGCCCGGCGCCCGCGTGAGCGGCGGCATCAGCAATGTGAGCTTCAGCTTCCGCGGCCACAACGCCGTGCGCGAGGCCATGCACAGCGCGTTTCTCTTCCACGCCATTCAAGCCGGACTCGACATGGCCATCGTCAACGCCGGCATGTTGGCGGTTTATGAGGAAATCCCGAAGGACCTGCTGGAACTCGTCGAAGACGTCCTGCTCAACCGCCGGCCCGACGCGACCGAGCGTCTCGTGAAGTTTGGCGAGCGCCTGAAGCAGAAGGTGGGCGACCCGGACGCCCCGGAGCGCGCCGAGCAAGCATGGCGTAGCCTGCCGGTCGAGGAGCGCCTCCAACACGCGTTGGTCAAGGGCTTGGATGAATTCATCGAGGCCGACACCGAAGAAGCGCGGCAGAGGCTCGGCAAACCGCTGCTCGTCATCGAAGGCCCGCTCATGGCCGGCATGAACATCGTCGGCGACCTCTTCGGCAGCGGGAAGATGTTCCTGCCGCAGGTCGTGAAGTCCGCGCGCGTGATGAAGAAGGCCGTGGCCTACCTCCAGCCGTTCATGGAAGCCGAGAAGCAGGCCGGCCAACGCAAGGCGGGCAGGGTGTTGCTGGCGACCGTGAAAGGCGACGTCCACGACATCGGCAAGAACATCGTGGGCGTGGTTCTGGCGTGCAACAACTACGAGGTCATTGACCTCGGTGTGATGACCCCGTGCGACAAGATTATGGAAACCGCCCGCGAACGCGGCGTGGACATCATCGGCTTGAGCGGCTTGATCACGCCGAGTCTCGACGAAATGGCGCACGTCGCGCGCGAAATGGAGCGGCAGGGCTTCAAGCTGCCGCTGCTGATTGGCGGCGCGACCACGAGCAAAGCGCACACGGCGGTGAAAATCGCGCCGGCTTACCGCGAGCCGGTGGTTCACGTCCTTGACGCCAGCCGCGCTGTACCCGTTGTTAGCCAACTCCTGAGCGCCGAGCAAAAGCTCGCCTTCGTCCAACAACTCCGCTCCGACTACGAGCAGGCCCGTGCCCACCACGCCGGACGCAAACAACCCTTGCTCACGTTGGAACAAGCCCGCGCCAACGCGTCAAAACTACGTTACGATGACTTGCCGCAGCCGGAGTTCACTGGTGTGCGTGCCCTCTCGTCCTCCGTAGCAGCGGACGTGAGTCCGCTCCATTCTCAAGACGCAGTTGGAGCCGAATCACGTCGGCTTTTGCGAGTGTCTTTGAATGATCTCGTCCCTTTCATTGATTGGTCGCCGTTTTTCCACACCTGGGAACTGCGGGGCCGCTACCCGGCCATCCTCGACCATCCGCAGCACGGCACGGAAGCGCGGAAACTGTTTGCCGATGCTCAGAAGCTGCTGGAGCGGATCATTCATCAGAAGCTGCTCATGGCTCGCGGCGTTTATGGCTTTTTCCCGGCGAACTCCGTCGGCGACGACGTGGAACTCTACGCCGACGCCACCCGCTCGCAGGTCTTGACCCGCCTCCACTTCCTGCGCCAGCAAATGGTGAAGGACGACGGCTCGCCAAACTGGTGCTTGGCGGATTTCGTGGCGCCCAAACAACGTGCTGCGGGCGTCCCGCCCGCAGGTCAGATTTCAGTTAGAACTTCCGGCAGGATGCCGGAAGCACGCTTTGCGGATTTCCTCGGCGCATTTGCCGTCACGGCGGGCCTCGGGCTGGACGAACTGGTAAGAAGTTTCAAGGACGCCCACGACGACTACAACGCCATCCTGGCCGAGGCACTGGCGGATCGCTTGGCCGAGGCGTTTGCCGAGTGGCTGCACGCCCGCGTCCGCCACGAATGGGGCTACGGTAAGGATGAAACCCTGACTCCGGCGGATTTGATCGAGGAAAAATACCGCGGCATCCGGCCCGCCGCCGGTTATCCCGCTTGCCCGGATCACACCGAGAAACGCACGCTCTGGCGATTGCTCGACGTGGAGACAACGACCGGCATCCGGCTCACCGAGAACTGCGCCATGTGGCCCGGCAGCAGCGTGAGTGGCCTCTACTTCGCCCATCCCGAATCGAAATACTTCGCCGTCGGCAAGCTCGACTGCGACCAAGTGGCTGACTACGCCAAGCGCAAGGCCTGGTCCGTGGCGGAGGCGGAACGATGGCTCGGCCCGTGGTTGACCTGAGCGAGACACGCCCAGGACTCCCGCCCGACACTGCCGTTTTGTAACCACTCAACCGGCGGTTCCCGTCTGTCAGCGTAATGTCTGACGACCATCACATGCGCAAGATCGCTTGCCCCCGCGGCTCCGCCTTCACGCTGATCGAGTTGCTGGTGGTCATTGCCATCATCAGCATCCTGGCGGCGATGATGCTCCCCGCATTGGCCCGCGCCAAGGAGGCGGGGAAGCGGATTGCCTGCCTGAACAACCTTAGACAGCTCGGCCTCGCCATGATGATGTATGTGGATGAAAACGATGGCCGCTATTGTCCGCGCACGCATCCCAACCGTTGGCCCAGCCGCCTGCAAGACGGCTTCCGCACCGTGAAGATTTTGCTCTGCCCGACTGACGGCCCAAACCCCGCCACCGGCAGCAGTGACACCAACACCTGGCCCGCCGACGCCGCCCCGCGCAGTTACATTTACAACTCGTGGAATGACTTTTACCGCACCATTTTCGACTTCGCGGATTGGCGCACCGTCGTCTCCAGCAACGAGTTCGCGATCCGCCAATCCAACATCCCGCAACCCTCCGAAACCTGCGTCTTCGGTGAAAAGGACACGACGTCGACGCACTGGTACCTGGATTACGAGCGGTACGAGGACATTACCCAATTGGACCAAAGCCGCCATTCGAGCGCACGCAAAGGGGCTTCAGGCCAAGGCGGTGGTGGGTCGAATTACACGTTTGCCGACGGCAGCGCGCGTTTCGTCAAATTCGGTCGCACGGTCTGGCCCGTAAACATGTGGGCCACCACGCCCGAGTGGCGAAATGCAGGCGGCCCGACCGCGCCATAGCCTCTCACGTTTGGAACGGCGTCAGACAGCCGCAACCATCAGCCAAGAGGGGCGGGCTTTCTCCCGGAGTGCTCGCCGAGTATGCTCACCGCGATGATGAATCGCTGGAAAACGAGAATTGCCGCCGCCGTGCTCGTCGTGTTCGGACCAGCGCTGGCAGCGGCAACGGAAAGCGAACCTTTCAACGCCGCCCCGGCGCTGATCACTTCGCTATTGGAAACCGATGCGCAACTGCAAGGCGTGCCCTTCAGCGAAGTCATCTTGAGCGTCACGGGAAAACGCGTTTTGCCATTCACCCTGACCAACGCTCCCGATCGCGAGTTGCTGACGAAGATCAGCGGGGCCTTGGACCGGGTGTTGAGCGAACTCAATCGTACCAACCATCCGGCGCATCGCGAACGCCGGATCAACGAAGTCAGCGCGCATTTCGAGCAGGCGCTGCGCGAGGCGTTAAACCGCGTGCCCGGTTTTGCATGCGAGTTCCCCAAGACAGCGGCGGGCAGGCAGCAACGCTCCGGGTATCCCGATTTGCGGCTCGTGGACAAAACGACGGACCGGGTCATTTACCTCGACCCGAAGCTCTTTGAGCACGGCAGCCGCGGTAGCAGTCTGCGGACGTTCTACTATGAGCCGAAACGCGAGACAAACAAAGTGCTGGACGACGCGCATCACTTGCTGATCGGTTTCGAGCACACCGGCAAAATGGATGGCCACTGGCAATTCCTCGGTTGGGAACTCGTGGACCTCGCACACTTCCGCGTCCGCTTGAAGGCGGAGTTCCAAGGCAGCAACCGCGATCTCTACCGTCCGGAAGCCGTCGTCGGCCGCAGCCGGCAGTGAACTTGCGCCGGGCAAATGGCGGACGTGCCCCCGGCTTGAACCTTGGGCGTGGCGGTGTCTTGGCAGAGCGCCGTCATCTCGGCATGGGGAAGCGCGCGGCGCTGCCGAGACGCTGCTACGGCAACTTCCTGCCGCCGACGCGGGCTTGTCTTTTTTTTGCCCTGCCCCTAGGTTTGCGCCATGAAGAACAATGTCGTTCCGGTGCAGATTCGCGGCGTCTGGCCCAACCAGAGTGGCTGCGCGCTGTTCGTGGGCAACGACGAAAAAGTCTTCATCATCAACGTGGACCCGTGGATGGGGAAGACCATCAGCGACTTCATCGCCAAGCGCCCGTCCGAACGCCCGCTCACGCACCATCTGATCCTGAGCATGTTCAAGGGTTTCGGGATCAACCTCGAACGCGTGGTCATCACGGAACTGAAGAACCAGACGTTCTTCGCCCGGCTGATCCTCCAGCAGGCGAACGAACTGGGCCGCAAGCTGGTGGAAGTGGACGCCCGCCCGAGCGATTGCCTGGCGCTGGCCGTCGCCCAGAAATGCCCGATTTACGTCGCCCAGACGCTGTTCGATTCGATGGAGGACATGAGCGAGCATCTCCAGCGGATTAACGAGCAGAGTGGTGAGGGGGAGTAGCCCCAATCTGCTCCATGCCAATTCCTCTCATAAACATCGGCAGAGTGTTTGCAGGTGCCATTGCGTTGTTCATTGCCTGGCTCGCGGGCGTATATGCAGGGGGCAGTCTCTTTCCCGACTCCCAGCTTATTAACAAAATGGAAACGCTGCCGACCAAGACGGGTGGTTCTCTTGGCATTTTGGTCGCCTCGATTTTCCTCTCGCGCTTCCTTTTTCGTAGATATCGGATTGCCGTGATCTCTCTCGGCGTAACGGAAGCTATCGTCTTGTTGATTATCGTTTGTGTCACGCAGTTGTGGTCATTGGCACTGGACGACCTGTTTTTCAACTTCGGCTGGCTGTTTGAACTGACCTGGAACGTGGTCCTTGCCTTTCTCCTTGGTTCAACGGCTGGCCATTTCTGGAATAAAGCATCACCAGCCAAGTCGCCGAAGGCCGCTAATGCGGCTTCGGCCTTATGATGAGCAGATGGTACTTGGAACTCACCGCTGTGGTTCGTTCTTGCCTCCAATGATTGGGGACGATCTCTGACAATGCCCCCCGCCACCTCCAAATCCACCCGCCCGCTGGTCCTCGTCTGCGGCGAAGACGAGTTCGCCGTGAAGCAGCGCGCGAAGGTGTTGTTCCAGCAATGGAGCGCCGAGTGCGGCGGCTTTGGCGACGACACGATTGATGGCAGTGTCAGCAACGGCGGCGAGGCGATGGCGGCCTTGCGCAAGTTCCGCGAAGCGATGCAGACCCTGCCCTTCTTCGGCAGCGCCAAGGTCGTCTGGCTGCGCGACTGCAATTTCCTCGGCGACGACCGCGTGTCTGCCTCGGCGCTCGTCACCGAAACGCTGGCCCAGATTGCTGACGAGTTGAAGGCGTTCGATTGGAACGCCGGCGTGCGGGTGCTCATCAGCGCCGGCAAGGTGGACAAGCGCCGTACCTTCTACAAAACCGTCGAGAAACTCGGCACGGTGGAAAACCTCGCCGGCTGGTCGGTCGAGGACAAGGATTGGGCCGAGCAGGCGGAGATGTGGGTGCGCAAGGCAGTAGCCGCGAACGTGAGTTCGCGGAGCGGCGAATCCCCGAACTCACGTTCGGGGCTACAGGCCAAGCAGATTGACGAGGACGCGTTGGCGGCGCTGGTCAGCTCGGTCGGCCCGAACGCGCGCCTGTTGGCCAGCGAAGTGGAGAAGGTTTGCCTCTACGTCGGCGACCGTTCGCAGATCACCGCGGCGGATGTGGCGGCGATTTGCACGCGGAACAAGACCGCCCGCGCCTTCGCCGTGGCGGATGCGCTCGGCGACCGCGATTTGCCCAAGCTGCTCAAGCGCCTGGACGAGGAACTGTGGGACATGCAGTTCGACCGCGACAAATCGGAGATCGGCCTGCTCTACGGCCTGATCACGAAAGTGCGGGCGATGCTCTTCGCACGCGAGATGGTTCGCGAAGGCTGGGTGAAGGCCGACGCCGATTACGGTCGGTTCAAAGCGAGCCTGGACCGCGTGCCCGCCGATCAGTTGCCGGCGGACCGGCGGTTCAACCCACTTGCAATGCACCCGTTTGTGCTGCACCGTGCGTTGCAGCAGTCGAGGAATTACTCAAGTGCCGAACTGATTCGGGCGATGAACATTTTGCTGGAATGTAACCGGCGTCTGGTGTCGAGCGGCTTGGAAGAGTCGCTGGTGCTGCAACAGGCGCTGGCCGAGATTGTGGGGGCGGCGAGAAGCAGCCGCGTCTCGTCAGAGCGCGGAACACACGTCGGCCCATTTAGCGGATCCGCGCTCTAACGAGTCGCGGCGACCGCGGCATTCACTTTTTTCGCGATGAGTTTGCAGCCTGCCAAATTGTTGGTGAGCGTCGGCGAGCGCGAGGTCCGCCTCCGCATTGCCGGGCGCGCGAATTTCACCTGCGGACCGGACTTCAAGAATCTCACCACCGGCTTGCTGGAGAAGGGTTACCGCCGCTTCATCATCGAGATGAGCGAGTGCGTGCTCATGGACAGCACCTTCCTGGGGCTGCTGTGCGGTCTCGCGCTCCGTCTCAAAGAAAGCGGTAACGGCTCGGCGGGTGTTGAACTGCTGAACGCGAATCCGCGTGTGGCGGAACTCTTGGAGAGTCTGGGCGTCACGGAGATCATCACGATGGGCGAAGCCCCGGTTACTGCGCCGGACGCGCCTGAAACGGCTCAAGTTTGCTGCGCGGAGCATTCGCGGTCGGAAATGACTCAGACCAGCCTGGATGCCCACCAAACCCTGAGAGATCTCAATCCCGAAAACGCCGCTCGCTTCAAAGACGTGGTTCAATTCCTCGCCGAAGATCTGAAGCGCCTGAAAAGTGCGGGCAGTTGACCGGCTCGGCGGCCACCGGCCTCACCGCCGCCTGCTTTCGGCTGGCGCGCACTCGCAATCAACTTTCCCTTGCGCCTGACTGCTGCAAGCGTCACCCTGCGGCGCGGAGCAAGAAGACCGACACATGAAAACTCCAGGTTGCGTGTGGTCGTTTGATCTCGGCAAAGGCTCGATTGGCGAAGCCGTCCGAAATGGAAACGAATTTCTTCACAGGGCGTCGCTGCTCATTCCGCCGGAGTTGGCGCGGCGCGGTCCAGCGACTTTATCGGGCACACCCGCCAACAAGTATCGCGCCCTCAAGACTCGACAGGCCCACCACGAACGCGAGCGTTGGCTGGAAACCGTGTGGCGCGCCGCAGGCTTGACGCCGCTGCAAACGCGCGAAGTCTGGGAGAACCCCGCGACCAGCAAGTGGGAACTCAAACACCCAGCCGACTACCGCCTCGAACGTGAGTTTGCCCCCAAACGATTCAGGAAGAAAGACGGCGAGTTGGTTGAAATCAAGTATCCCAATGGCCAAGCCAGCGATGGCGCCCCGGCGGGGAAGCCGGAAGACTTCGAACTGTGTTACAACTCTTCCCTGCTCCGAATCAGACTGCTGCAGTGGAAGGATGGCGAGACCAAACTGGCGGAGTGGCAAATCTACAAAGCACTCCGCGCAGCCCTTCAGCAGCGTGGCTACGGTTTGCCGCCCTGGACCACCAAAGAAGCGCGGAAACAAGGCAAGTTGCCCGAGGAATTGGCCGCGGAAGAGGAAAAGAAACTCCAGCAGACCGACCCGCGCTACCGCGAGGCCGCTGACAAGTGGAAGCGCTTCCGGGATTCCGTGCCACAGCCATTTCAGCTTCCCTGCTACTATGACGCCGGGCAAATGGGCCTGTGGCGGTATTTGCCAGAACAGCGGAAAGACCACGTTGGCTTCTGGAATCCCAACAACTCACCGGACAAGCCGCCGCACGGAAGTGCTTGTACCGACCACAAGGCGGAAAGCACCCGCAACATCCGCTTCGATCGCGCCGCCGTCCGTCTGGAAATCATCGCGCTGGGTGAGAAAGCTGCCGCAATGCTGCCGCCATTGCGCGATGCCTTCGCGCGCTGGAAGAAGGAAGGGTGGAAGTTCGAGCATCCCGTCACCGGCAAAGAACTGACGCTGCCGGTTCGAGCCGAGTCGTTCGGCGAATTCCTCTGCGATGGACCGGCGGGCAAGCCGGATGAAACCTCGTTCGAGGCGTACCTCCATCAACGGCGGCAGGCGGGCGTGCGCCCCGGTTCATTTGAGGAATGGATGGCCGCCTTGGGGCAGAAGACGCCCAAGTTCGATAACCGCATTTTGAACCACTGCGTGCTCATCCCGCGCTACCACGTCTGCAAAGTGGATCTGCGTTTAGAGACAGACATCGCAGGCAAACCCACAGGCGCAATCCAGAAACAGTCTCTTTTGGCCAGCGAAGTCACGCTGCTATTGAAACTGAAGAACCTTTTGGTGGCGGACGCTGTCAAAGGTCAGCGAAAGCTCACGGTTCAGGAGGTCCGGGATATTCTGGCTTTCGCTCACCGCCGGGTTCAATCCCTCCCGTTGCTGACGCCCAACGGCGAATTGATCAAGGAATGGCCGAAGAAGGTCGCGGATCGCTTTGGCATTAACCAGTCAAACTGGCACGACATCGCCGCCGAAACGGAATTCCTCAAGCAGATCAAGGCGGTGACTGTGAACCATGAAGGCACGAATCGCCCACCCAATCTGGAGGAAGCGGAATCGCTGCTGAGACAGGCCGCCAGTGCGAAGAAGACTCTGGTGGATGGATTGCCCGCTCACTTGCAGCCGTTGCTCCAAGCGGCGAGGGCCATGTGGAAGAACGCAAGAAATGCAGCGGATGAAACCGTGCTCCGCCCGATGCCTGGCCACGAGGAAGTCAAAGCTCCAAAGACCTCTGGCCGCAGTGCTTACTCTCGGGTCGCTTTGCGCATCCTCAAAGAGCTCATCTTGTCCGGTGAAGCTCCCTCCGTTTTCCACCAACGGTTGATTCGCCGTGACGCGGACTTGCTTGGCCGGCTTGGCCCAACGCCTGAGAAGCCACTGATGATCCTTAAAGACTCCACGGCAGCGGACGAGGAGGAACGCAGACAGGAGGACACCGAAAACCGAAAGCGCGGCCTGCTGGTGTCGGAACTGAATTTCCTTCGCCAGATGCGCAAGGATGACGCGGCGGAGGATTCGTGGGAGAACATCTTCGTCCCGTCGCAGACCCTCGACGCCTTGCAGCAACGCCACATCGTAGATGGCAGACTGGACGCAGACTCCGCCGTTCGCGAGTTGCTCGGCACGGTGAAAGACCCAATCGTTCGGCATCGGCTTGAGGTCTTCGACGGGCGACTGCGGAAACTACAGATGGGCGATGCGGAGGAAAAGCTGCCCGGCTATGGCGTGCCCGACGCCATTGTGCTCGAATTTGCGCGCGAGGATTTCATGGGGAAAGAAGCGCTCAAGAAGTACCAGCGTTTTCTGAACGAACGCACCGAGGAGCGAAAGGCGGCCAGAACGGAGGCGGCACAGTTAGGCATGGAGTCACGATCCGCCGGCCTGCGCTACGAACTGTTCAAAGCGCAGGGCGGCATTTGCCTCTACACGGGAAGCCCGCTGTTCGAGTCTAAGCTCGATCAATACGAGATTGACCATATTGTTCCACGTTCGCTTGGCGGCCCGGATGCGGTGGTGAACTATGTCCTGACATTCCCCGACGTGAATCATACGAAAGAAAAAGGGAAGCTCACACCATACGCATTGTTGCATGAAAAGGACGGTTGGGATGCCTACGTCGAGCGAGTCAAAGCTCGCGCGACGAGTCTGCGGAATAAGAAAGTCCAACTGCTCACCCGCGAAGACGCGCCGGAACTGGTGGAACGATACACCGCCTTGGCCGAAACCGCCTGGGTCTCCAAATTGGCCCAAACCATCGTGAACCTGCGGTTCGGCTGGAAGAACGGCGTGGACTACAGCGGGCCGCAGCCGGTCAAGCGCGTCATCGTCGTCTCCGGCGGCGTTACTGCCCGCGTCCGGCGGAAATATGGCTTGGACCGGCTGCTTTACAGTGACACCACCGATCCGGAGGTGCTGGCCAAGAAGGTCAAGAACCGCGACGACAAGCGCCATCACGCTCTCGACGCGATGGTGCTCACCTTCATCCCGCAATGGGCGCGGGATCCGAACAAGGAAGGCTTCTTCCGGTTTCCGGCGGAGTTTCGGGATGTCAACGGTCGTGAGAATTACGACCAGATTCGAGAGTTGTTTAAGAAGTCCATCGCCGAAGTCATGCCGCGGCACATTGCCTATGAGCGCCCTGCGCTTGCCGATACCAACTTCGGTTGCCGCCTCGACCACGGAAAACCTGTAATCGTCCAGCGCGTCCCGGTCTATGATCTTGCGCAAAAGCCAGCGGGCGCTCCCAGCAAGACGAAATTCGATCTGGATTACTTGAAGAAACAAATCCGGGCAGTCCGCGATATCAACATCCAGAAGCGGCTGATGGAGGAATTCGTTGCTGGGAAGAACCCCGACGAACCTTCTTGGAAACAGTTTTGCGATTCATTTACCCAGTTGCGGAAGAAGGACGGGATGCCAGGGGCGCGCATCGTGAAGGTGTGGGTCTTTGTTGGCCAAGCGGATCAGTTCAAAGACCTCTCGAAAGATCAGAACTCAGAAAACCATCGAGGCGCGTGGCGGAGGCGAAAACAAGACCACCGGGGGCAAATTGTGGTGGCGGAGTCAAGTGGGAGCTTCCGCGTCTTGCCCGTTTATGTTTTTGAGTCTCCACGGCAAAAGGCCGATGAGTTGCGGAACAAACTGCACGAAGGCGACCGCATCTTGGGTTTCTTCCAGAGCGGTTGTCTCGTTGAGGTGGACCGTGAGGTTGAACACCGCACCAAACCACTGCCTCCGGGCATCTACAAGCTGCGGACGATTCGCGAGGACGGTTACGTTCAACTTGAGAACCAGCTTGGGCAAACGTATCCGGATTTGCCACTCTACGCTCTTTCTAAACTCGTTGCAGCGGGCTTCCGCCGGACAGATTGAGAACGGAGGAGGAGTATGAGCCACCACATTCTCCACGTCTTTCAACACGGCGCGCTGCTCGGTCGCGAACGCGGTTTCATCTTCTGCCGCGGCCAGGATGAATCGGAACGGCGCTTGCCGCTCGACGACATCCGCGCCGTCATCATCGCCGCGCGCGGCGTTACGCTCACGTCCAGTTTCCTCTCGGGCCTGTTGGAAACCGACGCCATCGTCCTGCATTGCGACGAGCGGTATCAGCCCTGCGGCTGGACGGCGCCGCTGGCGCGCGTCGTGGATTTGCAGGCATTCGAGCATCAAACCGCCAAACCACGCCGGCTCAACGAACGGCTCTGGCGCGAGATGATCCGCGCCAAAACGCTGAACCAGTCCCGGGTACTCCAGCACAAGAGCCTGCGCTCGCCGCATCTCGAACTGGCGCTCAAGACCAACGAGATTGACGAAGCCAACTGCGCCCGCCGCTATTGGCAACTTTATTTCCCATCCATCGGTTGGTCGGCGACGAAGCGTGACCGTAAGGAGGACACACCGCCGAACCAGATGCTCAATTATGGCTACGCGGTGCTGGCGGCGCTTTGCCATCGCAGCTTGATCATTCACGGCCTCTTGCCGCAGTTGGGCGTCTTTCACAAGCCGCGTTACCGTTCCGATCCATTGGTGTACGATCTCATGGAGGGATTCCGGCCCGCGGTGGAACTGCTGCTCGCCGAGTTCCTGCTTGGAGAAGACGTCACGATGAAGGCGTGGGCGAAGAAGGTGGGCACGGAACTCCGCGAGCGGCGGGTCAGGCATGGCCAGTACACGCTCAAGCTCATGGATTCGATTGATGCCTCCGCAAACTCACTGGCACGTTCCTATGCGGAGCTTTCCAGCATTCCGTTCTGGCTGCCGGAACTGCCGGAGGTCGGAAAAGATTCCGTAGCAGCCGACGTGAGTCGGCTCTAGATCCTTGGGAGCGAATAATGGGCGGACTCACGTTCGCTGCTACGCCCGTGAAATGAACAATTCGCCATTCAGCATGGGGTGGATTCTCGCCATGTTCGATCTGCCGGTGGTAACCAAGAAGGAGCGCAAGGTGGCCACGCGGTTCCGGAACGACCTGCTCGATCAGGGCTTTCTGATGGTCCAATACTCGGTCTATGCGCGTCCTTGTGTGAACTTTGAGCAGTTGAACAAACACATCGGCAACATCCGCAAGCTCGTGCCTGAAGCCGGCAACGTGCGGCTCATGTACATCACCGACGAGCAATGGGGAAAGAGCGTGACGGTGCTGGGGCCGAATTACGACCAAGGCAAGCGGGCAAACAAAGCCAAGGTCCCCGATCAAGTGGAGTTCTGGGAATAGAACAGGAGCGTTCGGACGTGACTCAGCAGTGGTCCGAACGCTCTTTAATCAGTTAAGCCTTCCCCCCGGAAGCGCGTTAACTAAGCACAACTACATCGCCCTCAGCCGACTCGGTCAAGCCTAGTCTATCGGTCGCGCCTCTGGGGGGAAGGCAAAACTTGCACTAAAAAAGGACACGCGCCTGTTAAAGTCTATCGGTCGCGCCTCTGGGGGGAAGGCAAAACCGAGGGCGCGGAACGCCGCGCCGAACTGCTAGTCTATCGGTCGCGCCTCTGGGGGGAAGGCAAAACCGCGCATGGCGCCGAGTACCGCCCCGCCCCAGTCTATCGGTCGCGCCTCTGGGGGGAAGGCAAAACCACTTCCAGTCGCTGTCTGGCACGGACCTGAGTCTATCGGTCGCGCCTCTGGGGGGAAGGCAAAACCTCAGAGGTTGCTTTTCCCCCGAGGCGGCCAAGTCTATCGGTCGCGCCTCTGGGGGGAAGGCAAAACTAACTTGGAGTGCTCATCAGGGCTTGTCGCAGTCTATCGGTCGCGCCTCTGGGGGGAAGGCAAAACAGCAGCCGCGTGGAATCCCTCCGCTTTCTGAGTCTATCGGTCGCGCCTCTGGGGGGAAGGCAAAACTGAGTCATAGGCTTTGTGCTCTAACCAAGCAGTCTATCGGTCGCGCCTCTGGGGGGAAGGCAAAACGAGGCTGCCGCCGAACGACCGAACTGAGCGAGTCTATCGGTCGCGCCTCTGGGGGGAAGGCAAAACGTTGAGACCGAGTTCAGTTGCGACCGCTTCAGTCT
>CAZJTM010000063.1:0-28058 GCA_964548925.1 uncultured Verrucomicrobiota bacterium | reverse complement strand
GAGTATGAAATCCAACGAAACAACCCCTCCGCGCTTCTCGTCCTGTGCCGCAGCCTACAGCGTCGTCGTAACCAATGTCGCCGGTGCCGTGACCAGCGCCGTGGCCACCTTGACGGTCTGGGTGCCGCCAACAATCACAGTCCAGCCGCAGAGTCGGACAAACATTGTCGGCACCACGGCGTCCTTCTCCGTTTCAGCCGCCGGCACGATGGCATTGAGTTACCAGTGGCGAAAAAATGGTACGAACCTCTCCGGCGCGACGCTCACGACCCTGACGTTCGCCAACGTGCAAGCCGGTGATGCGGGCAACTACACCGTCGTCGTCACGAACGTCGCCGCCGCGGTGACCAGCGCAGTGGCGGTTTTGACCGTCTGGGTGCCGCCAACGATCACCGCGCAACCACAAAGCCGGACAGTCTTCGAAGGTTCGAGCACCACCTTCACGGTCGCCGTCAGCGGCACGACACCCTTCGACTACCAGTGGTTCTTCGGGACACAGCCGCTCAGCGGCGCGACCAACGCCAGCCTGACGTTGCCGAACGTCCAAACGAACCAAGCGGGCAGCTATGGGGTGGCGGTGCGCAACGTCGCCGGCGCGACGAACAGCGAAACGGCCCAGTTGCAGGTGTATTGTTACCGTCAGTACTCCTGGACCAACACGAACGAAATTCGCATCCGTGACTTGAGCACGGCCCTGCCTTACCCCGCTGTTCTCTCTGTCGCCGGACTGGATGGCAAGGTGGCAAAGGTCACAGTCACCTTTTTCAACTTGAGCCACACCTGGCCGGCGGACATTGACGCCCTGCTGGTCGGCCCGCACGGCCAAAACACGCTGTTGATGGCGAACGCCGGTGGCGACGCCGTGGTCGGGCAGACCTTCACCTTCGACGACGATGCCCCGGCCCCGATGCCGGATTGGGATTACCTGGTTTCTGGAACCTACCGGCCGACGGCCTATGGCACCAACGACGTGTTTGTTCCGCCGGCTCCGGCCGATCCGCACGGCACCGTGTTGGCCACCCTGAACGGCACGGATCCAAACGGCTCATGGTCGTTGTTCGTGCGCGACGATGTCTTCAAGGACAGCGGGCGCATCGCCAACGGCTGGAGTCTGAACCTGCGCGTCCTGCATCTGGCCCGCGGCTTGCCGTCGGCTCCCGTTCGGCTGTTGGTCAGCCCGGCTTCGCTCTTGCCGGATGGCCGGTTTCAATTCGTGGCCACGGGAGATCCCGGCCACATGCTAGACGTTTGGGCGTCCGACGACCTTGTGAACTGGACTCTGTTGGGGACGGTCACGAATAGTAGCGGAAACGTCGCATTCAGCGATCCGTCCACCAACCTCGTGAAGCGCTTCTACCGCGTCCTCATCGGGCCCTGAGCTGAAGCGGCAACTGCAGTTCGTCTTGCTAACCCCCAACCACACCAAGCCATGAAAACAAACGCGAATCACATCCTAACCTCCTCCGCTCTGCCGCCCGTGGCAGCCGGCATGCGGAGGCGCAACCACAACTCGGACCAAACCGAGCAATCCCCGAACTTCGGCCCGTGCCTTGAACGCGAACGATGCTCCTCGCGCCGCGTGGGGGCACGCGGCCCACAGGGGCCAACGCCGCCGGCGTGTAGGCCGGGTCCCCCGACCCGGCGACTTCTCAGCCGACGTCCCACACGCGCAAACTACCGGCCAAGATTGGCCCCGCCAATGACCCTCCTACTTCTCGCGTTGATGGCCACACTGGCAGAGGCCGGCGATACCGTGCGCATCCAAAACCTCGGCGCCCCACTGTTGAGGCAGGGGCTGTGCTACAGCGCGGGTTCCAATAGGTTTTATGTGATCGGATTGGCTCCAACCGCGGATACCTATGTCGACGATTACAATGTGTTCCAACTCAATCCTTCAGGCGATGTTGTGAGTCTCCCCGCTGGGCGCGATTATCATTCCGCTAATAGGTGGGCTGATCCTGATAATGGGAACTTGCTGCGTTGGTTGAACGGCAGTTTCTACCTTGCTAGAGCGTGGTACGACTGGGCTGCCGAACCCAATAGCCGCAGCTCCCTTTCGGTTTCTATAACCACCGAGCGCTGGTCATCGGTTGGGGGTTGGTGGCAACGGATCTACGGCTTGGCCTCCGGCGCCAGCATCTACTGTGCAGTGGGATTGGTCAGTTACGAAAACAAGCCGTTCTTGCTTCGCTCTTTCAACGGCCGGACTTGGTCTGAGGACAGCTCCATTCAAGGGAACCCGACCGGTTTCTACCTAAAAGCGGTAGCCTATGGGGCATACGGGGGGGGCATCTTCGCGGCCGTGGGCACTAAAGGCACTGTTCTCATCTCCGACGACGCAGCGAGCTGGGTCCCGCGGAGCTTGAGTAGTGCATATACGGATTCGCTGAACGGGGTATGCTACGGGAATGGTTGCTTCGTCGCGGTGGGGGACTATGGTCAAACGGTCACCGGCGCAGGAAACCCGGTTTGGAACGTCGCATCGACCGTGGCCACGCTGAATAAACTGAATGCGGTTTGTTACGGTGATGGGAGATTTGTGGCTGTGGGGGACAGTGGCACCTGGCTGAGTTCCACCAATGGCCAAGACTGGACCCGGCTTTCTCTCCAGACAGATACGGGGCCGTTTCTCGAAAGTGTCACCGATGTCGCTTACGGTAATGGCTCTTTCGTGGCAATCAGTCCAGCGGGATACCTGCTGGTTCATACGACCAATGAGGTCCCCGTGACAATCAGCATTCAACCCCAGAGCCAAGCGGTTCTCCCGGGCTCGTCCGTGGAGATGTCTGTCGTTGTCAACGGCAGCGGCCCCCTTGCATGGCAATGGCTTCGCAACGGGACAGTCCTCACGGAGGGAGGTTCCTTTGAAGGCGTGAACCACGCGGTGCTGCGTATCGCCTCGGTACAGCCAACAAACGCCGGCAATTACCAAGTGGTGGTCAGCAATTCCTTTGGGGCTGTCACCAGCGATGTGGCCGTCTTAAGGGTGGCGAGACGTTTTGTAATGAGAGGCCCCGTGTGCTCCTGCCCCGCGATCGGAGCGGACGGGACGCTTTATGTGGGAACAACCGACTACATGGTCAATGCCTTGGACGGCGCAAACGGTGCCAAACGCTGGGTGTTCGCCACAGGCGGCTACGTGGTGTCGTCCCCAGCGATTGGTGCCGACGGGACGGTGTACATAGGTTCGAACGACCAGAAGCTCTACGCGTTGAACGGCGCAACCGGCGCCAAGCGCTGGGAATTCGCCACTGGTCGGTCCGTGGAAGACTCTCCGGCGATTGGCGCCGACGGGACGGTGTACCTAGGCGCGGGGAACAAGAAACTCTGCGCACTGAGCGCGACAAGCGGCGCCACACGCTGGGAGTTCGCCACCGACGGTTACGCGCGTACTTCGCCAGCGATTGGAATAGATGGGACGGTCTATCTTGCGGATTCCTCGAACAAGGTCTATGCCGTGGACGGGGCGACTGGCGCGAAAAAGTGGGAATTCTACACCGGTAGTCCCATATGTCGCACGCTTGCGATCGGGGCGGACGGTTCGGTGTATGTTGGCTCAGCAAGCAATGCGTGGGCCTCCGGGAGGCTTCTTGCGTTGGACGGGACGACGGGGGCCAAACGCTGGGAGTTCGTCTCCGGTTGGTCAGTGACCTCCCCGGCTGCGCTAGGCGACGACGGAACCGTCTATGTGGGAGCGAGCGACGATAAGGTCTATGCGTTGGACGGAACGACCGGAGTCAAACGCTGGGAATTCTATGTCGGATACGCGATGGGTGGTTTGGATACATCGCCCGCCATCGGAGCGGACGGGACGGTGTACATCGGATTGAGATCCGGAGTGTTCTTTGCGTTGAATGGGCGAACGGGAGCCAAGAAATGGAAGCTCGCCAGCTATGGTAGCGAGTTCTACTCGCCGACGATTGGGGCGGACGGAACTGTGTTCATTGCCAACTCCTATGGTTCAGAGCTCTTGGCGCTGGATGGTGGGATTCCTCCAGCCAACAGCGCTTGGCCGATGTTTGGTGGCAATGCGCAGCACACCTGGCGGGTCAGGCCCTTGCCTCCAGGTCCCGTCAATGTCTCGCTGGTCAGTGGGCAAATGGTGCTTCGCTGGAGTGGGGATTTCACGCTGCAGTCTGCCAGCAACGTAACAGGGCCCTGGGGAGATCTCGCCGGTGCGACTAACGGCTACCAGGTCACGCCCACCTCCCCGCGCCAGTTCTTCCGGTTGCGATCGAAATAGCATCTCTCGATGAACCGCCCTGCCAGAGTTCCGGCTAATTCGGTGCGTCGTTGGGTGGTTGAACCACAGCCGCCGCGCCTTCGCTCTTTGCCTAACGCTCTTTTCGTGGTAGCACTGTCGCCGCATGGTTGGCGGCAGCGTTCAGCGTGTGTTGGGCTTCTGGGCGGGCCTGGTCGGGGTTGCGCTCCAGGAGCGGGCTGCCTCGGGCCAACTGCCGAGCCCGCGACTTGCCGACTCGGCGAACGCCGGGGTTATCTCCGTTTCCCCGTCTCCCGGTTTCTCCGATTCGCTTTCCTACCACGTTACTCGCTACACCACCGCGCAGGGCCTGCCGCACAACCGGATTCTGGCGCTGCTCCAGACGCGCGACGGTTACCTCTGGGTCGGCACGCTGGCCGGGCTGGCGCGATTCGACGGCGTGCGGTTCAAGGTCTTCAACGTGAGCAACACTCCGGAAATGCTCAACGACGCCATTGATTCGCTGGCTGAAGACCGGCTGGACGGCAGTCTGTGGATCAACGCCGGCCAGCGATTGGTGCGCTATCACGAGCACCGGTTCGAGCGGTTTGACGAAGAACAGGGTTTTCCAAAGGCCTTCGGCGATGTGTGGCCCGCCCGGGACGGTGGCCTGTGGTATTCGCCGAATCCAGGCCAACTCGTGCGCCTGCAAGACCACACGCATCAGAACTGGCAACTGTGCCCGCGCACCGGAGCCGACGGGAACGAAATCGTGGAGAGCCGCATCATTCAGGTTGAAGAGGAGGATGCCGGCCACTTGTTGGTGCTGATGTATTCGGGCTTGTACCGCTTTGAACCTGGGATGGGCACCGTCACACGATTGGACCCGCCACGCGGAAGCATGAATCGCCACTTCTTCCGACAGACTGACGGAACAATTTTGCTGGCGGCCCGAGAAGGACTTTGGCGCCGGAATGTGAACGAGTGGGAACTGATTGAAGCCGTGCCGCCGGGGGACCGCCAGTGTCCCGCCGGGATTTATCCCGGGAGCAACGGCGACCTCTGGATTCCGTGGGGCATTGATGTTCCGTGGTACCCGGAGTGGTTGCCGCCCCGGCTGGCGCGCTTCCGGGCGGGGCAATCGGAGTTCCTCGATTTGTCCACTCTGCAGGACTACCCGATTACGCGATTTCTCCAAGATCGCGAAGGGCATCTGTGGATTGGCACGGCGTCTGGCCTGTGTCAGTTGCGTCCAAAGGCCGTGCGGGTGTACGCGCGCGAACACGGCCTGCGGAACGATCAGGTGAAAGCCGTTGCCGCAGGACCAGACGGCACGGTCTGGGCTGGCACGGAGCAGGGCGTCTGCGGAATCAAGGATGGGCAGGTGACGAATCTGCCGCCCGTCGCGCTGGACAATTGGGGACGCCCAGAGGGTCTGCTGGCCGATCACCAGGGACGCGTGTGGTACGGAGCACAGGCGGATTCCGTGGTGGCATTCATGCGGGGGGAATGGGTATCTCCGGCGGAGCTGAATCTGGGTTCAAGCTGGGTGCGCACGCTCTACGAAGACCGGTCAGGTCGGATTTGGGGCGGCTTTGATCGCGGCGTGGCGTGGCTCGACGAGGCGGGGGCAGTGCAACGCCTGACGAACGGATGGTCGCATTCGGACGTGCGGGTCATTTACCAGGACCGCCGCGGGGATATGTGGTTTGGCACTTACGGGGGCGGATTGAATCGGCTGCACGATGGCCAGATCACGGCTTACACGACGACGCTGGGCGAGTTTAACAACCGGGCCTGGTGGATTCATGAAGATGCCGACGGGGTTTTCTGGGTCGCCACGCGTAACGGGTTGAACCGCTTTGTCCCGCCGGAGGTCTCTAGTCCTAATCGTGATCTTTATCTTGCTCTCAATCGCCCCAGTGGCGTGGAGAGTGAGAGCAAGATTAAGATGACGATCAAGAGGGAGAGCGAGGTGATGACTGAGGGCAACGGAACATTCTTCACGTTCACGACGCAGCAGGGGTTGCACGAGAATATCATCAACAACGTCCAAGAGGACGACTTCGGTTTTCTGTGGTTGAGCGGGCCGCAAGGCATCTACCGCGTGGCACGCCAGGAATTGAACGACGTGGCGGCAGGCCGGCACGCGCGTGCCCAAGTGCTCGCGTTTGGGGAGGCGGACGGCATGCTCAACAGCCAGTGCAATGGCGGCACCATCCAACCCTCCGGCTGCAAAGACCGCGCGGGCCGCATCTGGTTTCCCACCGTTCGCGGGGTGGTGATGATTGACCCGCGAACGATCCGCCGCAACGAAGTGCCGCCGCCGGTGGTCATTGAGCAGGTGAAGGTGGATGAGGAGATTGTGCATGGGGACCGCGTGGCAGGCAGCAGCCCGAAATCCGAAATCCGAAGTCCGAAATCCGAAGCAAACCCGAAACTCGAAGTTCGAAACAAGCAAGGCCTTAAGTCGGCCACTACGGTCAAGCTGGCCCCTGGCCGCGCCCGCGTGCTCGAAATCCGCTACACTGGCAACAGCTTCGCGGCGCCACAACGCATGCGTTTCCGGTATCGGCTCGAGGGGCATGACCGCGACTGGCGCTATGATGAGGACAACCGGCGGACGGCGATCTACACCAGTCTGCACCCCGGCAGTTACACCTTTCGTGTCACGGCCTGCAACAACCACGGTATTTGGAACGAACAACCCGCCGAGTTTTCCTTCACCCTCGCCCCGCAGTTCTGGCAGACGTGGTGGTTTTATGTCGTCGCCGCGATGGGCGTGCTGGGTTTGGGCGGTGCGATTCAAGCCTACCGCCTTCGTTGGCAGCGGCGTCTGCTCCAGACGGAACAACGCCAGGCGCTGGCGGACGAACGCTCGCGCATCGCCCGCGACTTGCACGATGACTTGGGAACAGCACTGACGGGGTTGGCCTTGCAGGTGGACGTGTTGCGCCGGGCCGCGCACGCCAGCCCGGCCCTGAGCGATCGCCTGGCCGACGCCGCCGGACGCATCCGCGCGCTCGCGCAACATATGCGCGAGGTGGTGTGGACCGTAAACCCGCGTTGCGACACAGTGTCCAGCTTCGCCAGTTTCCTGGAACAGCAAGCCGGGCAGTTCGGCAAGGCGGATGATCTGCGCTGCCGGCTCGAATTCCCGGAAGACATCCCGGCGCTGCCATTGGACGGCCAAACGCGGCATGAACTGGCGCTTGCCGTGCGAGAAGCGATCACGAATGTCGTCCGCCACGCGGCCGCCAGCGAAATCGTGTTGGGCCTCGAAATCACAGCGGATCAGCTTCGCGTGCGGATTGCGGACAATGGACGGGGCTTCCTCATCACCAAAACCGAGCCCTCTGGACAGGGGCTGGCCAACATGTGCGCCCGCTTGCAAAGGGTCGGCGGGCGCTGCGAATACCGCTCCGCTCCCGGCGCCGGAACGACCATCGAGTTGTGCGTGCCGCTGAACCGATCCAGCCATGCCGGACGGCCAACCACACCATGAGCATTCGCGTGGGCATCGTGGAGGACGACCGCAGCGTCCGGGAAAACTTGGCGGCGTGGATTGACCAAACGCCCGGCTTCTCCTGCGTGGCCGCGTGCGCCAGCGCCGAGGAAGCCTTGAAGCGTCTGCCGAACTCCGCTCCCGACGTCGTGCTGATGGACATTCACCTGCCCGGCCAATCTGGAATCACCTGCGTGGTCCGGCTGCGGCGCGTGCTGCCGCAAACCCAGGTCATCATGCTGACGGTCGAAGAGGACAGCGAACAGGTGTTTGAGTCCTTGAAGGCCGGGGCCACCGGCTATCTGGTCAAGCACGTCACGCCGGAAGAAATCCTGGAGGCGGTGGCGGAGGTGCATCGAGGTGGCGCGCCGATGTCCAGCCACGTTGCGCGGCGGGTGGTGGCCGCCTTCCAGCAACCGACGCGAACCGAAGCCTCGGAAGCTCAACTCTCGTCGCGGGAGGAGGAGATTCTTCGCCTGCTGGCCAAGGGTGCCCGCTCCAAGGAAATCGCCGAACGGCTTGGCATCAGCGTTGGCACCGTCAACACCCATGTGCGGCACATCTACGAAAAGCTGCACGTGCGCTCGCGCGCGGAGGCGGTGGCGCGGCTCGTTCGTCAGTAGCCCGGGAACACAGCCCGGCATGACCTCCCGAGGATTCGAAGCGGCCAGGGATGGCTTCCATCGAATCGGTGAACGCTTTGAATTCATGGAGGCGCTCCGCGCGATCACGGTTTCCGTGTGGGATTCTCAGATCCTCCTCCAGACTTCTCTGTTCCCGGCGCACGTCCCCTCGGCCTGGCGGCCCTGCCCAAACTTTGTTGCAGGTGCAACAAAGTTTTGTGCCGAGGCAATCGGTTGACGGAAGTGCCGGGGTCTGCGCGGTGCCGCGCTCCGGCTGCTTAAACGTTCAGAAAGCATGGCCAGCCACCGCATGGACAACGCGTTCACTTTTCAGACACTCAGCCCGTGCGGTGGGCGAATAATCGGGTAACCTCATTACAATCCGACGCGAAATTGTCTCATTGGAGGGCAATGCGCGCTGAGTTGTGGCGCGACTCGGCTGTGGGCATTTCACCTGCTTCTTCAGCGGTTTGACGTGGAAATGAAGCGCGTGCTTCCCGAGTTTTCCCGACGTTTCAGATGGTTTCGGTTTCACGTGTTATGAATGAAGTTGCACCTCAGGGAAACGCCGGCGGCTGGATGGTTGACCCGGCCGGTCCCGACAGTTTTGCCCTGCGCAGGCTGGCCCTGGCACTCGCCGCCACCGCGGCGGCGTGCGCCTGGACGGTGTGGTGTCTGTTCGGTACGACGCACCTGCCGGCGCTCGGCCTGCTCGGTGTCGGCTTGCTGATCTGCTGCGTGGCGGCTTGGACCGGCGCGGCGCGCGCCCTGTTCCGCTGGCGGGCGGCCTTTGCGGAGAACGCCCGCGCGACTGAGACGCGCGAGCAGCTCGTGCGCGAGCGCGACTTGTTGCGCATGGTGGTGGATAACCTGCCGGTCGAGATTTACGCCAAGGATCGGGAGGGGCGGTTCGTGCTCAACAACATGGCCCACGCACGCCTGTTTGGCGTGGACTCGCCGCGCGACCTCGTGGGCAAGAGCGACCTCGATTTTTTCCCGCGTGATCTGGCCTTGCAGTTTCTGGCCGACGAAAAGCGCGTGATTGAAACCGGCGAAGCCGTGCGCCACCAGGAGCAATACAAGGCCCGGCCAGCCGACCCGAATGGTCCCAAGCGCTGGTCGCTCACGAACAAAGTCCTGTGGCGCGATGCATCGGGCGAAATCATCGGAACGGTCGGCCTCACCCAAGACATTCACGAACTCAAGCAGACCCAGGAGGCGCTGCGCGTCAGCGAGCAGAAGCTGCGGCAGTTCACGCAACAACTGGAACGCAGCAACCGCGACTTGCAGGATTTCGCCTACGTCGCTTCGCACGACCTGCAGGAGCCCCTGCGGAAGATCGTCGTCTTCGGCGAGCGCCTCAAGGAGCGCAACGGGGACGCCCTGAGCCCGGAGGGACGCGACTATCTGGAGCGAATGCAAAAGGCCGCGGCGCGCATGCAGGTCCTGATCAGCGATCTGCTGGCCTTCTCGCGCGTGACAACCAAAGCGCAGCCGTTCGAGCGCGTGAATCTGGCGGTGCTGGCGCGCGAGGTGGTGGACGACCTGGCCGCACGGATCGAGCAGGTGGAGGGGCGCGTCGAATTCGGCGACCTGCCCACGCTGGAGGCTGAACCGCTGCACATGCGGCAGTTGCTCCAGAACCTGATCGGCAACGCGCTCAAGTTCCGCCGGCCCGGCGTGCCGCCCGTGGTCAAAGTGAACGCCGAACTGATCACCCAGCCCAAGCCCGGTGCGATCGCGACGGATCCGCCTGTGCTCTGTTGCCGCCTCACGGTCGCCGACAACGGCATCGGCTTCGACGAAAAGTATCTGGATCGCATCTTCAACGTCTTTCAGCGGTTGCATGGCCGCAACGAATACGAAGGCACCGGCATGGGGCTGGCCATTGCCCGCAAGCTGGTGCTCTACCACGGCGGCGACATCACCGCCCGGAGCAAACCGGGCGAGGGCGCCTGCTTCATTGTTACGCTCCCCGCTGTTCATCCAAAGGAAACCTCCCATGAATGACTCCCCCAAAATGATCACCATTCTGCTGGCCGACGACGATCCGGACGACCGCCAGCTTACGCGCGAGGCGTTCCTCGAGAACCGCCTCGCCAACCGCTTCGACACTGTCGAGGACGGCGAGGAGTTGATGGACTACCTCCATCGCCGCGGCAATTTCGCCCACCTCCAGGGCACGCCGCTGCCCGGGTTGATCTTGCTCGACCTCAACATGCCGCGCAAAGACGGGCGCGAGGCGCTCAAGGAAATCAAAGCCGACCCCGAGTTGCGCCGCATCCCGATCGTCGTGCTCACCACGTCGAAGGCCGACGAAGACATCGTGCGCAGCTACGACTTGGGCGTGAACTCGTATGTGACCAAGCCGGTAACCTTCAAGTCCCTGGTCGAACTCGTGAAGGTGCTGGGCGTCTATTGGTTCGAGGTGGTGCAACTTCCCCGCGAAGGCAACTGATGGCCGCCCATGACCCGGCCCGCCATCAAAGTCCTGTTGGTGGATGATGACGAAGACGATTTCGTCATCACGCGGGATTTGATCTCGGGAATCCGCGATCAGCGTTACCAACTCGACTGGGCCGACAGCTTCCGCGCGGCGTTGGAGGCGATCAGCCGTGCGGAACATGACATCGCGCTGCTCGACTACCGGCTGGGCGAACGCACCGGGCTGGAGTTGCTGCGCGAAACCGCCGGCCTGGCCGGGCGCCCCCCGATTATTCTGCTCACCGGACAGGGCGATCACGAGGTGGACCTTGCGGCGATGGAAGCCGGGGCGGCCGATTACCTCATCAAGGGCCAGCTCACCTCGGACACCCTGGACCGCGCGATTCGCTACGCCGTCGAGCGCAAGCGCGCCGAGCAGCATCTCCGCCGCGAGCGCGATCTCATCAGCCGCATTATGCAGACCAGCCCGGTTGGCATTCTCACCACCGACCGCACCGGCAAACTGACCTTTGCCAACCAGCGCGCCGCCCAAGTCCTCGGCCTGCCCGAGGGCGACGTCGCGCAAAGCAACATCCGCATCGGCGACTGGCAACTGGCGGATTGGTGTACCCGCGCCGACGTGAGCGGACCCGTGCCCCTGCAAGCGGTCCTCGAATCCGGCGAGACCGTCAAAGATCTCCGCTTTGCGCTCAGGCTCGCCAACGGCCGCCACGCCTTGCTTTCCACCAACGCCACGCCCATCTATGACACTTCAGGCACGCGCGATGGGCTGGTCGTGACCCTTGACGACGTGACCGAGCGGGTGAATCTCGAACTGCAGCTCCAGCACTCGCAGCGGATGGAGAGCATCGGCCAGTTGGCCGCCGGCGTGGCGCACGACATCAACAACGTGCTGACCATCATTCAGGGCCACGCGGGACTGTTGCTCGAACGGACTCCTGCTGACGCGCCCTCGGCCCGCTCGCTCTCGCAGATCGCCGCCGCCGCCGACCGCGCCGCCCGCTTCGTTCGTCAGTTGCTCCTGTTCAGCCGCAAGCAAGTGCTGCAACCACGCCGGCTCGACTTGAACGAAGTGCTGACCAACTTGGAACCGATGCTGGGGCGACTCCTCAGCGAACCCATCGCCCTTGAAACCCACTACGCCACCGTTCTGCCCCAGATTGAGGCCGACGTCGGCATGGTCGAGCAAGTCGTTATGAACCTCGCCGTGAACGCGCGGGACGCGATGCCCAAAGGCGGACGCCTGCGCCTCGCCACGGCCGAAGTGATGGTGGACGCCGCCGGCGCCCGCGCCCATGCCGAGGCGCGCGAAGGCCGCTTTGTCTGCCTGACGGTGGCCGATACCGGCTGCGGCATGGACCGCGTGGTGCTGGAACACATCTTCGAGCCGTTCTTCACGACAAAGGAAATCGGCAAGGGCACGGGCCTCGGGCTGGCGACCGTGTATGGCATCGTCAAGCAACACCAAGGCTGGGTGGACGTGACCAGCGAACCGGGCCGCGGCACCACGTTCCACGTCTATTTCCCAGTTGCGGCGTCGCGGGTGGAACCCGGCGTCAAAGACGCGCCGGATGCTCCCGCCGTCCGCGGCGGCACCGAAACGATCCTGCTGGTCGAGGACGAGCCGCTGGTGCGGGAAATGGTGCGCACCGTCCTCAGCGAGTACCACTACAATATCCTCGAAGCCGGTGACGGCGTGGAAGCGCTCGCCGTCTGGGAACAGCATCAGGGGCAGATTGACTTGCTCGTCACCGACATGGTCATGCCGGCGGGCATCAGCGGGCGAGAACTTGCCGACCGGCTCTGGCAACGCAAGCCCGACTTGAAGGTGCTCTTCACCAGCGGCTACAGCCCCGATCTTGTGGACACGAATCTTGGCTCGGACGACACCCGGTTTCTCTCGAAGCCCTATCGCCCGGAGCAACTCGCCGAGCGCGTGCGCCACCGCCTGGACACCGCCGCCCGCGAACGCGATCCCCGCCCGTGTGTCCTGCCACCGTTGCCCCGCTCAACGAAACCGACCGAAACGAGAGAGTTGGCGTCCGCGTAGCCGCGACGCGTGCGTGGAAGCTCTTGATCCGTCTTCAGCGTGCTTCCGGCGTCCTCGCCGGAAGAACAATCTGAATCCAGATGGAAAATGGTTCTTCCGGCGAGGACGCCGGAAGCACGCTGGGGCCGTTGCCGGACTCATCGTTCCGGCAGAGGGACTGGGATTCCCGGCTCTGGCTCGGCGTCTGCCGCAGCAGCTTCAGGGTTGCGGAGCGAGCGTACTGCTTCCACACTGCGCCGTCGTTCGGGCCGCATGAACACCCCTTGGCACACCATTGAATTCAAGCGTCACGACGCCCTCACCGGAGAACCGTCCGGCAGCCGCGGCGTCGTTGTCGTCAGCACCCGCTTCGATCCCGCTGCCAAGCTGACGCCCCAGCCGCCGCGACCAGAGGCGCTCTCGGCCGATTCCGAGCGCCTGCTGGGCGAAGCCGTTCGCGTGCTGCAGTTCGGCGCGCTGCTGTTTGTGTATGGCACGCCGCGCGAATTGCCGCTCTGGGGCCGGCGATTGGAAGCCTTCCACGAACACGGTGCGCGGATGGCCTTCAAGTATTGGATCGCCCTTGATCTCGACGACGCGCCGCGCGGGCTTTCACTGAAGCCAACCCACTTGGGCCTGCTCCTGTTCCAGAAGTTGGAGGCCCGCCGCAAAAGCCCGACCCCGTTCCCGCTCGACCCGTCCGAGGTCCGCGTGCCGCACCTGAAGTGCGCCGCGTGCGGGAAGTCGCTCAAAGATTGGGGGGGCAAGAAGCACCTGATGAATCCCAAAGGCGCTGCGCTCTCGGACGTGTGGCGGGAACTTACCCGCCGGCGCATTCGCGATCACATCGCCCCCGACGTCATCCTCGAGCGTATTGCCGGCCTGACCCCTTCACCTGCGGGGGGACGATTGCACGTCGTCCAGTGCGGCCCGGGTCTTTCTCCGCTGACGGGTCGCGCTCATGGGGAATTTGCACTCACACCGGACCCCGTGATGGCCAAGCCCCCGCCCGTGCGCTTGCAGAAGCTGGCGCGGAACGAGGTCTATGAAGCGGATTGCGTTTCCTTCCTCGAACGTGTTGAAAAGCTCCACCCGGAAGGCGCCTTTGATCTCGTCTTCGCCGACCCGCCCTACAATTTGGAGAAACGCTACGACACCTACGCCGACACGCTGGCGGAGCGGCATTACTTGGAATGGTGCGAGCGCTGGCTCGACGGCATGGCCCGCACGCTGAAGCCGGGCGGCAGCCTGTTCGTCCTGAATCTCCCGCGCTGGGCCATGCACCACGCGGCGTTCCTCAACTCCCGGCTGGAATTCCGCCACTGGATTGCTTGGGACGCGCTCTCCGAACCACGCGGCCGACTCATGCCCGCCCACTACGCCCTGCTCTATTACACGAAACCGGGCGGAACACCTGTTTTCAATTACGCTGGCTTGGCGGGACCACGCACTCCCCCAAGCGGAGCCGCGAACGTGAGTCCGTGGGTGGGCGGCAATCCTGCAAGCGTTCCGCCCAATCACGTCGGCGACTGCGATCCAGTGCAACCACCCGACGCCCCCAAGTATTGCCTCCGCGCCGATTGCCTTCGCAAACGCAAGGCCGCCGGTGACGACGCCCGCGTGGAACTGTCCGACGTGTGGTTCGACGTGCATCGCATCAAACACAAGCGCGACCGTGACGCGCATCCGTGCCAGCTCCCGGAGAAACTCATGGAGCGCATCACCCGGCTCGTCACCCGGCCGGGCGATCTGGTGTTCGATCCGTTCTGCGGCGCGGGCACGAGTGCCATCGCCGCCGCCAAGCTGGGCCGCGATTACGTGATGGTGGATTTGGACTCCAACTACGTCCGCATCACCAAGGCGAAACTGGCCGCCATGCGGCAAGCCGCCGAGGCCAGCGGCACCGTGGCTGTGCCGCGGCAGAGCGTCTTGCGGCCGCGCAAAGCGGCCTCGAAGCGCGCGATCGAACTCGCGTTGCAGAGCCTGGCCCGCGAACTCGGGCGCATGCCCACCGAAGCGGACCTGAGCCCCGAGTTGCTGAAACAAATCGCCCTGATCTATCCCTACCCCGGCGCGGCGCTGAAGCGGGCAAAGGTGGTTCTGCCGGAGTAGCCGGTTGGCGCCTGGCCATGCGCGTCTCCATTGTCATTCCGGCGTTCAACGAGGAGCGCCTGATCGGCGAAACGCTGCGGCAAGTTGAACGCGCATGCGAAGTGTTCACCCGGATCGGCTGGTCCCGCGAAGTGATCGTCTGTGACAACAACTCCACGGATCGCACGGCGGAACTGGCCCGGGCAGCCGGGGCGCGCGTGGTGTTCGAGCCGGTGAACCAGATTGCCCGCGCGCGCAACGCCGGCGCCGCCGCCGCCACCGGCGACTGGCTGATCTTCGTGGATGCCGATTCACACCCGAGCCCGGAGTTGTTCGCCGACGTGGCCGGGCAAATCCAAACCGGACGCTGCCTGGCGGGCGGCAGCACGGTCAGGCTGGACTGCGATTCCTTGCTCGCCCGCTCCGGGGCCTGGCTGTGGAATGCTCTGAGCCGCTGGCGACGCCTGCTCGCCGGCTCGTTCATCTTCATCGAAACGGCGGTCTTCCGGCGGATCGGGGGTTTCAGTCCAGAGTTGTTTGTGGCTGAGGAATTGGATTTGAGCCGTCGGCTGCGCCAACTCGCCCGAGTCGAGCGCCGCGAGGTGATCATCCTCCACCGGCATCCACTGCTCACCTCCGCGCGCAAGCTGCATCTCTACCGCCGGCGCGACCACCTGCGGTTCCTGTTTCGCGCGGCATTCAACCGCAAGGATACGCTGGGCCGCCGTGAGGCCTGCGGTCCGTGGTATGACGGCCGCCGCTGAACATCGCCCTCCCTTTCACTTGACGCCCAACTGCCCAAGCGTTGCGTGTCCCCAGAACTGGCGACTGCCCGACAACGACGACTTCCGTTACAGATACCGGCCAAAAACCAAGGTTCAGCCATGAGAAACATCTTGCGACTGTCGTCACTTCCTCTCTCTGCCTGTACGCCGGCTGGCCGTCGGCGTCCGCAGCAACGGCGGCTGGTATGCAACTATTGACTGACCCCTTTCCGACCTCAGCGCCCATTGTGGGAATTTCTCGACCGAAATAGGATCAGTGTGTGAAAGCTTCATCCTGCCCCATTCTTGCCGCGCTTTGCCTGGTAGTGCGCGCATCTGCCCAAGACTTCGTCAACCTGGATTTTGAAAGCGCAACAGTCCAGGTCAACGATCTGATTTATGGCTTTCTGGACTGGAGACTGGCTGTGCCCGGTTGGAGTCACAGTGACGGGCAGGATACGCAAGTTGTCTATTATCGTGAAACACACTTGGGGATCACCCAGTGCTTTCTCTTGGTAGATTCCTTGAGCCCCGTCTGGTCTCCAGGGGCCATGGAAGGCGAGTATTCTCTCTTCTTGATGAGTGGCGCGTATAGCTATTACGGTGGCGGATGGGCTAACGCGTTCATCACCCAAACAGGGCTGATTCCTGCTGATACCCGCTCCGTCCGCCTTTTGGCCACGGGCATCTTCCGGCTTTACCTGAACAACAACGAAATCCCAATGGTGAATTTGGGAGGAAACGCGTACGGCGGGGACGTTTCGGCGTACGCGGGTGCCCTAGCGGAGTTGAAGATCCTCAACGCGGCTCGCCCCATCCCCACAGAAGTCAGCGTGCCGGTGGTCGCCGACGCCATTCAATTCTCTACGATTGCAATTCCCGAGCCGTCGGCTTTGGCCCTGCTGGTCGCGGGCGGGAACCTACTCTGGGCTGTGCGGTGCCGGCGTTTGCGTCGAAGGTCGCAGCCGAATGAAACGTGCCAAACTATGGACTGACCGTGTCCCGTTGGCGGTCACGCAACCGGCTGGCGTCTGGGATTACATGAAGGATGGCGGCAGCGATTACACGCGCTGGTCGCTGCTCATGCTGGATGCCGAACCATATTCCGGCGAGGTCATCGTGGAGATGCGGGGGGCTGACCGCGTCACGGACCTGCCGGCATGGCCCTTCCGCCGGCTCAACCAAATCAATCAGCTAGCGGCCACGGCGCTCCCACCGCCCGACATTCGCTGGCTGTGGAACTGGATGCGCTCTTGCCGGCGGACGTTCTGAAACAGATTTCGTTCGCGCACCTCGCCCAAAAACCGCGCCACTCGGAGTCCCTGTTAGTGCGGATCGGGCGCGCGGCGCAGAAGCCGGTCAACGACCAGGAGCGCGCGGCGCAACTCGCGCCGCATCGTGCGGCGGTTCGGCAACTGGCCAAGACTCCGCCGAAGTCAAGCGCTGCCCGCGCCGCCGCCGAGGATTTCCGCTGGTTGGTGGAAGAATTCAGAGTCTCGCTGGTGATCGCGCAGGCGGACCGCCCGAGGAGTCCAGTCTGCCCCGCGCCCGCAAGTACGCTCCGCAGAACGCCAACGCCCCATCCCCATGTACTTTGCGGAATCGCTGCGGATTCCGCTCTTGACCGCTGCGGTTGTGGAGGTTATACGTTACGTCCAGCGAACCAACAGCAACCCTTACTATCACAACTCTATGACTGTGACGAAGCGTGATCTGGTCATGCGCATCAGCAGCGAGACAGGTCTGGTTCAGCAGCAGGTGCAGGAAGTCGTCCAGAAAACTCTGGATTACATCTCCGAAGCCTTGGCGAAAGGCGACAAGGTGGAGTTACGCAACTTCGGAGTGTTCGAGGTAAAGGTCCGCAAAGCACGCGTAGGGCGAAATCCGAACAAGCCCGAAACGGATGTGCCGATCCCGCAACGCTCGGTGGTGAAGTTCAAAGCGGGCAAGGAAATGCGGGCCGACGTGTTGAAGCTGCCTCCGCCACCGCCCGCTCCCGTGCCGCCTCCCGCCTGATCCTCCAGCGTTCTCGGCACTCAAGACATCGGGACCGGCAAGCCCTCAGCGAGGGCTCGGCGCTCAACTGATTCTCCTTGTTCTGTGCTTCGTTCTCCGGCACGAAACGTCCGGCCCGTCGTCCCGTGAACGTGGAGAAGAACGAAGGACGAAAGTTACGCACGACCCGGTCCGGCCCATCACCAAACGTCAAGGTGCTGCTGTTGGTCTGCCGCATTTTCGTTTCGCCTTCTCCACGGCGTTCTCTACTCTGACGGCCCTGTATGGAACGATTGCCTGGTTTCCGTGATTTTTATCCCGAGCCCGTGCCCCCCGGCGACAACCTCGCCTGGAGCGCAGACGCGCGCGCGCATGTCTTCGCGGCGTGGCGCGCCACCGCCCGCCGCTACGGCTTTCGCGAATACGACGGCCCGCCCCTCGAAACGCTGGAGCTCTACACCACCAAGAGCGGCGATGAAATCGTCGGCCAGCTCTACAACTTCGTGGACAAAGGCGAACGCGCCGTGGCGCTGCGTCCAGAGATGACACCGACGCTGGCCCGCATGGTCGCCGCGCATGAGCGTGGCTACAAGAAGCCGATCAAGTGGTTCGCGATCCCGCAGCTCTTCCGCTACGAGCGCCAGCAAAAGGGCCGCTTGCGCGAGCACTTCCAGTTCAACGCGGACATCATTGGTGAAGCGGACGTGGCGGCGGACGCGGAGTTGATCGCGCTGGTCATTGACTCGCTCCGTGCGGTGGGGTTGACAAGCGAGGACTTCGTGATCCGCGTCTCCAGCCGCAACGCGTGGCAGGAGTTTTTCAACTCACGGTGTGCTGACGCCGGTAAGGCCTATGCGTTTTATCAGGCCGTGGACAAGCTGGAGCGCGAGAAGCCGGAGGAAAGTGCGAGGAAACTCGCCGCCATCGGCATCTCGCACGACGAGGTCACAGCCTTTATCAACGAAGGCAAGCCCACCGCCGAGTTGCAGGCCGTCCTCGACAACCTCGCCGCGCGTGGGTTGGCCGAGTTCGTAAAGGTGGATTACCACGTCATCCGCGGGCTTGCCTACTACACGGGGGTCGTGTTTGAGGCGTTCGACAAGAAGGGTGAGTTCCGCGCCATCGCGGGCGGCGGGCGTTACGACAATCTGGTGAAGCTCATCAGCGGCGGCAAGGTGGACCTGCCCGCGCTGGGTTTCGGCATGGGCGACGTGGTGCTGCTTGAACTTCTCAAAGCGCGCGGCTTGCTGCCCAAGTTCACCAGCGGGCTCGACGTGTTCTGTCTCATCGAGGACGAGACGCTGCGGGCGGAGTCGTTGAAGCTGATTCAAACCCTGCGCACCGCCGGCCTGTCCGTGGATTACTCGCTCACGCCAGCCAAGCCCGACAAACAGTTCAAGCGGGCCTTGGAATTGAGCGCGGCGAAGACTGTCGCCATGGAACGAAACCCGGCGGGTGAGCTTTCGGTCCGCATCAAGGATTTGAAATCGCGCGAGCAAAGGTCCGTGGGCCTCCCGGACGCTGCCGCCTGCTTGACCCATGCAGCGAGCAAAACGGCTTAACGACGCTTCCCCACCATGCCCAAGCTGCCTGCCGATTTGGAAATCCGCCCGATGCGCCGCCCGGACGAGGCGGACCTCGCCGCTGATTTCATCGTCACTTCCGAACCGTGGATCACGTTGCGCCGCGACAAGCCGACGGTGATGAGGGTTCTGCTGAATCCGACCCGCGAAGTCTATGTGCCAGTCACCGGCGGCGAGATTGTCGGCGTCCTGATTCTGCACCTGGATGGCGTGTTAAACGGCTACCTCCAGACCGTGGCGGTGCGGAAAGACTGGCGGTGCAGCGGCGTGGGCACGCGGCTGATCCAGTTCGCCGAGGAACGCATCTTCAGCCAGAGCCCGAATGTCTTCATCTGCGTCTCTTCGTTCAACGAGCACGCCCAGCGGCTCTACGCCCGGCTCGGCTACGAAAAGGTCGGCGAGTTCAAGGACTACTCGGTGCGCGGCCTTGACGAATATTTGCTGCGCAAAACCAAGGGGCCGTGGCTAGTGTAGGACACGCTTCCAGCCTGTCCCAAACTTCGGATGAAGCAGTCCCACCGCTTGGTTTCCGGCCCGTCGGCACTTCGCCGGACAAGGACGACCCGGCTCGAGATGGAGACAGGCTGGAAGCCTGTCCTACGTCGCTCGCCGCTTGACGCGCCCCGCTTCCGCCCTAGATTCGGCCCATGTCATTCGTAAACCCGCCGGTCACCGCCGTTGCCGCCCGACACGCTGACGCATGAAGAAACCGTCGTTGTTGGTCATTTGGCTGACCGTCTTCATTGACCTGGTCGGCTTTGGCATCGTCGTGCCGCTGGTGCCGGTTTACGCCCGACACTTCGAGGCGCATGGCTTCGTCATCGGTCTCATCATCGCGGCGTTCTCGGCGATGCAGTTTATCTCGGCGCCGATCTGGGGACGGCTCTCCGACCGCATCGGTCGCCGACCGGTTCTGCTCGTCAGCACCTTCGGGGCGGCCATTTCTTACGTCCTGTTCGCGCTGAGTTCCGGGATGGAGAATCACGTTGCCGCATTGTGGCTGATGGTGATCTCCCGGGCTTTCGCCGGCATTTGCGGCGGCAACATTGTCGTCGCCCAAGCCTACATCGCGGACATCTCACCGGCCGAGGTGCGCTCGAAGCGAATGGGGCTCATCGGCATGGCGTTCGGCATGGGTTTCATCTTCGGACCGATCATCGGTGGGGTGAGCTTGAAGCACTTGGGCGGCGCCGGACCCGGCTGGATCGCCGCCGCACTTTGCGCCGCGAACTTCCTGCTCGCGCTCTTCATCCTTACGGAAAGTCGAAAGCCGACTTCGGAACACGTTGTCCAGCGCCCGCATCTTGATCAATGGCTGCACACGCTGCGCACGCCGAAGATTGGTTTGCTCGTCATCGTGTTCTTTCTCGCCACGTTCTGCTTCAGTTGCTTCGAGAGCACGCTGCCCCTGCTGGTCAGCGACAACTTCCGCCTTGACATCCAGAACGACGCCGCGTCCGCCACCACGGTGGTTTACCTGTTCGCCTATTGCGGAATCATCGGCGCGTTCGTGCAAGGCGGTGCGATTGGTCGGTTGGTGAAGCGGATGGGCGAGGTGAAGCTCATCGCGTGGAGTTTGGTGATCACCGCCATCAGCCTGGCCATGCTGCCGTTCATCAAAGGCACGGCCCAACTCTCCTGGGGAGTTCTTTTGCGTGCCGAGGGTTTGACTTGGGTGATCATGCTCGTGGCGCTGGCCATTCTCTCCATCGGCACCAGCTTGACTCGCCCGCCGCTGTTCGGTTTGCTCTCCATCCTGACCCATGAGAGCGAACAAGGCGCGAACATCGGCGTGGCCCAGGGCGCCGGCAGCCTCGCGCGCATCCTCGGGCCGATCTTCGCCACCACGACGCTGCATTATCTGCCGGCCCTGCCCTACTTGGTTTGCACGCTCGTTCTGTTGATCACGGCAGCGCTGTTCCTGCCGCGCATGCGGGATGCCGCGCCTGGCGCCTCGACCGCCCCGGCCGCTGCGGCTTCCTAGTCCGCGCCAACGGGTTTCGGGTTGGCCACGGGCGCGGATCAGCTATGCTCCGCGGCATGGCAACGCTCAACTCCGCTCCCACGCTCCAAGACAAGATTGGCCAGATGGTGTTGGCTGGCTTTCGCGGCCTTGAAGTCAAGGACACCGATCCAATCATTCAAGACCTCCGCACGCGCAACCTCGGCGCCGCGATCCTTTTCGATCAAGACGTGGGCGACAAAACGCTTCCGTGGCGCAACGTCCAGTCGCCCGCCCAAGTAAAGGCGCTCGTCGCTTCGCTGCATGCCGCCGCGCGGACGCCGTTGCTCGTCTCGATTGACCAGGAGGGCGGACGTGTGAACCGCCTCAAGGCGGCTTACGGCTTTCCGGAGACACTTTCGCATGAGGAACTCGGCAGTCGGAATGACCCCGCGTTTACCTTCGCCCACGCGGAAGTGATCGCGGAGACACTTGCCAGCCTCGGCATCAACCTGAACCTCGCCCCGGTCGTGGACCTCGATGCCAACCCTGACAACCCGATCATCAAAGGCAAGAAGCGGAGTTTCCACTCCGATCCTGGGATCGTCGCCACGCACGCCATCGAATACGCCAGAGCGCATCTCAAGCACGGCGTTCTGATTTGCCCGAAACATTTTCCCGGCCACGGCAGTGCCATGGGCGACACGCACCTCGGCCTCGTCAACGTGACTCGCACTTGGACCGAGCGCGAGCTGATCCCCTTCAAGCGGATGATTGACGCCGGCATCGTGGACATCATCATGACCGCGCACGTCTTCAATGCGAACCTCGACTCCGAACGCCCGGCCACGCTTTCGCCGCGCGTGCTCCAGGGTATCCTGCGCGACAAGCTCGGCTACCGCGGCCTGATCATCAGCGACGATATGGAGATGAAAGCCATCACGTTGCAATTTGGCCTGGAGAACGCCATCCAACTCGGCATTGAAGCCGGCTTGGATATTCTGTGCTTCGGCAACAACATGACGCACGACCCGAACATCGGCGAGAAAGTCATCGGCATCATCCAGCGCCTGGTGGAAACTGGCAAACTCACCGAGGCGCGCATTGACGAATCCTACCGACGGATCATGGCGCTGAAACAGCGGCTACCAAGACTCGCATAGCGACGGCTCGGCAGAGCCCGCAGACTTTCCTTCAGATGGTTGCACATTACCGAGACTTCGTGCGTTCGCCTCGCAACCTCCCCGTTCGCAGAGAATTGATGCTTGACGGGTCTTTTGGCATTGCCGAACGGGACGCCGCTTGGCAGAACGTGGGCGAATATGATGCTTGGCGGCAACTCTCGAAAGTTCCTGCGCATCCTCGGGCTGGCGGTGGTGGCTTACGGTGTCTGTTTCGGTTTCATTCAGTACCGCCGCACCGCCAACGGACCTTGGCAAGTCACCTTCACGGGCGAAACCGGCGTACCGGTTTTGGTGGTGAACCAGGACAAACTTGGCATCGCCGACGTGCGGATCGCGTTTCCCGGGCAGGCGGCGACTACCAATGCAACGCAGACGATCCGCTTCGACCAGGCGAAGCCCGTGCCGTTCGACTTGCCTTTTGGGAAGTGCGTCTTCCTCGATCCGCTGTTTCTGCCGGGCACGGTGGCACTTGAAGCGTTCGGCCACCAGATTCAGTTCATGCCGCGCGTGCTCACGATTGACCGGATGGAGCGCGTTTGGCGTTCGGGCGAAACCATTTTCCTCACTGACGTGACCGGCAGTTCAGCTAGGCTCCCATGAACGCGCCGGTAGCGAGAAGGGAAGAAATCTTGCCGCGTGGCTCACCGGTAGATCAAGAACGGCTCCCGCCGTTTTAGGAACTTCTCCACGTCCGTCCGCCACAATGCGTGGATCTCCGAGAGCGGTTTGCCGGCCTTCACCGCCTCCAACGTGTCCGCGTGGAGCAGCAGATGTTTGATCTTGTCCACGTTGAACTGCTGCGGATACCAGCGGTGCAGTGTTCCGGCGATGAGCAGGCCCACGTCCACCACGGGACAAGCCTCGCGGTCGGTCAGGACGAAAAACACGCCTCGACAGAGCTGGCCCTTGTGGACGCTGAAAGTTGGGGTGAATTGAATCGGCACGAAACGAATGCCGGGCAGCCCGGCGCGATTCAACTCTTCGGCGAGCCGTGTGTCTTCGATGTAGGGCGCGCCGATCAGCTCAAAGGGCGTGTCCGTGCCGCGGCCCACGGAGAGGGCGCTTTCCAGCAGGCCAATGCCCGGATAGAGCGTCGCCTCGTTCAGGTTGCGCATGTTCGGCGAGGGGTTTGTCCACGGCAGGCCGGTTTCGTCGAACCACAGGTCGCGTGTCCAGTTTTCGACCTCAATAATCGTCAGCCTGGTGTTCAGGTTCTTCTCCGCGTTGTACATCTTCGCCAGTTCGCCGACCGTCATGCCGTGGCGCAGCGGGACACGGTAGAAGCCGACAAAGGTGGGCTGCTCGGCCAATACCGGGCCTTCGACCCGCGCGCCGGTGATCGGGTTCACGCGGTCGAGCACGAAGACCTCTTTGCCGTGCTCCGCTGCGGCTTCGAGGGCGAGTCCCAGCGTGGAGGGATACGTGTAAAACCGGCAGCCGATGTCCTGGATGTCATAGACCAGCGCGTCCAGCCCTTCCAGATGCTGGGCAGTGGGTTTGCGCGTCTCGCCGTAGAGACTGTAGATCGGCAATCCCGTCTTTTCGTCGCGAGCATCGCCGACCTTCTCGTCCACGGTGCCACGAATGCCGTGCTCGGGGCTGAACAGCTTCAGCAGCGTCACCCCAGGCGCGCTCTTGAGCAGGTCAATCGTCGGGTTGCGGCCGTGGTCGTGGCCGGTGTGGTTCGTGATAAGCCCAACGCGCTTGCCTTTCAGCGGCGCGAAACCCTGCTTCGCGAGCACGTCAATGCCATTGAGAACCCTGGCCGACTTCAAGTCACGCCGCGAAAAAGTGCTCCGCGCATTTGCGTTCGCGGCCAGGTTGGTTTCAGAGGCGCGTGCGGGTAATGCGCCCGGCACATAGGCGAAGTTGAAACCGACCACCGCCTCGGCGGCCAGCGTGCCCAACCGGGCTCGCAGCGGGAGCACGTTGCCTTGCTCGCTTGGGTGATTGCGGTTTGACAGAAAAATGAGGAACGTGCGCGAAAAGGGATCAATCCAGAGTGATGTGCCCGTCCAACCGGTATGGCCATAACTGCCGATCGGAAACCACTTCCCGCGCGGTCCGCTGTAAGCCGAGTCAATGTCCCAGCCCAAGCCCCGCCGAGCGGACACGCCGTCCGGCGATTGCACGCTGGTCATGAGCCGTACCGTCTCGGGCTTGAAGACCCGTGTGCCCTCCAGTTCACCCCAGTTGAGCAGCATCCGGGCGTAGCGCGCCAGGTCCGCCGCCGTGGTGAACAAGCCGGCGTGGCCCGCCACACCGCCCATGCGCCGGGCCGTCGGGTCATGCACCTTGCCGCGCAGGACCTCTCCCGACTCGAGTTTCTCAGTCGGCGCCACGCGCGGCAGTTTGGACTCCGGCGGAAGGAACCCTGTGTCGGGCATTTTCAACGGCACGTAGAGCGCCTTGGCCACGAACTCGTCCAACAGCGTCCCGCTCACGCGGCGTACGACTTCACCGAGGATGATGAAGTTGATGTCGCTGTAACGGAAAGCCGTGCCGGGCGCGCTGGTCAGCGTTTCGCCGCAAGCGAGTGCAATCGCCTTGTCGTACCCCCCCCAATCGGGTTTCGCCGGGATGCCGGGTTTAAGGCCGGAAGTGTGGGTCAAGAGGTGGCGGATCGTGACGCCGTCTTTGCCATCGGCCTTGAATTCCGGGACGTAGGTTGCGACCGGCGCGTCCAGGCTGACTTGGCCGCGCTCCACGAGCCGCATGATGGCGGGGGTAGTGGCGCAAACCTTCGTGAGCGACGCGGCGTCGAAGATCGTGTCCTCGGTCATCGGCTCCTCGGCCGGCAGGAGGGCGCGCAACCCGGACGCCTTGCAGTGGATTGCGCCCTCGCGTTCGAGCCAGAGGACGCCTCCGGGACAACGTTGAGCGGTAATGGCTTCAGCGATGGCCGCTTCCATCTCGGCGACTTTTTCGGGGAAGAATGTTGGCGGCGTGGCCACCGCCACGCATTGAAACGCAAACGCCAGGCTGGCGGCTGCCCGGATGAAACGCGAAATGATCTGAATGAGGGGCATCATAACTGGCGGGCGGAAGTTAATCATCCACAACGGGCGGGGCAAAGGAGAATCGCATCCCCGTTTCAGAGGAGAGCTTTCCAAACGCCGCTTTCGCCGCTACGTTACCACACGCTGCGGAAACAAGGCGTGCAATAGGAAATGTCGAAATGAACCCGGGCCTGTGGCAGGCGAGTCTTGGAGCGCTGATCGGCGCCGTGGTGGGCGCGATTGGCGGGCTCTTCGCTGTCGGGATCGCACCGGCCATCATGGAGCGCAAGCTGGCGGTGCTCTTTGCCACGCCACTCCTCGGCCTGATTTGCTGGATCGTAAGCGGCGTCCTCGGATGGGTGCTTGGGGGACAGATCGGCCCGCGGTTGGGCGGCTACTTCCAGCACCGCAATGCCGAAATCGTGGGCGGCGTGATGGGAGGGCTGATTCCCATCATGCTGATTGCGTTGTGGGGTTGGTACATGGTAACCCCGCACTGATTTCTGACGCTCGGTTCTCGAAGCGAGTAACATCGTGCGAGAACGCACGAAGGGATTGTGTGGAATGACAGAGCCACACTTTTAAAAGTGTGGACTACCCGCCACTGTCCAATCTGCCGGACGGTTTTTCCCATGATCGCATAATCCAGTTCCCCGCGTTCACGTGGGCTGGCATCAGCCTGGCCCGCGAAACCGTGTCGGGCCCGTCTGTTTTTGTTGGCCGGATTCGGAGGCGCTCAACTCCAGCACGAGGAGTCCCCGTGGAGGCAACTCAACCCGGAGGAGGGGATTCTTGCGGTCCCACTCTCCCAACCGGTGTCGGCCGCGTTCGTCCGTGCGATAGACCGGACAGCGCCCGGGCAGACCATACGCGTTTGCGTCAACGGGCAAAGTCAACGCAAGCGGCTCCTGGCTGCTACTGGCGAGCGCGATGGCTACGTCGCCATTCGGTGCGCGCCAGGCCCCGGCGAGCGCCACCGGAAACATGCGCTTGGAGGCCCTCAGTGGTGTGTAAGTTCCGACTGTGACCACGTCCATTTCGTGTTGCGGCACGTCCAGCGGGGGCGGACGCAGCCAGACTCCGTGCAGCAGGTACTTCAGCGTTTGCATTCGGACGCGGACCAAGCGTGCCACGTAATCCAGTTCTTCGGGCCGTTCCGTCAATTGCGTCGGCACGAAGTTGGCAAGCATCGGCTGCATGCCCCAGACAAACGTCCGCGCGTGTTCGAGGTAGAACTGCCGGGCGAACTTGCGGTCCAGCAAAGTCAGTTGCGTGGCCGGGGCCTTGTCGGCGGGCCATTTTTCGTCGTAAGGCGGATGCGCCAGCCCGGCCATGTTGCCAAAAACGATGGTGCTGGGATGATAGACGGCTTGGAAAAAGGGAATGGGTTCCCACGCCGGCGACGCCCCCATACGATCCGCGCTGATGCAGAGGCCGAGCGTGAGGTCAAACTGGCCGATCCAGGGTTCGCCACCATATTCGCCTCCCAACGCCACCGGCCCGCGCGCGGATGTCCGGTCGCGAATGTCCGCCGCGAGCATCGCGAAGCCATCCGTCCAATACCGTCCTGGGCCGACAATGTGGCCGTGGCGCGGATCGTAGCATGTTGCCAGCACGCCGACTTGGTCCATGTAAATGCCGTCGGGCTTCAGGCGGGTCAGCACTTCCTCGGCGATGCCGGCGTATTTCTCGCGCCAGAAGGACGTGCCGATGCACATGGGCGCGCACGGCGCTTTCATATAGGTGTTGTAGGACTCGATGGCCACGTTGCCGTCCTTGCCGCGGACCGAAAAGGCCTCGGCCCCTTCGTCAAGCCAACTCTGCGTGGTCGTGCCCCAGAGGCGTTGGTTCATGTAAAGAATCGCATGAACGTCATGCCGGCGCGCGGCGGCCAGCGCGGCGCTGAAGGGGGCGGCCCCCTCGCGTGGCGGCAGGTATTCGGGAAAGCCCGCGTCGTAGGGGCAGTTGTGCCACCAATGCCACAGCACGCTCACCGGGGCTTTGACGCGTTTGCGCAACGCGATGGCCGGATCGAGCACCTGCGAGGAGCGCCCACGATTCCACAACCACAGGCCGGTTCCGGCGAGCCAATCGGGCGCAAGTTGCAGGCGACGCTCGCCTTGCTTGGCGAAAACCTTCGCGGTGGGCGACTCGCGGTAGATCTCCGCCGCCGTGGTCCAATCGCCGCGAAAGGCACCAAGGACAACCGTGAAAGGAAGACAGAAATAGGTTTGGCCCACCGCCGCCTGTTCGGGTTCGTGAACGATCTCGAAGTGCATCTGGTCCTGACCATCGCCCCAAACAGAAAAGGTCTTGAGGTAACCCAGGGAGTCGTCGCACGCGGCGTAGAAGCCCGCGCCGTCTTGTTGGTAAAACGCCAGACACGGGAACGACAGGTCAGTGCCGTGAGGCGAACGCCAGTTGAGGCGCGCGCCCGAGCCGGGCCTGGGTTGCGTCAGCACCCGCGGGTTGCGCGCCATCACGCCCAATTGGCGGGGAACGGCAAGCACCTCATCGGGGCGCGGGCGCAAGCTGGGGACGCGGGGAAACCGGATTTCTTCGACGCGGAGGTTTGACGGTTTTGTCACCGAAAGTTCCCAGCGGCTGAGCGCGGTTTCTTGCGGTTCAAGCCGGACGAACACTTCCACGCGCAGCGACCGCGGCCCGGCGGGGACTCTGTCCCACACCAAGCGCAAC
>CAZJTM010000062.1:14489-28156 GCA_964548925.1 uncultured Verrucomicrobiota bacterium | reverse complement strand
GGCCAACCGGGAAGGCCACCTTCGCGAGTTGCGCAAGCTGGTCAAGCAGGTGCGGGCGTTGGATCTCAAGGTGGACGAGAAATACGCCGCTTGGCAGAAGTCCCCTGGCCGGAAGCCGCACGACGGAGATTTCACCGCTTTTCAAAAGCTCGACAAGCGGCTGCAAGCCACCTTTCTCAAGTTCTACTACAAGCAAAAAGTGCTCGAGGAAATGGTGGTCGTGGCGGGCAACGTCCATGAGAAGTTCCAAAGCAGTCTGCGACACCTCGAGTCGCTGGAGGCGCATCGCAAGTCCGCCGAACGGGACACGGCGATCAAGGCCGAGCGCCAGAAGATTGCCTCGCTCGAATTGTTCGTGCGCATGCCGCGCGAGGATTTCTTCAAGGCGTTCGAGGCGCTGAAGTCCGCCGCCGACCGGGCCCACAAGGCCAAGACCCACATGGCCGAGGCCAACCTCCGCCTCGTCGTCTCTGTGGCCAAGAAATACACCAATCGCGGCCAGTCATTCCTGGACCTGATCCAGGAAGGCAACATCGGCCTGATGAAAGGCGTGGAGAAGTTCGAGTATCGCCGCGGCTACAAGTTCTCCACCTATGCCATCTGGTGGATTCGTCAGGCCATTACCCGCGCCATCGCCGACCACGCCCGGACCATCCGCATCCCGGTCCACATGATCGAGACGATGAACAAGCTCTGGCGCGCCCAGAAGCAGCTCACCCAGGAACTCGGCCGCGAACCCACCCCCGAGGAAATCGCCGACGAGATGCACACCCCGGTGTCGCGGATCAACGCCCTCCTCAAGATGGCCCAGCAGCCCATCTCCCTGCATGCCCCCGTGGGCGACGACGGCGACGTGAGCGTGGGCGATTTCATCGAGGACAAGACCGCGGAAAACCCGCTGGATGTCACCAGCTACAGTCTGTTGCGCGAAAAGCTCGCGGACGTGCTGGCCAGCCTGACGGAGCGCGAGCGCAAGATTCTGGAGATGCGCTTTGGCCTGCTGGATGGCTACGAACGCACGCTTGAGGAGATTGGCAAGATGTACAACGTCACCCGCGAGCGCATCCGGCAGATCGAAGCGAAGGCCCTGCGCAAACTGCGGCATCCCACTCGGGTCCGCCACTTGCAGGGCTTCCTGGAAACCGCCGAAACCGAGGGTTGAACGGCGTCGCCCGCGGCGCTTCCGTTTTCTCGCGTGCGCCGCCGGACGCACCGGTCGGGCGCGGCAAAGCCCGAAGGATCGTTATGAAAGTGACCTACTACGGACATAGTTGCTTCGCGGTCGAAACCGCCGGGCGCACCCTGTTGTTCGACCCGTTCATCACGCCCAACGAACTGGCCCGCAGCATTGACCTCAACAAGGTCCGCGCGGACTTCATCCTCATCTCGCACGGGCATTTTGATCACCTTGCCGACGCGGTGACTCTCGCCAAATCCACCGGCGCAATGGTCATTTCCAATTACGAAATCACCGTCTGGCTGGGCCAGCAAGGCTTGACCCGGACGCATCCCCTGAACCACGGCGGCGGGGCGCGGTTCGATTTCGGGCGCGCCAAGTTCACCCCCGCCATCCATTCCAGCGGCCTACCCGATGGCACTTATGGCGGCAACCCGGGCGGCTTCCTCGTGGAAACCTCCGACGGCGCGTTTTACTACTCCGGGGACACCGCGCTGACCTACGACATGAAGCTGATCGGCGAGAGCAGCCGCTTGCGCTTCGCCGCGCTGCCCATCGGTGACAATTTCACGATGGGTGTGGAAGACGCCATCAAGGCGGCGGAGTTCGTGAACTGTGACGAAGTCCTCGGGCTGCACTACAACACGTTCCCGCCCATCCGGATTGATACCAGCGAAGCCGCGCGCAAGTTCAAGGCCGCCCGCAAAAACCTGCATCTGTTGCAGCCGGGCGAACGCCGCGACTTCTGAACCGGGCGGAGCGGCGGGAGACAGAGTGGTCCGAGGCAGCCAACGTGACCTGGGCTGCTCCGGCGCAGTGCAGGCGTCCCGCTTGTATCCATTTTCGCCTCCTTTGCTCAGCGGGTGATCCGCTTCACGTCAGATGCCTAAGTTGGCGAGCGTCTGGCTGATACTGTTGACGACGCGCACAAGCCCCGGGTGCGACTGCTCAAATCCCTCCACGGAGGACGAGAGCCCCTGTAGCGAGAGTTCGCGCAGCTTGGGATTCTGAACCTCCCTCGTGGCTTCGTGGGCTGAAACCTCGGCGAAGCCGGCGATGCTTTGGGCCTGCTCATCGTGGGTGCGGGCCAGCTCGGCAACCTCGCCTTTCAGCGTGGCCAGCAACTGCAATAGCTCCCGCCGCCGCTCCTCGCTCACGGCTTCCGCGCCGCCAACCCGCGCCTCAATCTTCCGAATCGTGTCTTCAATCATGGTTGGATGGTCTTCGCCGCCACAAGATACGCCCGGGGGTCGCGGCAGCAAGCGGCGTGTTGCGAATCAAACAAGGAATCGCGCGGGCAAGAGTCTCCCGATGCGAGATGTCGCGCCGTGAACCCTTGAACCGCAGCGGCGGCCCGGCAGAGCGCCGCCATATTCCGCCTCCAAGAGAGAGCGGCGTTCCACCGAGACGCCGCCACGCTCAGATGCTGGGGGAGCGTGGCTGCCAACTGAACGGAGACGGTTCAGCAACGCTGCTCGTTGAGGGCCACCAGCGGCGCGACCGTGCGCCAGATGGCGGATTGAACCTGTTCCACCGAGCCACTGCCGTCGAAGACCCGCACGCGCTCCGGTTCCGCCGCCGCGATGGCTTCGTAGCCCTTCGCCACTCGCTCGAAAAACGCCTGGTCCGCCTCCTCAATCCGGTCGCGCACGAACGGCAGCGTGGCCTGCCGCGAGCGCAACCGTTCCGCGCTCACTTCGGGCGAGACTTGCAGCAGCAGCGTCAGATGCGGGCGCGTCTCCCCGACGGCCACGTCAATCACGTTCCGCACCATGTTCAGATCGAGCTGCCGGCCGTAGCCCTGATAGGCCGTGGTGGAATCGTAGAAGCGGTCGCACACGATGATTTCGCCCGCGGCGAGCGCCGGGCGGATGATCTCGCGGACGAGTTGCGCGCGGCTGGCGTTCATCAACAGCAGTTCCGCCTCCCATGTCATGGCGTCATTGACCTTGCTGTGCTTGAGGGTATGGCGGATTTCCTCGCCGATGGGTGTCCCGCCCGGTTCGCGCAGGACCCGCACCACGCGCCCCCAATCGTGCAAGCGCTCGGCCAGCAGCTTGACCTGCGTGCTCTTGCCGCAGCCTTCCGTGCCTTCAAAGGTGATGAACAGGCCTTTCATCGGATGCCAGGTTGACGCGTGGAACGTGAAACGCGAAGGCGGTAGTTCATGCCTTTTTAAGCTTTGGGCCTTTCGGCGTGTCTTCAATGACCCAGCCTTTGGCTTTCAACTCGTTGCGAATGGCGTCCGCGCGCTTGAAATCCTTCGCCTTCTTGGCCGCGGCGCGCTCGTCTGCCAGCGCCTGAATGTCAGCGGGCGCTCCCGTTTCCACACTCGCGCCGATGCCGAGGACGGAATCCACGCGTTCCCAAACGGTGAGAGCGGCGGCAGCCTGTGCGGGTGACAGCCTGTTTTCGGCGAGCTGCCGGTTCGTCTCACGGACCCAGTCGAAGACCGCAGCCCAACCAGCGGAGATGTTCAGATCTTCATCCAGTGCGGCGGTGAATGCCGCGGCCAACGTGCTGTCGGCATCCTGCCGACAGGACTGACTTCCATCCACGGGCGATTTTAGATCTGCTGACGGGACGTCGGCAGCACGATCACGCAGCTTGCACACGCACTCATCAATCCGCGCCAGCGCCGACCGCGCGCCCGCCAGGCCTTCCAGCGTGAAGTTGAACGTCTCGCGATAATGCGCTGTGAGCAGCAGGTAACGCACTTCGCGCGCGGCGAAACCCTTGCCCAGCAGGTCGCGCAGCGTGTAGAAATTCCCGAGCGACTTGCTCATCTTCTTGCCTTCGACCAACAGGAACGCCCCGTGCATCCAGTGTTTGACGAACGGCTGGCCGGTCGCGCCTTCGCTTTGGGCGATTTCGTCCTCGTGATGCGGGAACATCAGGTCCTCGCCGCCGAGGTGCAGGTCAAAGCTCGTGCCAAGCACCTGCATGCTCATGGCGGAACACTCGATATGCCAGCCGGGCCTGCCTTCGCCCCACGGGCTGGGCCAGAAGACGTTGCCATCCTCGGGCACGCGCGCCTTCCACAATGCGAAGTCCGCCACGGATTCCTTCGCGTATTCGTCGCTCTGCACGCGTTCGCCGACGCGCATCTCCTCGAAGTTCAGCTTCACGAGCTGGCCGTAGGTGCAGCCGCAGCCGCGATACTTCTCGATGCTGAAATAGACCGAGCCATCGGCGGCTTGGTAGGCGATGCCGCGGGCGATGAGTTTCTCGATGAGGGCGATGATCGCCGGAATGTGCTCCGTGGCGCGCGGCGTCACGTGCGGCAGACGGCAGTTCAATGCCTTGAGGTCTTCCAGGAACGCGGCCTCGAACTTGCCAGTGTATTCGCGCAGCGGCGTGCCGGTTTCGCGGACGCGGCGGATGATCTTGTCCTCCACGTCGGTGATGTTCATCACGTGCCGGACGGCGTAGCCCTTGAACTCCAGGTAGCGGCGGACGAGATCGGCGAAAACGAACGTGCGCCAGTTGCCGATGTGCGCAAAGTCATAAACCGTCGGCCCGCAGCAATACATGCCCACGCATTTGCCCTCAGGGTCGAGGGGCGCGAACTCCTGCACGGAGCGTGACAAGGTGTTGAACAGCTTCAGTCCCATGATCGAATCGCGGGGAGGTTACGGCGGAGCAGGGGAAAGAAAAGGGAAAACATGGCCGCACGCGCACATGCCTGCGACGGGGTGTGGCAGCCACGGCGTGCGCCCGCCAAAGGGGGCCGGCTGGACAATTTGCAGGGTGTGCCCGGCAGCATCGCCGGAAGGACCATTCTCAGGCTCAACGGTGGCAGGCTTTTGGTCCGCGCTTGCGGGCGGCGGCCAGGGTCCCTCTCCGCGGCGCGCCCAGCTTCGCAAAGGCGTGGTCGCTCTCCCCGGCAATCCGCGCGACCACCGTGCGGAATTCCTCGTTCAGTTTGAGCATCGCGTAACCACAACCGGCCAAGTCCACCATCAACCCCAGCCCAAACCAACCCAACAGGAAGGGTTCAAGCTGCATCCCCATCCGTCCTCCGGCCAAGCCCACCAGCCCCAGGCCGCCCAGGAACAGCGCGCCCGGCGCCAACAAAACCCAGCCCATGGTCCGCAAACAAGCCCGCGTGGAGTTGCGGGACACCAGCCCCTGCCAGAGGCCCATCCAACTGAGCGTGTGGAGGTCCGCCAGGCAGAGCAACAGCCCGGCGGCAAAAGCCGCGCCCCAGATTCCTTGACCGATCCACCAGCCGTCCTGAGTCAGGCCCGCCACCAGCAACACGAACTCGATCGCCCCGAGCGTCAACAACGGTCCGACGTAGGTTCGCTTCAGCCCCATCAACCAGCCGCGCCAGATGTCGTGCTCGGCGATCGGGGTGCAAAGCAGCAGTTCGAGCGCGCCGGTGTCACGATCCTCGGCGAACCGGCGGCTCGCGTCCCATGCGACCACGACTTCCAGCGCGAGATGCAGCGCGTAAAACGTGGCGAAAAGGAAGTCGCCGCGGAACCAGAATCGTCCCGGACTCAGCGCGGCCCAGGCACAGACGAGGAGAGCGGTCGCGATCAACACCCAGCAGGCCGCCGCGCTCACGCGCTTGCGTTCCGCCAGCCAGACGAACGGATGGGAGTCGAGGGCCTGGCGCTGTCGTTGCCTCGTTCGCGCGGCTGAGTCTCGGCGCTGGAAGCGCGTGCGAAGCTGAACGCCGGAGACTGCGACTTCGGGCAGCCACACGCAGGGCAGACGCCAGACGGCGAACGTCAAACACCCGATTCCGAGGGCCAGGAGACCGGCGGCTGATTCCCAAAACACATGGGAAGCACTGGCATAATCCGCGTCCCGCGCCAGGAGCAACCCGGTCATCGGGCTGAGCACAGAAATGCCGTCGCCACGGCTTCCGGCGTGCAAGGCCGTCCATCCGGGGAAGCCCAGGGTCACCAGCAAGACCACCACCACGCTGCCGCTGACGGCTCGCATGCCGTTCCGGCTCACGGACGATACGGCCAGTGCGGCACAGAGCGAAAAGAACAGCGTCTCGGTCAGGATCAAGGTCACGCGCGCCAGTTCGCCGCCCGTGACGCCGCCCAGGAAGAACGCCATCCCGAGGATGGGAATCACAGCGAGGAGACACTGCACCGCCGGCAGGGCAAGCGCGACGAGTTTTCCGGCCACGATGTCGGCCCCGCGCAAGTTCGCCAGAAACAGAAAGGCCAGGGTGCCATTGCGCCGTTCTTCACTGAGGCAATCGGCAGTCAGCACTGGTCCGGCGAAGAGCGCGCCCGCGAACAACATCACTGCCAGGGCCAGGAACAGATTGCGGCCCAACTCCGCCGGCGACGCCCCCACGCCCAGGCCGAAAAACATCAGTCCCGACGCGATGAGCGCCGCGCAGCCGGCCGTTCCGCTTCGGGCGAAGCAAAGGAACCGTTGCCGCGACAACAGGCGCAGCTCGCGCTCGATGATCGGGGCGAAGTTCACTCCGTGGATGGTTTCGAGGCCCAGACCTTCACGCCAAGTTTTCTTCGTCCGCTGCGAGCGCGGATCGGGGACCGGAGCCGCCGGGAACCAGCGCGGGAGCGTCTTGGAGCGTTGCGGCCCTCCGCCGCTTGCGATTGCCTGGGGCCGCCCAGTAGCGGCGGAGGGCCGCCGCACTCCAAGACCTGACGGAATGACGGGCGGTTCATGGGGCGCAAGCCTAGAGATTGGCCAGCAACGACAGCAAGAGGAAGAAGAAAACACCCAGCGAAAACAGAACGCCAATCGAGCCCAGCACAAAGCCCCAGATGAGATAGGCCCGCGCCGGATTCCAGCGCCCTCGATTCTCCACGCACACCCGCCGGAACGCCATCAACGCGAGGAGCGCCAGCGGAAAACCGATGACCGGCAGCAGTCCCAGCCCGCCCAGTATGAAGCAATGGAGCGACCGTTGAATCTCTCGGGCCTGGGCGCGGGCGGGAGGTGCGTTCATCGCGGGTTCAAGTTCGTGAGGTTGACAACACCCTGTCGTCAGTTGGCCGGCCCTCAACCGTATCCCGAGGAACAGTGGCCGGGCGAGAATGCGCCACTCTGGATGGCCGCGAGCAGGAGCACGAACAGCGCGGAGGAGGCGAACGCTCCCACCAACCCCAGCGCGCGTCCCCAGCGCAGATAGGCTGCGGCGGGGTTCCATTCTTTGCCACGCCCACGCAGGACGGTCCAGCCGTGAATCCATGCGATCACCGCCATCGCCAGCCCCAGCACGGGGATGAACGACAGCAGGCCGAACACGAAACAGCGCAGAGAACGGTTCGCCGCTTGAATCAAGTCCATGGACGGACGCGGTTTCATGGCGCGGCGACCACAGGCTTGGCTTCGCGGGAACTGGACGGCAGCGCATTCGTCTGGGATCGCTCCAGCCGTTGCACCTGTTTGTGTTCGATCAACTGCAGTTCCTTTTTCAACAGCACCACCGTCCGGCCATTCGCCGCCACCAGAATGAGCATGATGGCGAGCAGCGCAAGGAAGATGACCACGGCGGAACCGCGTTGCTGCCCACCAGCACGTCCCGACAACGTGCTGCCGACGTCCCGTCGGCAGAACCATCTAAACTCCGCGTGTGTCGTGTGGGCAGGCAGGCCGATTCTGAATGTTTGATCTGTCGGCAGGATGCCGACAGCACGTTGCGAGGTGAAGCGAGGTTTTGTCAGAGAGGTTTTCATCGGACAGCGGGAGGTACGGCTTCAAAGGTGAACCGGGGCAGGATGCGCACCTGGGCACGCGTGGGAACAAGTTCCACGTCCCAACGCCAGGCCGTCACCCGCGTGCGCGGATCGGCGTGCATCCGCGAGGTGTTGACCTTGGGCAGAACCACGGTCCAGTGCTCGGCGGAGGCCAGCTTGCGCGACACCTCACCCGCCGTAAACACATAGAGAATGGTGTTCGTGCCCCGCGGAATCTCGACCATCTGGCCGTCGTCATCGGTATGCGCCACGATCCGCCCCGTGGCGCCGCGGATATCCGCCCGCCACTGTTCCCCGGCGCGCAGCGCGCGGCTGATGTCGTCCGCGTGATACCGCAGCGACTTGGATTTATCCCAGCATGAGTAAAACGCCCCAAAGCCGAGGCCCAGCAGGATCATTAACACGCTGATATAGACAAGGCACTCGAACAGCATGTAGCCGGCGACACTGAGGCGGCGCGTTGCCGAGACGCCGCTACGCACGGTTGCGGATTGCGGATTGCGGATTGCGGATTTCATTTCACCGTCACCTCCCGCACCACCGCGCCGACGCCTCTGCGGTCCGCGGGTTTCCATTCCAGGCGCAGGTGCTTGCCGGACTTGGTCAGTTGCAACGTGCCGGGCGGCAGGTTGCTCGCCGCCGGCGAATGGACCGCGTAGGCCGTCTGCCCATCCGCAAACGCCTGCCATTCACCGGCGGCGAGGATCTCCATTTCCCCATCCACCACCTCCATGGCCACACCCCGCCAATAAGCGGCCCGCACCAGTTGCATTTCCCTGGCGAACGAAATGCCCAGCGGCAACAGCGCGAGCGTGAAGATGGACAAGCCCACCATCAAATCCGTCATCAACGCGCCGGATTCCCGGCGCCGGTTGCGTCTGCGAAGCATCACCATATCGCCGCCCTTTCCATGATGGAGATCAGCGCCGCAAACACGGCGGTCGCCGTCAAAGCCACCACCGCGCCGTTGAACAGCACCAGGCCGCTGGTGATCACGTGCGCCGAGGCTTCCTCCTGCTGAAACGCCCTGGCATCCAGCGCCTCGTGCCAGCCGTTGAGCGCGCGGAGAAAGCCGTTGCGCGCGTGGCAGGCGTTGGTCAGTCGCCACTGGAATTCGCCCGTGTCATCGAAGGCCGCCACGGCGTCCTGGAGTCGTGTGCCCTGCTGGAGGGCGGTCCCCACGCGCTGGGCGCGCCGTCGCGCGATCTCGTTCGCCGTGCAATCGGCGGCGAGTTGGATCGCCTCCGCCTCGGGCACGCCGCCATCGAGCAACACCCCGAGCGTGGCGGAGAACGTGCGCACGAGGCGCTTGCGCTTCCAAGGGATGCGCCACGCCAGCCAGTCCGCAAACGGGAAGACGCCCAATTGCAGCCAGCGCGCCATGCTGGGACCGCCCAGGTAAAGGAGGGTTGCCACGAGCAGACCGAGCAGGAAGACCACTTGCGCCCAGACCAGCCAGGGAGACCAAGCCAGCGCCAGCCGGGTGATGGCGGGCAGCGGGTAACCTTCGCCCACGCCGATGAAGACTTCAGTCAGCTTCGGCCAGACGAAGACGTTGAGGCCGATCAACAGGAACATCGCGACCGGCGAGAACACCAGCAACAGCATGACGAGATAGTGATACGCGCTCTGGACACTGCCGGGCCGTTCGCGCAACCACTCGCGGCAGGCGGGCAACACGCGGCGCATATCGCCCAGGCGACCGCCCACGCGCAGCATTGCGACGACGGGCGGCGGCAGCAGGCGGGGCACGCGCTCCAGCGCCGCATCCAGCCGCAGGCCGTTCTCGAGATGCGCCGCCAACAGATGGAAGCGCACGCCCAGCGCGTGGTCGCGGCTCGCCGCCACGCCCAGCACGGTTTGCTCAACGGAGTGCCCCCGCGCCATCCCTGTTTCCAGCAGATCGAGGAAAAACCGCGCCCGCTCACGCCGCCGCAACGGCAGGGACAGGCAGAAGTGGATGGCTACCGCCAGCGCGCCGACCGGGAGGGCGAACAAGAGGACGTAGCCGAGGAACGCGCCGAGGAATTGCAGCAGGGACACCAGCCCATCGGCAAAGTCGGCGAACAGCGGTTGAATCAGCGGATTCATATCAACTGACTCCGTCCATCAACCGCACGAACACCAAGAATCCGCTGACCAGCACGAACCCTTGCGAAAGGATGATCGCGCCGAGAAACAGCACGGACACCGGCAACGCCGCGTAGAGGCCCAGTTCCGCCCGATAGGCCGCCCGCGCTTCGTAAATCTCCGCCGCCCGGCGAAAGCCGCCCGCCAAGTCCTCGCCCGCATTGGCAACGAGCCAGACAAACAGCGGCGGGAAAACGCGGCTCCGCGCCGCCACTTCGGTGAACCTGGTTTGGCCCGCCGACAGATTCGCCAGCCAGCTTCGCAGGTCTTCCGCCGCCTTGCCGGATTCGAGTTGGGCCACGAGCGCGAGCGCGTCGGGCAAGGCCACGCCGCCTTTCAAGAGCAAATGCATCGAGGCCGCCATCCGGGCCACGCTGGCCTCCCGAAACGCCGGCAGCCGCCAGCGCACCTTCTGCCGGAGCGGCGGCCACACGAGCGCCAGCACCGCGAGCACGAACAGCAAACCGAAGAGCGTGGGATAGACCCAGAGGTTCTCCAGCAACGGCATGGTCAGCCGGGTGAACCCCGGCAACCGCGTGCCATCCATCACATCGAAGATCAAGCCAAACCAGCCCGGCCGCACCGCCTTGAACCAAATCACCGTCAGTAACCCGGATAACGCGAACGCGGCGAAGAGGACGATCAGTGGATACACCATCAACCCCTTAAGCCGCGTCCAGAGGTTGTTTTGGCGCTGGAAATAATCCGCGAGCAAGGTCAGCGCGCCCGGCAGGTCGCCGCTCTTCACGCCCACCTGGGTCAGGCGGACGTAGAGTTCGGGGAGCTGCCGCGCGGCGAGGGCGTCGGCCAGCGGGGTGCCGCGCGCCAGATCGTCTTGGAGCCGCTGCAACTCGTCCCGCAGCGGCCCGCGCCGCATCTCCCCGCACAGCCGGCGCAATGCTCCCTCCAGCGGGAGGCCGTCGCGGAGCATGGCGGCGAGCTGCTGGTTGAAGAAGGCAAATTCGTCGTGGTTCATGATCTCAATCCGTTTTCCATCTCACACCGGTTCGACCGGGTGGTTGGGAAAACGTCACGCGGCCTCTGCATTACTACGGATTGACGGCGGGCGCGGGGTCTGATGGGATCCAGGCAAGATGAACTTGATAAGCAAATTGTTGAGTCGTCGTCACCCTTCGCAGAGCGCCGGCCCCCCGCACGTCACTTGGATTGGTCAATCCGGCGCGGCTTATGATTACACGGTCTATCCGCTCGACACCGAGTTCCGTCCGTTGGCCGGCAACTACATCTATGCCGGCCTGTCGGAGGCGGGCGAGTGGGTGCCGGTCTATGTGGGCCAAACCCGGGACATGCATCAGCGCCTCGAAGGGCACGAGAAACTGCAACCCGCCATCGAGCACGGCGCCACGCACATCCACATGCATTATTGCGAAAAGGGTCAAGCCGCCCGCTGCACCGAGGAGCACGAACTGATCATGCGCTGGCAGCCGGTGTGTAATGAGGCGCTGGAAAGCTGAGACGACGGCGGTATTCAAACGCGCCCATAGCCCAGCCAGTCCGGCAGGTTTTCCTCGCACCATCGCCGGTAATCGGCCGTAGTGCCGAAGGCGCGGAACGGGGCGTCATCGAGCACCGGCTTGTACGTGCGGATGAACGCATAGCGGAAGCGCGTGGCGAGCGGGCGGCGCGCGGCAGCCTCGAACTCGGCCAGCCAGTCGGCGGGAACTCTCTCCTCGACAGGTGATTCCGGATTGGCACACCGCTCGTTCAATTCCAGCGCGGTCATGGCTAACTTCTACAAGCAAGCGCGGGATTAGTCCAGACCGACTCCCAAGACCCGACCGACCTCCGCCTGGTTCGTCAATTCCTGCCGAGCCAGCGCCCCGGCGCATTCGGCGAGCGAGGGTTTGGCAGCAAGTCCCTCCAAGTCCCGCAACGCCACCCGCCGGCGCATCGCGTCATTGACCCGCAGCCATTCCACCAGCGGCAGGCGACCCTTGTAGCCGGTTTGCAGGCAGGCCGCGCAGCCTTTGCCCTTGCATGTCCCGCACAACCGTCGGATCAAGCGCTGGTTCAACACCAGTTCCACTGCCGACGCCACCGCCGAGTGATCGCCGCACATCGCCAGCAACCGCTCAAAAACGCCCCGACACGAGCCGGCGTGCAGCGTCGAGATCACCAGATGCCCCGTGAGGCTGGCGCGGACGGCTAGGTTCGCCGTGGCTTCATCACGAATCTCGCCGATGACCAGCGCCTGCGGGTCCTGTCGCAGCAAATGCCGCGCGGCGCGGGCGAAATCCAGCCCCTGCGCCTCATTGACCTCCGTTTGCATGATGCCCGGCACGATCTGCTCCACCGGGTCCTCCACGGTGATGACATGCCGTCCACCGAGATCGGCCAGCGCGCGGAGGCAGGCGTAAATCGTCGTCGTCTTGCCGCTGCCCGCCGGGCCGGTGAGCAACAGCAGCCCGCTGGTTTGGCGGAGGAACCGGTTCAATTCCGCGCCAGCCTCCGCCGGAAACTCCAGTTCGCCCAGCGCCTTGATCCCCGCGGTGTTGAAGAGCCGCAGCACGATCTTCTCCCCGGTGACGGTCGGATAAGTCGCCACGCGGATGTCGTTTTGCGCGCCGACTTCCTGCCGGTCAATGCGCCCGTCCTGCGGCAACGAATCCTGGTAGGTCTTGAGCCGGGCGAGAAACTTGATCCGCCCAAACACGCGCTCGGCGATGGTTTCGGGCAACTGCGACGCGGGCGTGAGCACCCCATCGAGCCGGAAGCAAACTTCGGCGGCCTTGCCGCGCATCTGGAGATGGATGTCGCTCGCGCCCGCGCGCTCGGCTTGGTGGATGAGCCGGAGCAGCGCCTCCGGCGCGGACGTTTCGTCCGCGCCGCTGTTGTTCTGGCTGGCGTTTGTCGTTTCCAAAGGAATGCCTGTGCGCGAATGCTGCGTCTGGAGCTTGAGACAAGTCAAAGCCCGAATCGTCACGGGCGGCTTGGGACGCCACTTGTTTGCGGCGGCCAACGGCGCTAGAGTCCCGGCATGAAGACTTACGGCCAGGTGCTCGATTCGATAGAGACGTTGCCTGCGGATCAACAGGAATCACTGGTGGAGTTGTTGCAGAAGCGCCTCGCGGAGCGGCGTCGGTTGGCCGTGGCTGATGCCGTGCGGGAGGCGCGCAAGGAGTTCAAATCCGGCAAGTGCCGCCCCGCCACGCCGGCGGACATCATGCGCAAGGTGCTTGCGTGAGACGCGTCCTCCTGCCGTCGAAGGCGTTTCTGCGTCTGGCCCGCCAGTTCAGCCGGCGGCATCCGCACCTGGCTGCCGAACTAAGGCTGACGTTGGAGTTGCTCGCGGCAGACGCCTTCCATCCCCAGTTGCGGACGCACAAGCTGAAAGGCCGGCTCGCCGGCTCGTGGGCTTGCAGCGCGGGATACGACGCGCGGATCGTGTTCCAATTCGTAAAGCATCAAGCCGCGGAAGCGATCCTGCTCGAAGCCGTGGGCAGCCACGACGAGGTTTACTGAGCAAGGCGACGGGAGCGGCGCAGGCATTCGCCAGCCCCGGCGCTCGGCTTGGTGGACGAGCCGGAGCACCACCTCCGGCGCGGAGGTTTCGTCCGCGTCGCTGTTGTTCTGGCTGGCGTTTGTGGTTTCCAAAGGAATGCCTGTGCGCGAATGCTGCGTCTGGAGCTTGAGACAAGTCA
>CAZJTM010000062.1:13989-14389 GCA_964548925.1 uncultured Verrucomicrobiota bacterium | reverse complement strand
AAGCCCGAATGCTCACGTCAGGGGGCGGGGCGGTCACCCCCGGAGGATTCCCGCAAGACCGCTTGGCGCTCTCGCTCGGGAAGTTCATTCCAAGCGCCTGCCCGCAATTCACCCAACCGCAAGCCGCCAATCCGGACCCGCAGCAACCGCAGCGTCGGATGTCCGATGGCCGCCGTCATGCGACGGACCTGGCGGTTTTTGCCCTCGATCAGTTCCAAGCCAATCCAGCAGTCCGGGATGTTCTTGCGGTAACGGATGGGCGGGTCACGCGGCGGGATGGTTGGCGTCGCGGCGGCACCGGAGCGCGCCCCCCATTAGTTCGGATTAAATCGGGCGGGGCTATTCCCCGCCGCCGCCACCCCCCGTTGAGACGATGCTGTAGTTGCTTCTGGTCAGGGGG
>CAZJTM010000062.1:3104-13979 GCA_964548925.1 uncultured Verrucomicrobiota bacterium | reverse complement strand
GCGCCCCGCCTGCGCGCCGCATTTGGGTGGGTTTTCACGGGGGCGGCGCTCTGCCGCGCCGCCGCTACGACCGGTTGCGGGTCCAGCATCCACGCGCGGCAGGGCAGGGTTCGGCGGCCTTGAATGATGAGGCCGCGGGCGAGTTGTTCCAACGCCTCCGCCGTGGGAATGCGTTCCACCTGCGCCCAATACTCGCGTTCGTGGGCGTGGCGCGGGTGGAGCAGGCGCGCGTTCCACTCCGGTTCGTCGCTGAGCAGCAGCAGCCCTTCCGAATCCGCGTCCAGCCGGCCGATGGGATAAACGCCTTTCGGAAAGCCGAATTCGGCGAGCGTGCGCTGGCCCGGCGTTTCCGCCGTGAACTGCGAGAGCACGCCATAGGGTTTGTGAAAGGCGATCAGCACGCCCGGAAAGTAGGACAGGCGTTCCGGGTGTCCAGCCCAAGCTGCGGCATCCCGCATGAAGCTGCCTACCATGAACAGTGGATGCCTTTCCAAGGATTCAAAGCGTCCGAGAATGGCTTGGATCAAATCCCTGAACGCTTTGAAGCCTTGGAGAACTGCGCTTCGCTCGTGTGTTTGCGCGTCAGGGAGGATACGCTCCGCGCGTGTCTGGATGAGAATCGAAGCCGAAACAACACCCCTGGCTGGCGGCGCGCCCGCGCGGGGGCGCCGCGGATTGCCGTTGCAGAACCTGGCTCTCGCCGCCGCCGTCATGGCCGGGGTCGCCAGCGCGGCCTGTCTGCTCAACTGCCGCACGGGTTTGCCCTACGGCCGCTGTGAGCTTGGGCGCTTCCCGGGGCGGGAATGGCTGGGTGGATTTCCGATCTGGCTGCCGGCGGTGTGGGTCGCGGCGCTCCTCAGTGCCCGTGGGACGGCCCGGTTGCTTCTCCGTCCGCGGCGGCAGGCGCGCCATTACGGATATTGGCTGCTGGGCGTCGCGGCCGCGTTGGCCACGTGGACGCTGGCGGCCTTTGATCTCCTCGCCACGCAGGGAATGCACTGGTGGCGCTGGACTTCTGCGAACTGGAGTTGGGAAGGCATCGCGCTGCCCAACCTGGCGGGGTCTTTCGTGGTGGGTGTCCTCGCGCTGTTGCTGGCCACGCCAGCGTTGATTGACAAGCGGCCGGTTCCAGCGCCGCCGGGGGGCCTGCCGCTGGCGGTGTGGTTTGGGCTGAGTGTCGCCAGCCTCGCCGGATGTGTTTCGCGCGCCAGTGATGCCGCGATTGCGGTGCTCGCCGCCCCAGTGCTAGTCGTCACAATCCTGGCATTTCAACAATACCGCCGTGCAGTCGCGGATTGCGGTCGCTCACCGGGCGGGGAATAATCACGCCGACATGCTGACAACAAACAACACCGTGCTCGTGCTTGTGGACGTGCAGGGCAAGCTGGCCCAGTTGATGGACGGCAAAGAAGCGCTGTTCCAGAACCTCCGGAAACTCGTGCAAGGCGCGCAGGTGCTCGGCCTGCCGATTGTCTGGCTGGAGCAAAACCCCGCCGGGCTCGGGCCGACGATCCCGGAGTTGGCGGAGTTGCTCCACGCGCAACAGCCCATCGCCAAGTTCAGCTTCAGTTGCTGCGGCGACGACGGCTTCATGGCGGCGCTGCGCGCGACCGGTCGGAAGCAGGTCTTGCTGGCGGGGATCGAGACCCACGTGTGCATTTACCAAACGGCGGCGGATTTGCTGAACCTCGGCTACGAAATCGAGGTGGTGGCGGACGGCGTCTCGTCGCGCACCGCGGCAAACCGAGAACTGGCGCTGGGCAAGATGCAGCAACTCGGCGCGCGGCTGACGAGCGTGGAGATGGCGTTGTTCGAGTTGCTGGGCAAAGCCGAAGGCCCGGCCTTCAAGGCGCTGCTCAGAATTGTGAAGTAGCGTCCCGGCCTGAACTGTAGCAGCCGACGTGAGTCGGCTCTGATTTCCCCTCAAGCTCAGAACCAACCGCCCTCACACCTGTCACCGCGACGCATCCGGGAAAGACAAGGCCGCGCTCGGGGGGCAGGGCTTCCGCTAAAGTCGGGAAGGAATCCGCCGATAACCCCGCCGTAGGCAGTGGTCCAGCAGACTGCTGCGGCGGCAAAGTTGTTGGCTCGGAAGTGGCGATGCAGCGCCAGGCCGGTGACCCCAAGGGCTGCAGGGATTGCAGCCGGTAACCAGTCCCGCGAGGGACGGATTCACGGAATGAATCTATGGTCATCAACACAAACATCTCGGCGCAGACCGGGGCGCGGCTCTTGAGCGAGTCGGCCAGTCTGCTCTCCAAATCCCTCGCCCGGCTCTCTTCCGGCTCGCGGCTGGTTTCGCCGGAGGACGATTCCGCCGGCATGGCGGTGTCCACCCGGTTCGACGCCCAGATCAACCGCATCCGGGCGGCCACCAGCAACGTCAGCAACGCCATCTCCTTCGCCCAGACCCAGGACGGCTATCTCAAGAAGATTGGCAAGGCGCTGGACCGGATGAGCGAACTGGCCGTGCTGGCGCAGGACGTGACCAAGACCAACGCCGACCGGGGGCTTTACAACCAGGAGTTCCAGACCCTGAACACCTACATCAACGACGTAGTCACCAAGGATTTCAACGGCGTGAGCCTCTTCAGCAGCTCCGCCCAGAACGTGATCACCGATTCGGAAGGTCGCACCGTGGAGATGGCGGGAATTGCCGGCAACTACGTTTCCGCCCCCAGCCAGCCAGTAGCCTACGGAGGGAATACCCTTCTAAGTGATCTCATCACTGATTATCCGAGTAGTGGCTTTGATTTCCGTAGCGGATCGCGGATGGTTCAGGGCAGTTCAACCGACACAATCAATGACTTGGTGAGCGGGCTGAACACGCTGTTGCAGCGGAACGCCGCCTCGTACGATTCATCTACCGGGAGACTGTCCCTGACGTTGCTGTCTGGCGAAAACGTCCACGATGAATGGTGCATGCTCGCCGACTTGGGCATGACTCCGAGTTTCCACAGTTCGTCAACGGATTCGGATAATTACGAGGGGCCTGGAACATTCACAGCCACGCTGACGCATCTTCCAGATGAGCCCAGTTCTTCGCCAGACATCAGCACCGCCAGCGGCGCGGCCTCGGCGCTGACCACGGTCAAGTCGGCCCTCAGCCAGTTGGCCACGGACCGCGCCACGGTGGGCGCGACCATCGCACGGCTGAACATGACCGTCGAGCAACTGGGCACGTTGAAGGACAACCTCTCTGCCGCCAACAGCCGGATCAAGGACGTGGACGTGGCCGAGGAAAGCACCCAGTTTGCGCGCTACAACATCCTCGTGCAGGCCGGCACCGCCATGCTCTCCCAGGCCAATAACGCGCCCAGTTCCATCCTGCGGCTGCTGGCCTGATGAAAGGTAGGCGTAGTGCAGGATTCCATCCTGCCGTATCGCGGATTTCCGATTCGCAAACGGCGGAGTTGCTTTCAAGCCTGTAGCAGCGAACGTGAGTTCGCTCTGTAATCTCGGAGAATGGAGCGGACTCACGTCCGCTGCTACGGGGTCTTGAAAGCGCGTCGGTGGAAAGTCTTGGCCGCTCCGAGCCGCCGGGGTGACTGCCGAATGGAATGCGGCGATACGGCAGGATAGAATCCCGCGCTACGCGCTTGCGCGGTTACTGTTTTCCCGCGCGCATTCCAAAGTGAAGTTGGCTTCCGGCGTGGTGAGGCGGGTTTCGGCCCCGACGGCGTCCGCCAGCGACTCCAGCTTCTCGTAGTATTCCCCCTCCATCATCCCCAGCAGCGTCGCGCCGTAGCGGAGGCAGTGCTCGTCGGAAATGATGTCGCCGTAGTTGATGACGGGGATCATGTAGGCGACGGCGAGCGGGAGCAGGTCGGGGCGGGCGCGCAAAAGCGGTCGGAGGTAAAGCACGCGGCCGTCCTGTTCCGTGTTGCGCCAGTCAACGTCCGGCTGGGCAAACTGGTGCAGCGCCATCTCGCCAAACTCGAACACGAGCCGCACGGGATGACGCAGGCAATCGGGATCGTGCAGCAGCGCGTCGAGCTTGTCCGCCGTGATGGGGCCATATTTCTGGTGCGCAACAATGGCTTGCGCGACGAGATGCTCCCGCAGGCTGGTCTGGCCGAGGTGTTCCAACGCAGCCGCCGACATTTTGCGGATGTCTATCGCCTGTTCGCTGGCCGTCATCTTTGCCGTAGCGGCGTTCGGTAGAACGCCGCCATTGTTCGGTCTAATTCAGCGGCGCTCTACCGAGACGCCGCTACGCCCTTACTTCGCGTATCGCTTCTGGAATTCCTCGCGCTGCTTGTCGCGCAACGCCTTTTCCTCGGGGCTCATCTTGTTCAGATACCACTGGTGATTCGCGTCGTTGAGCGTGTCGTCGAGCAGCTTCTTCAGCTTGCCAGCCGCTTCTTTCTTGGCGGGGTCGGCGGTGTTCTCATGCTTCTCGATCAACTTCTCCAGTTCGGGAACGTATTTCGCGTAGAAGTGCTTGGCGACCTCATACGTGCCGTGCCAGTGCGTGTAGTCCGGCCCCATCATGGAGACGCCGTGCCGCGCGCGACGGCCCTCGTGATGCCAGATTTCATACCAGGTGAAGTCCACCGGGTTGCTGAATTGCGCGGGTTTGAGCAACGGCTTCGCAGCCTGATAAAGCGCCATGCCGGGCTTGGCGAACTTGTCATGGTAGAGGTCAATCAGGCTGTCGTATTGGAGGTAGAACGCATCCACGAAGTGCTGGTTGTGGCAGTTGAGGCAGACGTCCACCATGTTCGTGCGGCGGGTTTGCCACGGCACGTCTTTGCCAGGCAAGCCGAGCTTGGCGTCGGAGACCTCGGGCCGGATGGAGATTTCCGGCCGGTTGTTCCACGAGATGCGCAGGCCGACGTCGTGGGTGATGCGCTGGTTCTTGGTGGCGCTCATGTGGCAGGTGGCGCAGGTGGGCGCGGCGCTGTAGTCCTCGCCCACGATCCACTTGGGATTGTTGAGGTTCATCTTGTCCACGTTGGCGCGGTAGGCGATGCCATGCTTGGACTCGTTGTAGATTTCAATCTGCGGATGGTCCGGCCCCATGTGGCATTTGCCGCAGGTGTCCGGGGTGCGGGCCTGGGCGGAGCTGAATTCATGACGGGAGTGGCACGCGGCGCACGAGCCCTCGCTGCCGTCGGGGTTGATGCGGCCAATGCCGGTGTTGGGCCACGTGGCGGGATCGGGTTTGCCGTTCGGGAGAATCTTCACCTCGGCGCCATGGCACTGCCAGCAGCCGTTCACCGCCGCGGACGAAATGCCGTGCGGGAAGGACGGCGTCTTGAAGCCGCGGTTGCCTTCGACGACTTCTGCCAGCGTATTGTCGAGCGAGCCCAGAATCCGCGCGCCCTTGGCGTGGTGCGAGCCGGTGAACTCGGCGACCTCGTGCTCGTGACAACGCCCGCAGTCCTTGGGCGTGACGAGCGTGGCAATCTTCTGGCCGTAGTGCTCGTAGGCATCGGGGTCGGTGTCGAGCGCCATGTGACACTCGTAGCAGCCCACGTTGCCGCGGTAATGTTTGCTCGAGCCCCATTGTTCGTAGAGCGCAGAGCTTTCCTTCTTGTGGCACTCCGCGCAGGCTTTGCTCTGCGGCGACATTTCCTTGAGGGTGAAGCCGGCGTGCGCCAGCAGCGGCGCGAGCAACGCGGCGAGGAACAGCGGGAGGTTTTTGGTCCAGGTCTTCATAAATGATCATTCGGCGTTGTCTGCAAAACTTTGTTGCAGGTGCAACAACGTTTTGCGCACGGGGTTTAGGTGGTTTCTTTGGTTGTTAAGAGTTCCGGATTTGCTCGCAGCGAGCCGTTCATAATCGGGATGGCGACGTGCAGCATCCAGGTGAACATCAGCGCGCCCAACGCCCAGATGCCCAGGCAGACCAGCGTTTCGTTGAGCGTGGGCAGGTATTCCACGATCTGCCCGAGCGGCGACGGCACAAAACCGGGAATGATCAGCCCCATGCCTTTTTCGATCCAGATGCCGACGAAGCAGGTGACGGAGGCCACGTTGAGCCAGCCAATGCGCCGGCTAGCCGGGGTGATGAGCAGCAGCAGACCAATGGCGTCCAGCGCCATGGCGGTCCAGATCCACGGGACGAGGCCGTCGTGCCCGTGCAGGCCAAAGTAGAGATATTGCGCGGCGGCGGCGTGCTGGGTGGGGTAGTAGAACTCGGTGAACAGTTCACAGGCGAGGAGGAACATGTTGATGATCATCGCCACCGTCATGATCATGCGCAGCGTGAAAATGGGCTGGTCGCCGATGAAATAGTTCGTCACGCGCCGGATGATCTGGAAGGTGAGAATCATCAGCGCCGGCCCGGCCACGAAGGCGGACGCCAGAAAACGCGACGGCACAAGCGGATGATGCCAGTAGCTCCGGCCCGCCAACCCGACGTAGAGAAAGGCCGTAACGGTGTGGATGCTCACCGCCCAAGCGATGGAGAGGAACACGAACGGGATGTAGAACTTCCTGGTCGGCTTGCGGTCGCGGTAACGGCAATAGAGCAAGTAGCCTGCGATGTGGAGGTTCAGCAGCAAATAGCCGTTGAGCACGATGACGTCCCAAGAAAGGATCGAGCCGGGGAAGTTGAAGATGCCGAAGGGCGGGACCATGTGATGAAAGCGGTCGGGCCGGCCGAGGTCCACGGTGACGAACAACAGGCACATGACGATGACCGCGATGGCGAGGAGTTCGCCGAACAGCACGACCTCATGCATGTGCTCCTTCTTGTAGATGTAAGCCGGGATGACGAGCATCACCGCCGCCGCCGCGACGCCGACGAGGAAGGTGAAATTGGCGATGTAAGCGCCCCAACTCACCTGGTTGGTCATGCCGGTGGTCTGGAGGCCCTCAACGAACTGCCGCGCCCAGGCGTGCAGGCCGATAAGCACCAGCACGGTGAGCACGCTCATCCACACGTAGAATTTCCAACTCCCCTGAAACGAGAGCCGCCAGACGCGGAAGAGAAATGTGAGGTAGGCTCTCATGGCGTTGTAGCAGCCGACGTGAGTCGGCTCTGACTTCCACCAGACTCAGATGGAGCGGACTTACGTCCGCTGCTACGAATTGCATCTGGTTTGGGCGGGTTCATTTGTCGAAGAAGTAGTAGAACCGCGGCTGTGTGCCGACGTCCTCCTTGAGGATGTAAACCCGCTTGTTCTTGAGGATGTAGTTAATCTCGCTGTTCGGATCGAGCAGGTTGCCGAACACACGCGCGCCGGTGGGGCAGACTTCCAAACAGGCCGGATACTTGCCGTCGCGCGTGCGGTGCAGGCAGAAGGTGCATTTTTCCACGACGCCTTTGGGGCGGATGCGATTGCTGAGGTAGCTCTGGTTCGGGTTGATCGCGGCTTTCGAGATCGTTGGTTTCTTGTAGTTGAACCGGCGCGCATCATAGGGGCAGGCCGCCATGCAATAGCGGCAGCCGATGCACCAGTTGTAATCCACCACCACGAGGCCGTCCTGCTCCTGCCAGGTGGCTTGAACCGGACAAACCTTTGTGCAAGGCGCTTGCCGGCACTGATGACACTGCACCGGCATGTAATACTTGTCCGGCTGCGGCACCGTTTCGGGATCGTAATAGACGTTTGAGGTTTCGAGATTGATCGCGCCCTTGTCGAGTTCCAGCACGCGGATGTAGGACATCTCAACATCGTCCGGGTTGTCGCGCGACTGGTTGTTCTCCGCCAGGCAGGCATGGGCGCATTTGCGGCAGCCGATGCAGCGGGTGAGGTTGAGCGCATAACCGAACTCCACTCCGTCCAGCGGCTTGAGATCACGGATCGTGGGGCGGACGCCGTATTCCTTCTCCGCCTTGGCCGCGAGCGACTCCATGATGCGTTTCAAGTCCTCGGGCGTGAGTTCGCGGTAATGCTTCTGAAGCAAATCATCGAGCGAGATCGCGCCGCTCTCGAGTTCGAGCAACGGCTTGAGCGCCGCCATCAGACCCGCCATGCCGACCATCGAAGCCGCCGCGCCTTTCAAGAACGTCCGGCGGGTCATCGGCTGATAGACCTGCTCGATGGTTTTTGGACTGACTTCGTTTTGCGGGTCGCTGGTCATGAGCGATTGCAGTTCTCCAAACCACGAATGGACACGAATGGACACGAAGCACCGAAGCCGGCTTTCCCAGGAGCGCGGGCTTTAGCCCGCTTCGTCGCCGCACTCGCCCAGCGCGCTGAAGTGGCCTGAAGGCCGCGATCCATTCGCGATTCGTGTCCATCCGTGTTCATTCGCGGTGTTGATTCGGCGGGTTGGCAGCGCGAGCCGGATACTTCAACGGCGGCAGTGGTTTCATCGGTTTGAACTTTGGGCTGTGCGGATCGTGACACTGAATGCAGCGCAGCTTGGTCTTCTCGCCGGCATCGGTTTTCCAGAATCCGTTCTCGCGCCCATGCACCCCCGCCTGCCAGTCGCGATAGATTGTGCCGTGACATTTCGCGCAAAGCATCACCACGTCCGCCTGCGCGATCTCCGCGCCGTCGTAATCCACGAACGCGTTGCGGTTCGTCGGGTGGTGGCAGTTGAGACAGAACCGATTGTTGCCGTGTTCGAGGCGGATGTCCTTGTGCTCGTTGAACGGCCGGTCGTCGTAATGCCAGCGCGCCGGGAAGAGCTTGTGGCACTCCATGCAATTGTAGGTCCAGCCGGATTTCACGAGGTCCAGCCCCTTCGTGGCGCGGGGCGGGGTCTTGTCCAGATGCGTGTCGCTGGCAAGGCCGACGACCGGTTGCTGAGCGGCCATGCGCGCCACCACCGGAAGGTTGGCGGGCACGCTGTCCGCCGCCCCAGAAGCCGCTGCCGAAGGACCTGTTTGACCCGACGCGAGGACACGAACGGCCAAGCCTGCGGCAAGGACCAATGCCAGCAACACCACGCCACTCAGCACACGCCGCGCAATGTTGGGCTGAAGCATCGCCTTCATCGGACCCGGCACTCACCGCAGATGGGACTCGTCGTCATCTGCGCCAAATCCTAACAATCACGGCACGGTCCGTGTTTGACGCAAGTCAAGCTCGGTGAAATTCCGCAGACTGAACGACTGAACCCGCCGATTTGGAGAAGCGCATAACACTTGCCAAACCGTCTGGTATCCTTACCTTACCCGCCGTTTGTATTCGCTATGACCATTCCAAACATGGAATTTCTGCTGGCTCTGGGCGCCCAGCCGCAGCCCGGGCAGGAGCCGCCGCCCATCTGGACGAGCCTGGTGCCGCTGGTGCTCATCGGCGTGGTGTTTTATTTCATTCTGTTCCGTCCTCAGCAAAAGCGGGCCAAGGAGCATGCCAACCTGCTCAAGACCCTCAAGGCGGGTGACAAGGTGGTCACCAACAGCGGGATTGTCGGGGTGGTTGTAGCAGTCAAGGAACGCACCGTTTCCCTCCGCTCCGCTGACAGCAAGTTTGAAATCCTCAAGTCCGCCGTGACCGAAATCTCAGAGCGCGGCGAATCCACTGCATCCTGAAGCCTCCGCCCTTTTCTGCCATGCGAAATAATCTCTGGAGATGGTTGCTCGTCGCCTTCGTCGTTGTCTGGTCGCTTTACGAATTGTATCCCCCGTCGGGCCGGGACCTGACGCAGGTCTTCCGCGAGCGGGCGGTGAACAAGAGCGACCCGGTGTTCTCGAACATCTGGGTGCGGGTGCAGCAGTTGCAGGCCAGCCGGCCGAACCGCGCCTACGGCAACCTGCAGGATGCCATCGGCACCAATGACATCACCCGCTTCTTCCCATTCTTCAACGTGAAGAACGAGACGCGTCCCACCGCCGCCATCCTGAACCGGTTGCAGCGGGAAGCGGCGGGCCGCATCAGGCTGGGGCTCGACCTCCAAGGCGGCACGTCGTTCATGGTGGCGATGAACACGAACCAGCTCATTTCGGTGGAGACCTTCACCAACAAGCAGGGGGTCGTTGAGAACCGCACGAATGTCGTCGGCGAAGCCGAGTTGCGCGGCGTGCTGGATCAGGCCGTCGAGGTGTTGCGCAAACGCGTGGACAAGTTCGGCGTGGCCGAGCCCGTCATCCAGCCCGCTGGCAACGACCGCATCTTGATCCAGTTGCCGGGCCTGTCGGAAGACGACCGGGAACGGGCGCAGCGCCAGATTCAGCGGGCGGCGTTCCTGGAGTTCCGGTTGGTGCATGAGCGGAGCGACGAATTGCTCAGGGAAGGACTCATCGAACCGGGTTACGAGATTCTGCAGGAGGAGAAGCGGAACCCCGACGGCACGAAGACCCTCCGGCCGTACATGGTGAAGAAGAAGGCCGAGCGCGGGATGACCGGCGCGTACGTCAAGGGCGCCATGGTGATCCGCGGAAACCTGGGAGAGCCGAAGATCGCGTTCACCCTGAACGACGACGGCGCGGCGCTCTTCGGCGAGATCACGCGGGAAAACGTGGGCCGCCAACTGGCCATCATCCTGGACGGCGAACTCTACTCGGCGCCGGTGATTCGCACGGCCATCGAAACGGGCAGCGGCGAGATTTCCGGCTCTTTCGACGCGCGGGAGGCGCATGAACTGGCCAGCGTGTTGGAGAATCCCTTGAAGGCGCCTCTGAGCGTCATTGAGTCGCGGGACGTGGATCCGACCTTGGGCGCGGACTCGATCCGCAGCGGTTTCAAGGCCGCGGTCATCGGCACCATTGCCGTTGCTTTGTTTATGTTGGTGTACTACCTGTTCGCCGGGTTGGTGGCCAACGTGGCGCTGATGCTCAACGTCGTGATCTTGCTGGGGGTGATGTGTTCGATCGGCACCACGTTGACCATGCCGGGCATCGCTGGCATCGTGCTCACCATCGGCATGGCCGTGGATGCCAACGTGCTGATCTTCGAGCGTATTCGGGAAGAGGCGGCGTCCGGCAAGTCCGTACGGGGCGCGCTGGCAGCCGGCTACGACAAGGCGTTC
>CAZJTM010000062.1:0-3094 GCA_964548925.1 uncultured Verrucomicrobiota bacterium | reverse complement strand
ACCTGACGACGCTCATTTCGTCCGTGATCCTCATCTTCATGGGCACGGGGCCGGTGAAGGGCTTCGGCGTGGCGCTGACGATCGGCGTGAGCGTGAGCATGTTCACGGCGCTGATCCTCACCCGCATCATCTTCGACTTGATGATTGAGAAGGGTTGGCTCAAATCCATTCGCATGCTGCAATTCCCCTTCCTGCATGGCACGGGTTTCGACTTCATGCGCTGGGCCAAACCGGCGTTCATCGCCTCCTGGTTGTTGATCCTGGTCGGGAACGGCTACGGTGTGTTCGTCCGGGGTCACGATGTGCTGGGCGTGGAATTCACCGGTGGCGCGAGCATCACTTTGAGCTTTGACCCGCAACACAAGGTCGAGGTGGACAAGGTGCGCGAAGTCGCCAGCAAGGCCAGCGGCAGCGAGGTCATCGTCGGCTACGAAAAGGGCGAGACGAAAGAGATGCTCCGGGTCGTCGTCCGGCAGCCGGACAGAAAGGGTGCGGAAACGGAAGACGTGGGCGCCAAGGCGGTCGCGGCCCTCAAGGAGAGTTTTCCGCAGGCCAACTTCGGGGTGCTTGGCGCGGACAAGGTCGGGCCCACGGTCGGCAAGGAGATTCAGAAGGTCGCGGTGCTGGCGTCGTTGCTCGCCATGTTCGGCATTTTGATTTACGTGGCGTTTCGCTATGAGTTCTCGTTCGCCGTGGGCGCCGTGGTGGCGATCATCCACGACATTCTGATGACGCTCGGGTGGTACTTCCTGGCCGGGCATCAGATGAATGCGACGACGGTGGCGGCGTTGCTCACCATCATCGGGTTCTCGATCAACGACACGATCGTGATCTTCGACCGGATCCGCGAAGACTTGAAGCTCGGCATCCGCGGCACCTTCACCGAGATCATGAACAAGGCGCTCAACCAGTGCCTGAGCCGCACGATTATCACCTCCGGCACGGTCTTTCTCGCCACGGTCTCGCTCTATCTGTTTGGCGGCGGCGTCATTAACGACTTCGCATTTTGCTTCATGGTCGGCATTCTCACGGGCACGTACTCGTCCATTTACATCGCCAGCGCGCTGGTGCTCTGGTGGCACAAGGGACAGCGCCCGGCCATCGGCCAGCAATTGACCGAGCAGCCCGCCGCGGCGCTGGCCAAGGCTTAAGGGCGGGCAACCATGCTTGCGCTGTTGGGAACCACGCCCTGGCATTGGGCGGGGTTCATTCTCTGCGTGCTGTTTTTCCTGGCGCTGGACTTGGGCGTGTTTCATCGCAAGGCCCATGTCGTGCGCTTCAAGGAAGCCTTCGGTTGGACCGCGCTGTGGGTGACGCTCTCGTTCGCGTTCGGTTTGTTCCTGGCGCCGGCGGTGGTGGAAGGTTGGGGCAGGCGGGAGACCGTCGAGTTCATCACCGGCTACATCATCGAGTTGTCGCTTTCGATGGACAACGTGTTCGTGATCGCGCTCATCTTCACTTACTTCCGCGTTCCCCCGCAGTATCAGCACCGCGTCCTCTTCTGGGGGATTTTGGGCGCGCTCGTGATGCGCGGCCTGATGATCGCGGCGGGCGCGGCGCTGGTGGAACGGTTTTTGTGGACGCTGTATGTGTTTGGCGCCTTTCTCATCTTCACCGGCGTCAAGATGCTCTTCGTCAGCGACGAGGGGGTGCATCCCGAGCGGAACCCCGTGCTCCGCGCGGCACGGAAACTTTGCCCTATTTCGCCGGACTTTGACGGGCAGAATTTCACGACCCGGCTGTGCGGCAAATGCGCCCTGACGCCGCTGGCGCTGGTGCTGCTCATGGTGGAAACCACCGACCTGATCTTTGCGGTGGACTCCATCCCGGCGATTTTCGGCGTGACCACCAACCGGTTCATCGTTTTCACCTCGAATGTCTTTGCCATCCTCGGCCTGCGCTCGCTGTACTTTGTGCTGGCCGGAGCCATCGAATACTTCCGCTATCTGAAGGTCGGCCTCTCGTTCGTGCTGGTGTTCATCGGGGTAAAGATGCTCCTGGACCCGCATGATCATCCGCCGCGGTGGTTTCAGGCGGAGATTCCGACTGGCGTTTCGCTCGGCGTTGTGGCGGGCATCATCCTGACTTCGATCACGCTTTCGGTGATGGCCACGCACCGGGAAAAGCGCGCCGCCGCCGGCAAGCCGCCGAAGCCGGATTGACGCCGTGGCCGGCCCGGTGAAAGTGGCGCGTCTCTGACCTCCCGCCCGCCCATGCCCGTCCAGAAACCAATCTCCGAACGCCCCGCACGGCGGCTCGAAACAACCGGATGAAATACCGCTGGTCCCTCGCCCCGCCGCAACCGCTGCTCGCCAGTCAATTGGCCGGCGTGTTGCGCATCTCGCCGCTGCTCGCGCAGTGTCTTCTCAACCGGGGGCTCAGTGAACCGGAAGCCCTTGCCCGCTATCTCGAACCTCGCCTGAAGGATTTGGCCGATCCTCTCCGGCTGCCGAACATGGAGCAGGCCGTGACCCGGCTGCTGCAAGCGCGCGAACGTGGCGAGTCGCTGGTCATCTTCGGCGACTATGACGTGGACGGCGTGACCTCCACCGCGCTCTTGCTCGAAGTGCTCGGCGCGCTCGGTTGGCGGGCGCAGGCCTACCTGCCGCATCGCTTGGAGGAGGGCTATGGCCTCAGCCAGGAGGGAGTAGAGAACTGCCTGATGAAATTCCCCACGACGCTGCTGCTCGCCGTGGATTGCGGCTCCACTGCCTTCAGCACCGTTGGCTGGCTCAAGGAACGTGGCGTGGATGTGATCGTGTTGGACCACCATCAGGTTTCCGACCCCGCACCCGCCGCCATTGCGCTGGTGAATCCGCAACTGGGTCGGACAGGCGTCCCGCCTGCCTCTGACTTGAATAGAGATGGAGACAGGCGGGACGCTTGTCCTGCGTTTTGCGAGCTTTGCTCCGCCGGCCTGGCCTTCAAGCTGGCGCACGCGCTGGTCAAACGGGGGCGTGAAACCGGCCTGCCGGGCGCGGAGAACTATGATCTGCGCCCACTGCTGGACCTGGTCGCCCTCGGCACCATCGCGGATATCGTGCCGTTGACGGGGGAAAACCGGATTCTGGTTTCGGCGGGCTTGGAGAGGCTG
>CAZJTM010000061.1:21911-28742 GCA_964548925.1 uncultured Verrucomicrobiota bacterium | reverse complement strand
CCCAGTCCGGTTTTGATCGCACACAAAATTCCGGTTTTGAAAACTACACGACAGGTAAGTGGAGGGGGGTTGACCACCGCCCTGGACGCGCAGATTACGGCGGCTGACATTGCAACCGCCGGCTCGGCAAGCGTCACCGTTTACAGTTCCGGCCCCGGTGGCGGAACCAGCGCCGGGGCAAGCTTCACGATCGGCCCAGGCGGGCCGGTCGTGACCAGCGTCAGTCCGAATCCGGTGACGGGGGCCAACACGGCTCAAACGCTGACGGTGACGGGTTCGGGTTTTGTGAACGGCGCCCAGGTGCGGCTGCGGTGCCCAGCCTTCAGCGTGGATGCGACGAAATCTGCGACGTTCGACAGCGCCAGTCAATTGCGCGTCTCGGCTACCTTCGGCACGGACCCAGCAGCATGGACTGCCCAAGTCATCAATCCGGGCGGCGCGGCGTCTGGACAGTACAGCTTCACCGTGCAAGCGCCCTCACCGGTGATTGACTCACTGTCGCCCAGCAGCGCTACGGCGGGCGGGTCGGCGTTCACACTCCGAGTCAACGGCAACACCTTCCACAATTCGTCGGTCGTGCGCTGGAATGGAGGGAACCGGACGACAACGCCGGTTGTAAGTGCTGGCGGTCTGACCACGGCGCTGGACGCCCAGATTCCAGCGGCTGACATCGCTTCTGCCGGCTCGGCGAGTGTGACTGTGTATACCTCAGGACCGGGGGGCGGCATCAGTGTGGGCGCCACCTTTACAATCAATGCTGGCGGGCCAATTGTGAGCGGCGTCAGCCCGAATCCAGTGACGGGGGCGAACATCGCTCAGACGCTGACGGTGACGGGTTCGGGTTTTGTGAACGGCGCCCAAGTGCGGTTGCGGTGTCCAGCCTTTAGCGTGGATGCGACCAAGTCCGCGACCTTCGACAGCAGCAGCCAACTACGAGTCTCGGCAACCTTCGGCACGGACCCGGCTTCGTGGACTGCGCAGGCCATCAATCCGGGCGGCGCGGCGTCTGGACAGTTAAGCTTCACCGTGCAAGCGCCGGTGCCAGTGATTCAGTCTCTGTCGCCCAGCAGCGTCACTGCAGGAGGGGCGGCGTTCACACTCCGGGTCAACGGCAGCACCTTTCACAATTCGTCGGTCGTGCGCTGGAATGGAGGGAACCGGACGACAACGCCGGTGGTGAGTGCTGGCGGCCTGACCACGGCCCTGGACGCGCAGATTACGGCGGCTGACATCGCTTCTGCCGGCTCGGCAACCGTCACCGTTTACAGCCCAGGGCCAGGAGGTGGTACCAGTGCTGGCGCCACCTTCACAGTACCCACCCCAGTCCTCAACGGGTTCTTGATATTCCCAATTGTGGGCCTGTCCCAGACAAGCGCCAATGTCTCAGCCGTGTTTGACCACATGATGACGGCTGCCAACACGCCGGGGACAGGGGTAATTGCGTACGATGGCGAAGTTGGCACGATCAAGGATACAAGTTGGTCAACGGATGGCGGCCATGGGTTGCTTTACGGGTACAAGAAGACTGACGGAAGCGCAGTGTCCTTGCCCTTGGGGCACTACACCGGCGGGTCCACGCTCTTCTATGAGGGACACACGGGTTACGATTTCCCTTACGATCATTCCCACGAAGTCGTCGCGGCAGCAGGGGGCATCGTTCACAAGGAGGACGACGCATCCAACCAGATATGGATTGATCACGGCAACGGCTACTCGACCTGGTACCTGCATATGCTTCCTGCCGATACGGCTGCCTTGGTTGAGGGAGCGACCGTCACGCAGGGGCAGCATCTTGGCTACTGCGGCAACTACTACAACACCGCCGGCGGCGTGGGCTATCACCTGCATTTCACGGTTAAGAAGGGCAGCGATCGAGTTGACCCGTATGGCTGGAGCGGTTCTGGGGAGGACCCATACTACACGCGCTTCGGCGTGCGCAATGAAGTGCTCTGGTCCGCCACCGCCCCAGTCCCAACAATCACCAGCGTGTCTCCCACCTCAATGCCTGCGTCCAGTGCCAACCAGCCATTCACAATCAACGGGAGCAATTTCGATCCCGCCGCCACGCTCACTGTCGATCCGCCCACCGGGTCAAACATCGAGAGCACGGAAGCGAAATTCACTTCCAAAAGCGCGACGCGACTGGTCTATCAACTGAACAACGGCAGCGACATTGGAACGTGGCAGGTCCGCGTAAACAACCCCGGCGGTGTCTCTTCGGCGTGGGCAAGTTTCATGGTTACGGACGGCGGAACGCCAGTTCAACTCACTGGCGTGCCTTACGTTCACCAGTTGTATGACACGCCAGATGAGTTTGGAGGCGGCTCGTACGCCTGCAACGCCAGCGCGGCGCTAATGGCGATCCAGTATTACAACAAACTTCCTGCGCACCCGATTACCTGCACACGCGGAGGCACCCACACTTCGCAATACGGCTTCTACGTCCCGAGCATCTACAGTTACAACGGGCACACGTTCAATACCCCGTCATCTTCTGTTTGGGGTGCGTCACTGGCTGGGTACTACGGTGGATTTGGTTACTTCCTCCAGGACGCCGCAGGCGACTCGCTCCAACGCAGTTCTCGTTTGAGTGAGTACATCGCGCACCACGGACTGACATCGTCGGTTGACAATGACGTTTCCGGCGAGACTGGCTTTTCAAAAGTCTGTTCAGAAATCGACGCCGGTCACCCAGTAATCCTTCTGACCTCCTTAACCACCGAGGGGCACTACGTCACGTGCATTGGATACGTCGCCGGGCAGCACACACTGATCTTCAATGATTCGTACGGAGACAAGCAAGCGGGCTACCCGAACGCAAGCGGAGCCGCCGTGCGGTACGACTGGCCCGGCTGGGACCAAGGTCACCCAAATCTGACTACGGTTCATCGCATCATTTATGCAAGACCTCCTACTTGCACCGCGACTTTGGTCAGCCCGGCCGCCGGGGCCACGGTGGCCGCGCCACCGACGTTCAAATGGACCTTCACCGGGAGTTGCTCCACGAAGGTGTATGTTGCCACGGACCCAGTCCCGGATCGGATCGCGGTATTTAAGGACGTGTTCTCCGCAGGGGCAAATACCTTCACACCCAGTGCCATCCGCTGGAGCAGTGCCGTTGCGTATCTCGGGGCGGCGCAAACCTACTACTGGACGATCGGTAATGCCGATACGAGCCAGTTGGACACGTACGCCGCCTGGCGACCATTCGTGGCCATGCCGATATTAACGGGCGGCGGCGGCGGCGGCCTGGAGCCCCCGAGCAGTAGCGGGCAGTTCCGTTTTGAGGTCACGGCTCCAAATCAACTTCAAGTCACCGTGCAAGCGTCGGATGACTTGGCCCACTGGACCGATATCGGAACATCGAACATCGTCAACGGAAAGACTACGTTCACCGATCCGAGTGCCGGCGCTCACACGAAACGCTTCTACCGGCCGAAGCCGTAGAACCGGGGCTCCAAAGAAGACTCGTCCACGTGAAAGCGACCGCTGTGTCGTGCGGTGAGAGATTACAGCGGTCGCGGCAGAGAACAATTTGGGCTTGCGCCCGGCGGTGGGCGGAGCAGGATGGCCACGCTCACAAAGCCGAACCCAAAAAAACGCAGTCAGATGAACGCGACGGGATTGTTTGCGGCAAATAACTCGGAAGAAGATGGAAGGACAATCATGCAAACCCAAACCAAGACAATGGCCCAAGGGGAAACCAAAGCCTGCTCACGCATCAACCCCGCGCCCTATTCCATGCGAGCCTGCCTCGCACTGGCCCTCGTGTTGGTCATGGCGTGTATGCATGTGCAGGCCGGTGTCACCGTAATCACGCACGGCTTCAAGAGCACCTTGGATCCGTCCGGCTTCCCCGCCTGGGTGGGCACGATGGCCCAAGCGGTCACCAATGCCGCCTTTCAGCGGGGGGCGAACTCCAGTTGGTATCACATCCGCATCCATGGCGACATTCTCTTTGGCTTCGATGGGACCATGAGCCGCGTATCCGACGCAACCGCCGCCGGCACTCCGGAGGTTGTGGTGACGGTGGATTGGTCGGATATCTCCGACAACACCGAACTGCTTGAAGGAGCGGCCCTCAGAACCGACTACGTGGCTCAGTGGATTGCCGGAGGTTTGCTCGCTACGTATCCGAGCGCAGGCGTGAACGAACCGCTTGCTACTCGCTCGATTCATCTCATCGGCCATAGTCGCGGCGCTTCAGCCATGCTGGAAACCGCCAGACTCCTCGGTGCGTCTGGCATTTGGGTGGATCACTTGACGACCTTGGACCCGCACCCGCTCGCGTTCCCGGACCTCGGAATCCTGCCCGGCTCAGGAGACCCAGTGGCCAAGCTGTACGAAAACACTGTTTTTGCTGACAACTATTGGCGAACGGACAATCTCCCCAGTCCGCTGGATTTCAACGGCCAGGAGGTCCCCGGTGCGGAAAACGTCCGACTTGCCGAGTCCGTTCTAAGCGGTGTCGGCTACTCATCCGAGCACTCGGACGTCCATGCTTGGTATCACGGCACCATCGGCGCCGGCTCAAGCTTTCCCCTTACGGATGACGAGGTTTCCATCACCGACGCCTGGTACGTCTCACCCAACCCGCGACGAAATCTCAGCGGCTTCTTCTTCAGCCGCCTCATTTCTGGTGGCATCCACTACCGCCCCGCCTTTTCCTATGCCATCGGCACGCGGTTCGGCGGGCGGCATGTTCGCGAGACCACCAGCCGCGATGGCGGTGCGCAATGGGCGAACGTCGGCTTCATTCAACTGCCGCCCTACCCGCAAAACCGACTACCGCAGGGCCAGCCTCTGAACGTGACTTACAAATACCAGGACCGCGACAGCGGCGTGCGCGTCGAGTGGTTCTTGGATACCGACACCAATCCTCTCAACAACTCCGGTAGCCCAGTTGCCGTTCAGACCTTCGACAGCACGGGCGACAAAGTCGCCAGTGGCAGCGTTGTCATCCCCACGTCTGGCCTGAATGTCGGCATCACCCGTCATTTGTGCGCCAAGATTACCAGCCTCAACAACAACGCCGTCCGTTACGAATACGCCGACGGCACATTTTCCATCACCTGGCCGGAGTTCACGCTTGATTCCGTCAGCCCGGCTCAAGTCGTAGCAGGCGTGGGCACAACGCGTTTGACGCTCACAGGCGGCGGCTTCACCAGCACGGACAAAGTGGAGTTCGACAACGGCACAACGGTCAATGAGGCCACACCTTTTTCTCTCACGGCCAGCCAAATGACCGTGGACTTCAACTTCGGCTCCACGCTCCGCACCTGGAATGTGTTCGTCCGCCAATTCGCCGCCGGCCTGCCTCTGCGGGACAGCGAGAGCCTGCCGGTCGCGGTGCAATCTGCCACGCCAACCGGCCCGACCATCGCGACCCAACCCGCGGACGCCTCTGTGACGTACGGGCAGACCGCCACGTTCACCGTTGCGGCCACGGGCAGTGGGACGCTCAGTTACCAGTGGCAACGGAACGGCCTCGACATCTTGGCTGCCACCAACGCCAGCTACACCACGTCTCCCGTGACATTCGCCAACGACGGCTTCACCTACCGCGCTCTGGCCACCGACGCCAAAGGCACCACTGCCAGCCGCACGGCTACCTTGAACGTCGTGGCCTCGACGGGCGGATGCACGGATGCGATGGAGCCGAACGATTCCTCCCTCACCGCCACCCCGCTCACACTCGGCAATACCACCAACGGTTTCATTTGTTCCGCTTCGGATGTGGACTGGTTCCGCGTCAATTTCGCTTCCAATGGCACCCTGAACCTCGCGCTCACCGTGCCGGACGGCGTGGACTACGATCTCGAACTCTACGGCCCGGACGGCAACTGGCTGGTGGGCTCGTACTCGGCCGCTGGCCAGCCCGAATCCGTCCAGCAGACCGTGGCACCGGGTAGCTACTTCTTCCGCGTTTATGGCTACCCGGCGGGGCATGGCACTTACAGTCAGAGCCAGCCGTACCAACTGAGCGTCAGCGCGGCGCCGATCCGACCGCCCGGCCCGGTGTCCGGCCAAATCACCAACGCCGTGATGTGGTCGGGCGTGGTGGAGCTTACCGGCGACGTGACCATCGTCGGTGGTGCCTCGCTCACGATTCTGCCGGGAACGCAAGTGCGTTGCGCCGGCGGCGACGACCGCTCCTCCGGCAACGACAACAGCCGCGTCGAAATCATCGTCAACGGCGGCACCCTGGAAGCCAGCGGTACACCCGAGGCACCCATTCGCTTCACCAGCAACCTCCAAAACCCGCAACCCGGGAATTGGTATGGCATTCGCGTCGTTGAAGGGGACGTGACGCTGCGGCACTGCGTGGTGGAGAATGGGGTGGAGGGCATCCGGTTTGAGGACACGGACACGCGGTTCAACAGCTACACGCTGGAGAACAGCACGGTGCAACGGTGCAACGGCAACGGGGTGACGGTGAGCGGGGGCAGCTACGTGGTGCCGGTGGTGTTGAGCAATTTCCAACTGCTCAACAATAGCGGGGCGGGGCTTTACGCCCAAGGCGCGGCGGAGTTCCGGGGCGGGCGCGTTGAGGGCAACAGCGGGAATGGCCTGTACGCTTACGGCAGTTCGGCGCTGGTTGTGACGGGAGCCATGGTGAAGCTCAACGGCGGCGGGGTCAACGCGAGTGAAGGAGCCACGGTGACCCTGACCGACAGCGTGATGAGTTTCAACCGGGGCAGTGGAGTGAACGGTAGCCGCTCGGCCTTGCAGATGAGTGGCTGCACGGTGGCGCGTAACGACAGTTGGGGGGTGTACTGGTATAGCGACGGCGGCACGCGCGCTGCCGAGGTGTGGACGAGCGTGATTCAG
>CAZJTM010000061.1:0-21901 GCA_964548925.1 uncultured Verrucomicrobiota bacterium | reverse complement strand
CAATAGTATTATTTGCACTGGCAGTCAGTTTAGATGGCTTGATGGTTGGGGTGGTGAGCAACACGATCAGCGACAACGGGCCGACGGGCTTGCAGTTGAATCTGTCGTACAACAGTTGGAGTGGTTACAACGGCGGGGTGAGCGCGTCGGGGATCACGGGCAACGTGATCCGGCGACAGGACGTGGGCCTGCGCATCAGCGGCGACCGCCCAACCCTGTTGACGCTTTCCGGCAATGACATCTACCAGAATACGAGTTTTGAACTCATAAACGAAACCGTCATCCCGATCACTGCGACGCACTGCTATTGGGGCGAACCGACCTCGACCCAAGTCCAGCAGAGCCAGGTGAATCTCAGCCGGATTTACGACCAGAAGGATAACAGTTCGTACGGGTTGGTCACCGTTGTGCCGGCCCGGTTTGTTCCCATCGGGCAAGTTTCCGGCACTGCACCCACAATCACCCAGCAACCGCAGTCGCAAACAGTGCTCGCCGGGAGCACGGTCACGTACACGGTCGCGGCCACCGGCACCACGCCATTCAGCTACCAATGGCGCAAGAATGGGAATCCCGTCAGCGGTGCGATAAGCTCGACGCTCGCGCTGCTGAGCGTTCAGGTCGGCGACTCGGGAACGTATTCGGTGATCGTGAGCAACAGTGCCGGAACCGCCACCAGTTCCAACGCGACTCTGACCGTGACGGCTGTGCCCGCGAACCTTGCCGTCCGCACGATCACGCGAACCGGAGATGTCTTTACCGTCGCGCTCGGAGTCTCTCCGCCTGCGGGCGCCGGAATCGGCTTTGTCCAAGAAGTCTTGCCGGTGGGATTCACGGCCACCAGCGTCAATGCCGGAGGCATATACAACGCCGTCGCCGGCACGATTCTCTGGGGGCCGCTGGCGGAAAACCAACTGCACCAACTCGCCTACACGCTCCTACCGCCGCCTGGATACAAAGACACGACCACGTTGAACGGCATGGCCTATTTCTACGGCAAGGGCAACCCCGTGACTGGTGACAACGTCGTGTCCCTGGCACCACCCGACCCGCGAGCACGCCTGACGCTGACACGTGTCGCCGGTTTCTTCGCGGTATCCGTCGCTGGCGAAGTCGGACGTTCGTATCGAATCGAAGCACGAGACAGCGTGAACTCTGGCCAGTGGGAAACACTGGCGACCATCACGTTGACTGCCAGCCCCCGTGTCTATGTGGACGTGGATTCCGTCTGGGAGTCGCGGCGGTTTTACCGGGCGATTTTGGTGGAGTAAGCGCATCGTAGAACGAAGCCATTACCAAAAGGGATTCACTGGCAGGCGACAGGGCAAGCGAGTGCCTTGCGCGACCGAGCGGGGCGGAGTAGGCTGCCACCGTGAGCACGATAACCGTCAGTGACTTGAAAAGGAAACCCGCCGGGGAGTGGCTACCGTCCGCCGGGGAAGATGACGTGGTCGTCACCGCCGAAGGCCAACCGGTGGCCGTGCTTTTGCGCACCGACGCTGAATCGTTGGCGCCGACCCTGGCCGCTTTGCGTAGCGTTCGCGCCTTGCGGGCCCAAGCGGCGCTGCAAAAGGCCGCGGTTTCCAATGGCACCGACCAACTGGGCCTCGCTGACATTGACGCCGAGATTGCAGCGGCCCGGCACGCCCGCCGCCGCCGATGAAGATCGTGCTCGACACCAACGTGCTCGTGTCGAGCCTGCTTCGATCCCAGGGAAATCCGGCCCAAGTCGTCGCGCTGGCATTGGCTGGGGCGGTTCAAGTTTGCCACGACGGACGCATCCTCGCCGAATATGCCGAGGTGCTCGCCCGCCCGCGTTTCAAGTTTGACCCCGAAAGAGTCCGTGAAGTCCTGGCCAAGATCGAGCTGGACGGAGTCGCGGTTGAATCGTCCGCTCAACGCTTGGACTTGCCGGACCGGGACGATGAGCCTTTCCTCGCCGCGGCACTGGCCGGGTCAGTGGATTACTTGGTCACTGGCAATCTGGCGGACTTTCCCGCCGCGAAGCGCCGAGGGTGCGCGGTTGTCAGCCCGGCGGAGTTCATGAACGTTTGGCGGAGTCTTCACGGAGAAGGCCCGATTCCAGATTGAAACGGAGACGGCGTTGCCTGCGCAGGGGTGTCGGCTTACGGCGCCACTGCGGCATCGGCCATCCCAGGCGAGGTTGTTGTGCTCGCAGGTTTAGCGCCGAGGACCGATAGAATCTCGCGGACTGCGTGGGCATGAGGGATTTTCTCCTGCTCCAGGAGAAGGGACTTGGAACCGACTTGGTGGTACGCCAACCGTTCGTCGGAGGTGAGACCGGAGACGTGCTGATAGGTAGCCTCTCGCGCCGGAACCGCGAGGTTGGCGAACAGGTCGAGGGTTCGCTCGTTCATCATCAGGCTGCTGATGCCCGGAAAGGTCTGGCGCAAGCGAGATAGGATGTGGAAACCATGCACGTCCAGGTCACCCCAGTAGAAAAGTCGGCAGCCAGCCAGCCATTCGACGGACGCCAACAATTCCGCAGCGCCTCCACCGCCCCAAATGCCGATGGCTTCCGACGCCGGTGGCAAGGTGAGGAACGTCATCTTGTTCTCTGTTATCAACACGTTGAGGCCGATACAGTCCAACCTGCGGAATTGTGACAGCGGCACGGCGACGTCGTCAACGAGCAGGCCGAGTCGCGCTTTCAAACCGGAGTCGAGCAAACGAAACCGAATGAGCGGTTCGTCGTAGCGCAAGCCGAAGCGTGCTTCAAATCGGTCTGCCTCGATCTTTGCCGAGTCCGGCAGCAAGAAATCGAGAAGGCTACGAAGAATGCCCTCGTGCCGTTCGACGAATTTCGTCTCCACTTCGACAGGCAGCTCGCGCGAGTAGAGGCCAGGACGCGGGTTCTTGAGAAAGTAGCGGCATACTTTCAGCAAGTCTGGCCAGACGTCCGCATACTCGACCACCCGCATCGCGTTTGCCGACAACCACGGCGCCAACTGTGGGCATTGCGCCCCAGCAATGGTAAGGTTGAGCCGCAGGCGTTCGACCTCAGCGGACTTGCGAAGGGCGACCAGGAAATCACGTTCATTCTCAAACCAGACCCGGTCGGGGAACTTTTGTCGTCCCCAACGCCGGGTGTTGGTTTCCGCCCACTCGATACGGTAGCCCAGATTGCCGGTGGCCAAGGCGCTGATCTCTTGGCGTAACTTCTCCCATCCTTCGGTCGTGGCTGGCCGACCGAACCGAATATCGAGCGGGAAGAAAGGCTGCCCTGTGACCAGAGCCTTCAGGAAGGCGGGATACTTGCGCAGGCAGAGCCGCGCGATGTCATCTGGATGGAGCATCGTTACCCGAGCGAGGAGCAGCCGTCATGGCATCCTCAGCGAGTCCGTTGCCGGGCGACCCCTCCAGGGCTGCTTCGTATTCTTCTCGCGAGGCACGCCGGAGTTTGGAGTTGTTTCCGTCCGGATTCACTGCGAGGTGGAAGCTGTGAACGTAGTCCTCGACGATACGTCCTTTGGCATCAAACGGATTCACCACTACCAGTTGCAGACCCAGTTCTTGAAACAGCTTCAAGGCTCGCTCCGAGTTTGCCTCGTCCGTGCGTGCGAACGCTTCGTCAATGACGACCAAGCGGAAGGTGTCGGCCTCGGTTTCGGCAGTGAGCAGGCCATACTGGGCCGTGATGGCAGAAGCCAGAATGGTGAATGCCAGCTTTGTCTTCTGTCCCCCGGACTTGCCGGACGATGCCGAGTAGAAGTTCACCTCCCGGCCACCGTTGTCGGCACTTTCGCGCACCCCGAATTCCAGCCAGTTCCGCGCGTCTGTGACTCGGCGGGTCCAGAGTTCGTCCTTCTCGAATTTAACCATGAGGTCGCGTATGCGCATGAAGATCCGCCTGCGGTCGTCTGCGGTGGGATTCAGTCCGCCTGCGAGGCATTCCCTCAGCTCAGCGCGGAACTGGCGGACGTCGTCGGCACGCGTTGGTTGAGCGACAATCTGCACGTAGGTCGTGTCGGTAAAGGGGATTTTTCGAAGGGCGCCGTTCACCATATCCACGCGATTGCGGAGTTCTTTTTCATGCTCCAGCAGCTTGCTGTGGAACATGGCGGTGTCGCCCACCAGGTTTTCGCCCAGAAACTTCTCGAAGCGTTCCTTGTGCAAAGGCAGTTCCTCCCGCTCGATGCGTGCGCGCAATGCGGCATAATCGGCTGCAAAGGCCGCTTCGGCTTTCAACTCCGCAGTGTGCTCTGGGTAATCGCGGAGGAAGTCCGCCATCTTCGGCAGCATTTCGGTGGTGGCAGAGTTGGCAAACCCTTCCTGACGCGCAATTCCCCGACGCAAGCGATCTGCGACCTGAGCCTCCACGGCTTCGACATTGGAGAGGGTGAGCTTGGTTTCCTCTTGAACCTCCTTAAAGGGCGCGTCGAATGTTGCTGGGACGAAGCTCGACTCGCCTTTGACCTTCTTGGTCAATTCCTTTGTGGCACTAGCGTTGTTCTCTTGGTCGCGCTCCACGGAGCCCGAGGTTTTATTCAGATCGTCAATCTTCCCCTGAATCTTCTTCAACCGGTCCAGCACGGCTTGAAGCTGCGCCTTGAGGACTTTTAGCTTTTCCGAACTGGCTTCAAGCTCCTGCTTTTCCCGAGTGAGCCGGGCCAGCTCCATCTGCACGGAGCGTACGTCAATCTCAGCGAAGGCAATCACGTCCAGTACGCCCTTCACCGCGGCGAGTTGGGCGTCCAGCGACCTGACTTGCTTCTCAGCGTCGGTTGCCCTGTGGGCCGCTGCGGCAACTCTTTTTTCCGCCTGTTGGAAGGCAGTGGTCAGTGCCTTGATCTTGGCTTCCACCGACCAGCCTAGAACGTAATTCGTGGCGTCGTTCACCGCCCGCCGATCATCCTTGGTGTGGCGGGTTGGTCCGTCGCGGATCAGGCCCTCGCGGGTGAGGCCGTAATCCACTTCTTTGAGGCGGGCAACATCGGCACAGCACGCGTGGTTGAAGCGGCGTGTCACCTCCGCCTTCACCCAAGCCACCAGCGGAGCGTCCTGACGGAAATTCAGCCGCCCCGCCACCCGCTCACGGTCGGTCAAAAGGTCGGCGCGGAATACGGGCAATTGCGCGGGCACCTTGTGGAACGTGAAACGAATTCCGAGGTGGCGTTCGTTCATGAATTTGGCGACTGGCAGGTAGTGCCGCTCTGGCACCAGCAGGGACACGCCGAACTGATGCAGTAGCCGCTCGATGGCGCCAGTCCAGTCGCGATACTCGGGCCTGACCCCCATCAATTCACCGGCGAAAGGCAAATCATCAGCCGGGACGCCAGTGGCGGCGCTAACTGCCTCACGACTGGCGACGAAATCGCTCGGAATGAGGACCCGCTTGTCCCGCAGTGATTGCAGTTCTCTGCCCAGCCGCTCGCGCTCAGTTTCCGCTTGCTGTTTCTCGATGAGTTGTTTCAGCCGCTTCTCATCGGCTGCGGTGCGATTGCCCTCCAACAGACCCCGCTGCTGCTGCGTTTCGTTCCGCACACGGACGAACTGTTCGTCGGATTCGACTGATTGCGCTCGATTCAGCGTCTTCAGGTTTCTGGCGAACTCGGTCCAGCGTTGCTGGCGATTCCCTAACCGCTCGTTGGCGGTTTCCATCTGCAATCCGAGACGTTCGATGCTCTGCTGGGTTTCGTCGGCATCGATTTCCCTTCGCTTTGCGTCTCGTTCTGCTTCGTCGCGCCGACGGGCTTCCTCCAGACCCGCTTTTAGTCGGTTCAGATCGGCGAGCCGTGCTGCCAGTGCCGCGGCTTCTTCCCGGCGCAGTTCAAGATGACGGTGTGCATAGTAAAGCGGAGACACCGCCAGCAGGTCGTCAAGCTGCTTTCGGCGCACGGTGGCCTCGTCAATGCGACGATGGCATTCAGCGATGGGCGACAGGGCATCGAGTTGCTTCTGCGCCTTCTCAATGGCGCGCCAGCACGCATCGAGTTCGTTGTAGTGCGGGCGAAGCCGGTTGTGAATGAACTCAACCGCATCCGAGCCTTCGAGCATGTGGCGGCGGATGAAGTGATTGATGTCCAACACCTCCTTCACGCCAATGGCTTGGTTGAAGACTTCAAGCGCGGTTTCATTTGGCACCCCCAGCAGCGACCGGAACCGCTCAGAATAACCGGGAAAACCGTCAAACGGCTCGAAGCCACGTTGCCGGAGTGTCTTCTTCAATTCGCGACTTTGGCCAAGCTTTGCCAGGTGATCGCGAATGTTCCTGTCCTGACGGGCCACGACGTAGAGCTCATCCACTTTTTCGTTCAATTCCCACAACAACTCCCCGAGCGTGACGACCTCGCCAGAGTGCTCGTTGGCAAAGACGGCGAGCAAGATGGAATACTCGCCCGGCCCGCGGAGATTCTGTGGAATGGCCGTACTGGATTCCTCCTGGCTGGTGGTCGCGAACGTGCCACGAACGTAACTGCGGCGCGTGCGGTCCCGGCGCTTTTGCTCGCCGGATGCGTCATTGTAGTTGAGCAACCGCGGAGGGACCAGCAACGTGCGCAATGCATCCACGGCCGTGGATTTACCGCTGCCGTTTTCGCCCACGAGCAAAGTCCACCGCCCCTCCGGCGCGAGAACGGCAACCTTCTCGTGGAACGTGCCCCAATTGAGCATCTCCAGCCGCCTCAACCGGAAGCCGGGCAGCGGCTTGCCACCGTCGGTAAGAGGAAAATCAAGTTCCCGATTGGGCATGGCGCAAGAGGCGTTGTTTGATGTCTTCCAACTCTGTGGGCCGGATGCGCGCCTTCACGATACGCATGGCCTCAAAGCGGTTTTCTTCGCCGCCGCTGAGCGGTCTGAGAAACCCCAACTCAACGAGCTGCTGAATGGCGCGATCTAATCGCGCAATGTCCCGGACTTCGTTGGTTGTTTCCCGCAGGAAGTCCAAGATGAAATTCCGGAGGTCTTCGCGGGACAGGACCAGCCGTGTCGAATCGCCAGGCGCAGCATCAAAGCGCAGAAACTCGTCGCGGAGGCAGACTGCGAGCAGCGTGGCCAAATAGCTCAGCGAGTGACGCTGCACGAGCCTGGGCACGCGATCTTCGCCCTCAAGCTCAAGCTGGCGGATGAAAGCGTAGCCCTCTGCTTCATCCACCACCAACTCCTGCCCGATCTGCCGGAAATAGTGGCGAATTTCGTCCTGCTGTCCACGGACGGTCAGCCAAAGCTCGCCGTCCTCCCGATAGATCGGTTCGCGCAGCAGCCTGGCTTTTACGAAAGCGGCGGGTGCAAATGTTGGCTGTGGGACACTCATCCTTTGCAGAACAATACACGCGGCATGCGCCAGCGCTGGTGAGACGGCGGGGGAAGTTCAATCACTTCGGAATCCTCGCCCACAAAATGCCTCGCGTCATTGGAGGCGACCACAAGATACCCGATGACCTCCATGATGCCGTGGCGGGGAGTGAACGCGTCCAACACCTGCTGGAGCGTGACGGTGTAATCGCGTGCGAGGCAGGCTTCGACGTTACGGCGGAGTTCCTGCAGCCGGATTTGTGGGAGATTGCGGAAGCGCCGCAAATCCTCCAAACTCAGTTCGTTTACTTCCATCTCCACCACGTTGTCGGAAAGGATGGATTCCGGTGCTTGCCACAGGGGACGCGCCAACGAAGCAAAGACATCAGGGAAACCCTCCACGGCGAAGAAATCTTCCTCAGTGGGTGGTTGCTCTCGCACCGCCAGCGCGGCTTGGCGGATCTCCTGCAACAGTTCACCCAAGCGACGGCGCTCTGACAGGTGTCTCGTGTCCAGCACACGGCGAAGGTTCGCCGACATGCGCTGATGCGATTCCACCACGGTTTCGCTCTCGCGCAAAAGGCGACTAAGAAAGTGTCGCAGCAATCGGTTCTGCCGGTTTTCGTCGTCCAGTGAACTCAAGGCTGAGGCTGCGGTCACCGCCTCCTGAAATCGCCCTTGGCGCTCTGGCGAAAGAAGGAGCTCCCAGAAAGCGAAGAAGCTCTGGCCCTGCTCAGAAGCACGGAGCGCATCGTGCGAATCCAGCATGTGGCCCACAATGGCTCCCTTCGTGATCCCCGGCTGCGCGTGTCGCTCGGCAATCTCTCGGGCAATCCGTTTGAAGTTCTCCTCCACTTGCCGGAAATCGCCCAGCAGTTCACGGGCGGTGGCCAGAACACGGGCGTAGCGTTCATTGATTTGTACCGGAGTGAAGGAGGTTACATGCCCCGTGGCGCGGATGCGGTCGATGTCGGCGCGCATGGCGGCGACTTTCTCCTCCAGCTTGCGAATCCGCTCGTCCGGGTCACTGGATGCCTGCTCCAGAATCGTCTCCAGTTCGACGAAGATGCTCTCCAAGCGCGATTCGGTGCCAACGAAACGCGATTCCCGGAGTGATTCCAGCCAGAGGAGTGCCTTCTCTGAACCGCTGGTCAATTCGTACAGCGGTTCATCCGAGCCCGGCCCATAGTACCTCCGAAGGAAGCCCTGTGAATCATGGCACCATTGCGCCAGATAATCCGAAGCTGTCTGCGCGTAGGCTAATGGCTCCGCCTCGCGCCGTTCCTCCAGTTCGGCCTCCAGAGCGGCCCGTAGTTGGCCCTCGGGGATGGCAACCCGATGCTCCTGCTTAAACAACCGGTGCAAAAACGCCAGGATCAACGGCGCGTTCTGTGCCCGCAGTAGTTTCACCGGAGGTGACTCCAGCATGAGCTTGAGCTGGTGGTATTCCATGTCGGGGAGTGGCCTTCAGCCCATTGCGTCAGCAGAGGGGTGTGTGAGCCACAACACAATGCGGTGTCTGATGTGGCTGCGTGGAATACAGAAACACCGGCCTCCAAATGGAAGGCCTGACGAGTCACCATCGCTGTTCCAGATTCCGACCATGCCTTGTGGACGAGCCGCGTCCAGAGCGGCGCCAGCGGCAACGACCAGAGATGTTTTAGCGGACCGGGCGGAAACTGCACGAACAATTTCAGGCGGCGTTGGGCTATCCGTCATGCCGTGGGAGCGGACGCGACGGGCCGGGAAGAACTCGGCTGTCATACTTTGACAACGGCTTGATGGAGAAACATGGAAATCCATTCCCGGGCGGTTTGGCGGTCTTCAGGGGTGCCGCTGCGGAGTTCGTAACGGCCGTCCAAGTGACGGACCAGTTCGGCTTCGCCCCAGCGGGCGATCAGTTCGCCGCGTTCGCGGCGAAAGAAATCACTGAGGTCGCGGAGTATCATGGGGACTGGTCAATGACAGGTGGCGAGTGGTGAGAGACGAAGCGGTTGGTCGTACGTGCGCCACGGGTTGTGGCGGCGTGGGCCGCGGACGGGAAGCCAGTGGTCGAAAGCAGGGATGACGTCGTCGCCAGAAGTTGGAAGCTGAGAGATGGCAGAGGGCTTGGCAGAACCCGCACCCGGCCCGTTGGGCCATCCTCTCCCGATCGGATTGGGCGAGGGAGCGCCGAGCGCCTGGGACGCATGGGACAGGTGGGACGAGTCGGACGGGTGCGACGGCGAGGAGGTCATGCAGCCTCCTGGTATTCGGGTTGTGGTAGGGAGACGCGGACAGCGACGGCGTCCCAAGGCGGAGCGTCAATGCGGACGTTGGCGACTTCGCAGGTGAGCGGAACGTCGCTTTGGAGAAGCCGGCTAAGATGGCGATTGCAGAAGCGGGGGACGTAACCCAGCTTCGTGCGGCCGTGAAGGATTTCCACGGCAAATGGGTCATGAAGGTTATCCGGCTGAGCGCGTAAGGTAAGCGGCGTGCCGGGTTGGAGCTCAAGTAGGGCTTCATTGCCGTCGTAGTAGCGAAAGCCGGCGATGCTGAAGTCGTTCATGAGCACCTGCCGCTCTTCTGGCTCGGGCGTGCTCGTGGCGTGCCGTGCGACCAGAGCGCCGGCAGGGATGAGCGGGATTTTGGCGAGAACGCCGAGAAAATCCCGTCGTGATGGATCGTGCAATATGTCATTCATGCGGTCCAGTATGGCAAAGAGGGGGTGACAAAAACGGTCATCCGGCATTACAATCTTCGGGTGAAGATTGAAGTTGGAAGATCGAAGTTGGCATGAGAGTTGAGGGGGTGGCGCTTTACCACGAATGGACACGAAGCGACACGAATCTGAGCGGCGCGCTGAGGACAGCGACGCCCTACCTGGGGTGATTAAGATGGAGCTTAAGATTAAGAAGACGGAAGGGAACGAGTGATTATGGCGAAGCAGACACGATTGGGCGCGAGCCGGGCGGCGATGGAGCGGATGCACCGGATTCATCAACTGCTTCAACACAGTGAGTACCCGAATTCCACGAAGCTCGCCAAGGAGTTCGAAGTGGTCAAACGGACGGTGAAACGGGACATCTTGTTCATGAAGGAGCGCCTGGAGATGCCGATTCGGTTCGACGTGTACAAGAACGGGTACCACTACACGAAGCCGGTGCATCACTTCCCGGAGCTGCCGATGAGCGAGGCGGACGTGTTCGCCCTGTTCGTGGCGAGCAAGGCGATCGAGCAATACCGGGGCACACCGTTCCAGCGCTTGCTGGAGACGGCGTTCCGGCGGCTGACGGGACGGCTGGATGAGACCGTGAAGTTCTCGATGGGGAGCCTGGACCAGATGATTTCGTTCCGACCGTTTGCGCCGGGGGACGCGGACGTGCAGGCGTTTGAGGTGCTGGCAAAGGGAGTACGCGAACGGCGGGCGGTAACGTTCCTGTATCGCAACCACGGTGTCCAGCATGCACAACGGCGGCATGTGCATCCGTACCACCTGGCGTATGTGGACAGCCGGTGGTGTCTGTTTGCGTATGACGAGCAGCGGCAGGCGATGCGGACGTTTGTGCTGTCGCGACTGAGCGGGCCGAAGCTGACGGCGGTGCGGTTCAAGGTGGGGAAGAAGTTCGATCTGAATGAGTATCTGGGGGCGAGTTTTGGCGTGTACAAGGGGAAGGAGGGGGACGATTACGAAGTGGTGGTGGACTTTGACGCATGGGCGGCGGATGAGGTGCGGGGCCGGCGGTGGCACGAGAGCCAGGTGGTGGAGGATTCGGGGAAGGGGCCGCTCCGGCTGAAGATGCGGCTGAACAACATCGAGGAGGTGGAGAAGTGGGTGATGGGATTTGGGACGCACGCGACGGTGGTGAGTCCGAGGGAATTGGCGGAGCGGCTGGCGAAGACGGGCGAGGAGTGGGTCACACGCTATGGGAAGAGCGTGTGAAATCCGAAACTCGAAATCCGAAGGAAACCCGAATGGGGGGGGGTAGCGGTATGGCTGGTCATTTGGGGCCGCGGACGGCTGTGGGTGCGGAGTGGCTCGACATGGCATTGGCGTTTGCCAATGTGCGTCTGAGGACTTCGGCGAGTTCCTCGCATTGATCCTGCCAGTTGGTGTCAGTCATGGAGAGAAGGTCGTCGAGGACATCGGAGAGCAGGCCCGGGTAATCTGTGGTCTCGGCGCGCTCGTGCAGGACATCGTCATTGAGGGCCAGCGTTTCCTTGCGACCGACTTGCTTCCGCCAGCGCACGAGGTCGAGCATGGTGCTGTAGGCCGGGCCGCGGTCCTCCCACTGGCGGAGGATGTAGCGCATCATGGGGTCGGTGATCTTCAAACGGCGGCCCGCCTTCGACACGTCGCCTTCCGCGAGGATGGCGCACAGGACTTTGAAGGAAGTGGCATCCACTTTTTGCGTGAACGCGAACAGGCCGGCGGAGTGCATCTTTTCCAGGCGCTCCTTGGCGGTGCGCAAAGTGATGACTTCCTCGCGCACCGCATCAATGCTCTGGTGGATGGCGAGCAGCGTGGAGCCGTTGCCGCGCGAGTTGGAGAGGCGGCAAGACCAAGCGTCCAGAACGCTGGAGATGGGAGAGAGAAGATCGAAGGTGGAAGGTCGCTGGGAACATCCAATATCCAACATCGAACGTCCAACATCCAATGCGGGAAGGCTGGGAACGAGCAAATCGCAAAGAGCGAAGGTCGCGAAGGAAGAGCGGGCGAGCAGGGCCTCGACCAAGGGGGATACGGATCTCCGAGTGGGGGTCAGGACAAGGCACGGGTCAGGGTGCTCGCCCACGAGTGTTTCGAGGGCACGCAGGAGCGCGGTGTCACCGTCGGGAAAGCCCAGAAACACGGGCGCATGCAACGGCGGGTACAAGCCAATCTCAAAAAGCTGAGAGGGGGGAATGCCGAGGGGCATGGGCCCGGACCAACGGGGCGGGGTTGAGGGAGGTTGGAAGCCGAGGGCGGCTCGGATGGCGTTGCCGAACGCGGGCACGTCCAGCGCATGGATCATGGTGTCGCCGCGCGTGAGCGGGATCGGCTCGCAATCTGGATCGTCGCACGTGCATACGCCGGCGTATTCCCACTCGGGGTCTTCATGCACCTCATGATGGCAGCCACACGGCGGTTTCAGCGGGCAGGGATAGGTGGTGCTGTGTTCCGTCGTGGGGAGCAGGAAGGCGCGCACGTCGGCAAAGTGGACGCGGAACACCTGCTGCCAAGTGAGAGTGAGGCCGGCAGCGCCAGACAGGCGATCGAAGCAGGACCAGAAGGGTGAAGCATGCATGAGTAGATAGAGGATGGCGGATAGCAGATGGCAGAGGGGGGGTGAAATCCGAAGCTCGAAATCCGAAGTCCGAAATCAGGAATCTGGCCAGCAATGGGTGATTCGGAATCCGTGATGCGTAATGGGTGATCCGTGAATCAGGCCGCCATCGAGAGTTCGCCGGGAGCGATGAAACCGCGGAGGCGCATGAAACGCTCCAACAAGGGGCTGTCGCCTTCCCGGCCATATACGACGCGGTCGGGCGGCATGATGGTGAAGCGGCGCGGCCGTGAGGCGCGGGCGAACTTCACGAGAAACGTGGCGCGGGTGATGTCGACCGCATCCGCGGGCAGCGTGAGTTTGGCCGTTTCGACCAGGTGGAAGATGTCGCCGGCCTTGCGGATGTGACAATGGCGCGGTGGGACGGGCACTTGCGTTTCCACTTCCGTGAGCGTGACGTGCTCGATGCCCGGGACGTCACCGCAGACCAGACAGCCGCGGCCGTGCTGGATCAGCGGCAGGAGCGTGAGGTTCGCGCCGGCGGGGAAGAAGTCGGGCCGGCCAAAGAAGCAATCGCCGAAGAGACGCAGGAGCACACGGCGCTCGCGGTCGGCACAACAGTTCACCGCCAGTTTGCCGCGCGCGGGATCATACTTCAGCACGTCGTGGCGTTGGGGGCGGAAGAAGACCGTGGTGGGCTCGCCGTCCTTCATGGCGCCTTCGCGCCGGCACGGAGCACCGTGGCGGACAAGGAAAAGCCAGTGATCGCCCTGCCGGCTGGGAAACACCCGGGCACCACACCCACGCTTCCAGGCTTCGTAGAAGCTGTTGAGCCGGGTTTCGAGGTGGGTGATCTGCTCGGGCGTGGGGCCGGCGAATGGGGGGATCGGCGCGGCATCGGTGGCGAAGCACTTGAAGGAGCGCGGGCGTTTCAGCTCAAGACGCTGGTGGAGGGTTTCGACCAAGTGGCGATTGAGCGTCCAGGCGCGCACGACGACGTCGAGCGCGGTGGCCTCGGCCCCCAAAGCAAGGTCAAGACCCTGGCGGGCGATTTCATCGCGGATCGCGTCCATCGCGCGCTCGTTGTCGAGCTCGCGGAACAGGTAGAGCGAGGTGAGCAGGTCGGCGGGCATGTCCGGCGACGGGGCCAGGAAGATGGCGGCGAGGGCATCGCAGGAGAGGTGAGCGTCCGAATCCGGCGACGGGAGGTCGAGGCCGCGGCGGGCGAAGTAATCGCGCAGGGGCCAGAGCCAGGCGAGCAGGAGGTCACGGCGAATCTGGCTGAGGATGTCGGGATTGGCGAGAGGGCCGGTTTTGAGGGTAGGCATAAGTCAAAAGCTAAAAGGGTGAAAACAGAAAGCTGAAATGCTGAAATCGTCGGTCAGGCGGCGAGAGGAGCGGCGAAGTCGTCTGCGGGCAGGGGCATGGACATGTCGCCCCGGAGATCGGGAATAGGAATGAATTCGTTCGGGTCCAGGAAGAGCATGAACTTGCGGCAGAAGGTCCTGACATGGGGTTCTTGAGGGGTGCCACGGTATTGCGCCACCAGACGCCCCGCAATCAGAAGAGCGAAGAGCTCAGGCTCGGCGACGGAGACGCAGGGGAGCGGGCGCTGGCCGGGGCCGCTGGGGTAGAAGTAACCGTGACGCGCCGGGGCGTACTGCAACGGGAGTTGAAGCCGCTGTTGCATGTAGGCGAGGTCCCGGGCCGTCGTCTTGGTGGAAACGCCGAGGGCGGCGGCCAGGGTGGTGGCGTTGGGATACTCGCCCCGTTCGACGGCCTGGTGGATGTGCGTGATGCGTTCCCAAGGCAACCTCCCGCCAGGGGAGTCAGAAGCTTCGTGCCAAGGATTGGCGCGCTGGCCGAGGAGTCCCTTGCGATGCCAAGGGGAGCGGGTGGTGGAGGTTTTCTGGTTCATGTGTTTCGTCTCGTTGATCTGATTTGTTTTCATTTGCTGGCGATCATAACCGGAGGGGGGTGACAAAAACGGTCACCCCAAGAAGATTTCTCCAAAAAGTTGTTCGGGAGGTTATTCACAGGGTTATCCCCAACCGCCGCCCCATGTCCGGGCGGCGTTTTTTGTGTCTGGAGATGTCCTCAAGACGAGGGTGGGACTACGATTTTTCCTACGATTTTTCCAAAAATCGTAGTCGGTCTTAATGGTTTGTCGGAAAGGAGGTTGCAGAGAGTGTGACGAGCCTTTGGCGTTCGGTTCCTACGATTTTTTTGAAGGGGTAGAACGACATGAAAACGCGACAAGCCAGAACACGGAAACGAGTCCAGGTCACGCACGTCGAGACCCTGCCGGTGGGGGTGCTGCTCTACACGAAAACGCAGATGGCCACCCTGCTGCAAGTCTCGGTGCGCTGTGTGGAGCGCATGATGCGCGGCGGGGAACTGAGTTACCTGAAGCTCAATGGGCGGTTGGTGCGCTTCCGCCTGGAGGATGTGAACCACCTGGTTGAGAAGTGCGAAGTCCGAAGTGCGAAGTGCGAAGACAATTCGACACCTCACCCCAGCCCTCTCCCCGTTCGAGGCGGAGAGGGAACTCAATCGCAACGGAGGGCAGCATGAAGGTCGTGATTGCGATTGATCCGGGCAAGTCAGGTGGCGTGGCGGTGGCGGGTTTCGGCGCGACGGCGTGCCATGCGATGCCGGAGACGGAGGGCGATGTGCTCGACCTGATCCGTGGGCTGAAGAGTGGCGCTGATGTGGAAGGCGTCGAGGCCATCTGCGTGCTGGAAGAAGTGAGCGGGTTTGCGGGCAAGGCGCAGCCGGGCTCGGCCATGTTTCGTTTCGGCGAGAACTTCGGATTCATCAAGGGCGTCGTCCAGGCGCTGGGGATCAAGCTGGAGCTCGTGCGCCCGCAGGTGTGGCAGAAGGTGTTTGGCCTCGGCACCGCTTCCGCCTGCGCCAGCAAGACGGAGTGGAAGAACAAACTCAAGGCGGAGGCGCAACGGCGGTTTCCCCATCTTCATGTCACCCACAGGACCGCCGATGCGCTGCTGATCCTCGAATGGCACTTGCGTGCCGGCCACTGCGCTGACGCACCCGATCCCAAGTGAATTTCGGCTGAGGGTGAGTGCCCTTGGCCAGCGACAGGAAACAACAAACCAACAAACAAGAACAAGATGGCGGCGCTCTTCCGAGTCGCCGCTACGGAAAGAAAGCAAACACGTATGAGCAACATGGTCCTGCAGTGCAAAGAAACCGGCGACTTCAAACCCCATCCCGAAGGGATTCATCCCGCCGTGTGCGTGGATGTGATGGACCTCGGCCTCGTCGAGACCGAATTCCAGGGGCAGCGCCGGATGGTCAACAAGGTGAAGGTGGTCTTCGAGAGCGAGGCCAAGACCGAAGACGGCAAGCCGTGCATGGTGTCGAAGAACTTCACGGCGTCGCTGCATCCGAAGGCGAAGCTGGCGGAGTTCCTGGGCAAGTGGCGCGGGCGGTTGGTGGTGCCGGGCGAGACGATCGAGCTGGCGAAGCTGATCGGCGCGAGCTGCACGCTGGTGATCAGTCATCAGCAGAACATGGTGGGCAAGACGTACGCGAACATTGACGCGATCTCGAAGCCGACCCGGAAGGTTTCGCCCTCAGGCACGTATGATCCGGCGGCGGCGCGGCAGCGGTATGCGGAGTGGAAGACCCGCCAAGCGGGAAGTGCGAAGTCCGAAGTGCGAAATCCGAAGGCAGATGGTGGGAACAACCCAGCGCAGGCCGCCGCGGTGGCAGCGCCACCGGCCAATGGGGTGAGCAAAAGCCCCGCGGCGAGTACGCCGCCGGCGGATTTCGATCCGGAAGTGGGGTTTTGAACCTGAGGCAACTGACTACATCGACATCATTCCATGAAGTTGTTCTCACCTGATGCGGCACATTGGTATCAACGGGATGGTGTGCCCCTGCACACTGTCCCTTCCCTCAAGGGCGAGCCGCGCGCCACAACTCTCCGCGATGCCCGCAAGCTCGGGCTGCTGCCCAGTGTGACCAACATTTTGGGCGTCATCGCCAAGCCGGAACTCACAGCGTGGCTCCAAGAACAAGCCGTGCTCGCGGCGCTCACGCTGCCGCGCGTGGCCGGCGAAAGCGAAGATGCGTTCGCCAAACGAGTCGTGACCGATGCGCTGACCACGCGTGATGGGGCGGCAGATTTCGGCACGGCATTTCATCACGGCGCTGAACGGGTGGCGCGCACCCTGGAGGTGGACCCGGCCGATCCGCTGGCCGAGTGGCTGCGGCATTACCGCGATTGGTATCAGGCCAACGCGGTGGTGCTGCATTGGACGGAGCGCGTGCTCGTCAACGCGGAACTCGGTTACGCCGGCACCGCAGACTTGCTGATCCAGCACCCAGTCCACGGGCTGACGTTGGTGGATCTCAAAACGCAAGGGGTGAAGCCTGGCAACGATCCTTCGACCTACAAGAGCTGGGGCTATCAACTGGCAGCGTATCGGCGCGTGTTGGGCCGGCCGGTGGCGTGCATGAACCTGATCGTCAACTCGCGCGAGGCGCATCCGCCAGTGGAAGCGCCGTGGACGGAGCCGGAGTTGGAACGGTGCTGGGAGGCGTTTGAGGCGGCCATGGCGCTGTGGCGCGTGGAGAAGAAATTCGATCCACGCCAAAAGCCCAAGGTCAGGAGTCAGGAGTCAGAAGCCGGAATGGCGGAGGCGGCGTGAAAAGAAGAAAGGCTGGCGTGGGCAATTTTACGTTCAGGTTTCGTGTTTTGTTGTTGGTTGTCCACGACAGCCACTTTCTTCATCGGCACTCCTGGAAGGGGCTGAAGGAAATAAATCCATGCGGGTCAGACTGAAACACAAATGGCTGGCGTGGGCGTATCTACTAACGGACTGACTTACTAACTGATCTGTCTCTGTCTGCTAACACTCACGTCCACGTCAGCCACTTCTACCGTCGGCCTGATCCGGCAATTGTCAAGGTGCGTGCCGCACGGGCCAGCAACTAGGAATGCAAACCGACACCTCACCCCAACCCTCTCCCCAGCGTGGAGAGGGAGTGCCTGCCAACGGGCGGTTACCGGTGCATACGGTACTGCGGTTGCATCGGTTGCTGGAGGGCGATGTGCGTGTCGAGGCGATGATCCTGCGCTTCATCGTGGAGCGGTATGGCGCGAGGGATTTGTTGCACCTGCCGGCCAAGGTGGCGGAGGCCGCGCTCAGGAGACCGGCGGACTTCATCCGCGCCGCCAAGAGCCACTGTGAGCCGGAGCTCAACTTTTGACCAGGCAGGGACACGAATGAAGAGAAAGAGGAAGCAGCAGATGGCAGAGGTTCTGCCGGAGGGCGATTTGATTGAACGGGCATTCCGACGCGAGCGTGAGCACTCGCACATCCCGGCAGTGCCGCTGGAATGGGCGTGGGTCTGGGACCGTGCGTTCCGATGCGTGTGTTGCGGGCACGCACGACGGGATGAAGACCGGCAGGACCTGTCCAGCGAGGTCTGCCTCTACTGCGTCGTGAGGGCGGAGGGTTCGTCCTGAACGTGAATTGAGACATGAATGCGACTTTGCCAACGAGAGGACGGGTTCACTGGATGCGGGACGGCGCGCCGCGCTGCTGCGGCGGGCGCCACGGGAAGCGCGGGCCGTGGCAGATGGACCTGGGCGACGTGACGTGCCGGCGCTGCCAGAACCTCGCGGAGTGGGATGCCGCGCGCGAAGCGCGCGGACAGGCTCGCCACGAAAGGGCACCGAGGGTGCGAGAAGGAAGCAACCCCTGATGAGGACCCATGGACACGGATTCAGTTGCTGCGAAGATCGCAGACGTCGCGCAGCAACTGGAGCGGCTGGCTGCGGAGGTTCAGGAACTCAAGGCGCTGTACGCGGACGCACCGCGGCGCGGGGCGCTACGGACGCGCGCCTGGCGGGAGGCGTACGAAAGGACGCGCCGTGAAACGACCCAACGGGCGAGCGAGGAGGAATGATTGATCCCCGTCAGATTGCCGCCGGCATCGTCGGCGCCGTGGACTGGCAAAGCGAGGTCAGCGGCTTCTGTCGCTGTCCGGGTGAGGCGCTGCACACGAGTCACACCGGTAAGAAGGATTGCCGTGTGAACGTGGACGGTGCGCCGACGATCTTCTGCTTCCATGCTTCGTGTGCGCTTGCGGTCGCGGAGGCCAACCGCAGGTTGCGAGGCGAACTGAACGCATCACCCTGGGCCTTGACGTTGCCCGGCGGTCGCGTGCTTCGCAGCGGCGACGTGCTGCAAGCGAGTGGCGAGGTATTGCCCCGCGAGGTCATCCAGGCGCAGGCCCGGGCAGAAGGCAGGGATGCCAGCGAAGCCGTTACGCTCGCCACCGTCAAGATGCTGGCGACGCGGTTCGCGCCGGAGCTTTTCGAGCGATTTCACTGGCCGTTTGCCCAAATCATCGAGGACTCGCCGCTGCTCGTTTCGGAGCGCGATGCCGAAGACCAGTTCCGCACCTGGCTGCGGCTGTGGCCGGCGCATTGTCACGTCTGGATCGGCGACGTGTTCAGTTCCGGCAAGCCGGAGCATCGCACGCATTTCCGTCCGTTATGCGATTGGCACCAGATCGGGCCGGTGATGGGGAATTACACCTGCGGATCGTCCTTCAAGCCGGGCAGTTTTCGTCGAAGCAACGAGAACCTGAACGGGCATCGGTTCATGGTGATCGAGAGCGATACGCTCGCAAAAGACGACGTGGGCGCCGTCTTCGCCTACCTGCGCCGCCGGCTGCATTACCGGTTGCACTGCATCATTGATACGGCCGGCAAATCGTTGCACGCGTGGTTTGATGCGCCCAAGAACAAGGTGTTGGAGAACCGTTTGAAGGCCGGGCTCGTGGCGTTCGGGTGCGACCCCAAGGTGTTCACTTACTCACAGCCCGTGCGGGTGCCGGGCGCTTACCGGGAGGGAAAACTACAGAGGCTTGTATGGCTGAAGGACTGAGCGGACGAATCCCCCTGCCTGAGCAAACGGAACTGCCGTTCGACTGGCGGGACCTGCCGCTGCCAAGGCTCATGAGCTTGCGCGAGTTCGTGGCGGAAATGGAACGGCAATACGGTGACCGGTTGGATTTGCGGGCCCTGCGGGCCGCGTTGGGAAAGGAGAAACATGAGCGAGCCCATTGACATCGCCGTGGACCTCGGCGCCGTACCACCGCCACTGCCGGAGATTTGTTTCTTCGAGGACTTTGCGGCCAACCCGCCCTTGCCACCGCCCCAAATCATCGCGGGCGTCCTGCACCAAGGGTGCAAGATGGTCCTCGGTGGCACCAGCAAATCGAACAAGAGCTGGTGTCTGCTGGACCTGGCGCTCTCGGTCGCCAGCGGCCTGCCGTGGTGGGGCCGCCCCTGCACGAAGATGCCGGTGGTGTACCTCAACTTTGAACTGCAACCGTGGGCGCTGGCGGAGCGCTTGAACGCGCTCTGCGGGGCCAAGCCCGAGTGCCGGGTGCCACGGGCAACGCTGGCGCTCTGGAACCTGCGCGGGCACAACACGGACCTGACCTTGCTCCGGCCCAAGCTGGAAGCGCAGCTCGTCCAGCACCAGTTTGGACTGATCATCATTGACCCCGCCTACAAGGTCTTGGGCGACCGTGATGAAAACGCCAACGGTGAGATCGCCAGCTTGATGAACGAACTGGAGGCGATGGCCCAGAGCTCCGGCGCCGCGGTGGTAGTCGCTCATCACTTCGCCAAGGGCGACAGCACCGCCAAGTCCGCGATTGACCGCATGAGCGGCGCCGGCGCCTGGGCCCGTGATCCGGACAGCATCATGGTGTTGACCCCACACGAAGAGGAGAACTGTTTCACGGTCACCAGCATCCTGCGGAACTTGCCCCAGCTCCAGGAGTTCGTGGTGGCGTGGGATTATCCCCTGATGAAGGTGGCCAGTGATTTGAATCCGGACGCTCTGCGTCGGCCCCAAGCCAAGAACAAGGTGTGTTCGGACAAGGAGTTTGTGGCGGCAGTGATCACTCAGGAGGGCAAATCCTTCAGTCGGATTGTGGAGGAAACCAAGAACGAGCTGAACATGGGCCGCAGCACAACGGCCGTTTACCTCAAACGGCTAACGGACAAGGGCTTAATCAGGTGTTCGGGAGGGCTTTACTGGCTTTCCAATGATTGAAGTCCAGAAGTCCAGCATCCCTTAAAGAGTAAATGGACTGGAACAACAGAACAGGCAGTTGGGAAGGCAACCCTTCTTGGGTCGGGTTGCCCTTCCACGACTGCCATTGAAGGCGGACTAACACGGGAAAGGAATGAACATGGTGGAGAAGAAGACAACCGCACTGGTGTTTGAACAGCAGCCGAGGGAAAGCAGCAAAGCTTTCACCGCCTTTAGGACCTACCTGGAACTTGGGGCGGAACGATCGCTCGCGGCCGTGGCCGACAAGGTGGGCAAGAGCAAGACGATGATCGAACGTTGGTCGCGTCGGTTTGACTGGCCAGCACGGGTGCAAGCCCACACCGCCCATCTGGCGGACATCGAGCGCAAGACGGCCGAAGCGCTGGCGGTCCAGGCTGGTACTGACTGGGCCAAGCGACAGGATCAACACCGCGAGGATGAATGGCAGGCTCGTGATGAGCTGCTCACCCTGGCGCGCGAGGCCATCGCCCGCTGGAAAAAGGCCGAGCATCGCTGCGGCACGCTGGAGGGGATCGCCCGGCTGCTCGACCTAGCGAGCAAGCTGGGGCGCGTGTCGTCGGGCCTGTCCCTGGAGCCGGTGGAGAAAACCGGGGAAGAGGATGCCGCTTTCATGATTCAGATCGAGGTGGCGCTGGAGAAAATCTACGGACCCGAGAAGCCGACAGCGTCGGCAACTGTCGTTGAAGTCGAGCCCTTGAATGCACCGGCGGTGTTGCCGGCCCAAACATGATGCGTATCGAGGACATGATGGCGGAAGGTTTTCGCGCTGGCTGCCCGCGCGACCAGGTGAAGAACTTCTTGCGCGCCGGCGTGGTGTTGCAACCGCGGCAACTGGTGGCGAGCGCGGCAGCGAGACTCTGTGACCAAGCCAGTGGACCGACGGCCATTGGTTACGGTGGCGCCCGGGGCGGTGGGAAGTCGCACTGGCTGCTGGCGCAGATGGGTGCGGATGATTGCCAGCGAGTGCCAGGGCTGAAGTGTTTGCTCCTGCGTAAAGTGGGCAAGGCGAACCTGGAGCAGTTCGAGGACTTGCGCCGCCGGGTGTTTGGCAAGCTCAAGCATGACTTCTCCGCGTTTCGCGGTGTGCTGTCGTTCAAGAACGGCTCGCGGATCATTGCCGGGCACTTTCAGGCGGAGAAGGACATTGATGCCTATCTGGGGCTGGAATACGACGTCATCGGCGTCGAGGAAGCCACGACACTGACGAACCGGAAGTATCAGGACATTCTGCATATCCCCTTCCCTCTAGTCTCTGATAGCGTTACTCTGTCGGCA
>CAZJTM010000060.1:18129-28854 GCA_964548925.1 uncultured Verrucomicrobiota bacterium | reverse complement strand
GGTGAATCGGCGGGTCAAGCCGCGGTCTTGGCGTCCTTGGAGGCCGTCTCCCGAATGGTCAATGCCAGCAGTCCCATCGCCAGCAACGCGCCGCCGAGCATCAGCAGCGCGGCCAGGTTGCTCCCGGTTTGGTCCTTGATCACGCCCACCAAGTACGGCCCGGCAAAGCCGCCGAGGTTCCCCACGGAGTTGATCAGGGCAATGCCGCCCGCCGCGGCGGTCCCGCTCAGGAACGCGGTGCCGAGCGCCCAGAAAGGACCCAGCGTGGACTTGAGACCCACGAACGCCAGGACGAGCGCCGCCATGGCCAGATAGGGGTTGTGCAGCCAACCGCTCAGCGCGAACCCCACAGCGGAGGTCATCGCGGCTAGGGCCAACGGCCAGCGCCGGCGCCCGGTTCGATCCGAGTAACGTCCGACCCAGAACATGGCGAGGGCGGCGGCGACATAGGGAATGGCGTTGAGGAAGCCCACCGTGGTGTTGCCGGTGCCGGAGAACTCTTTGACGATGGTGGGCAGCCACAACTCGTAACCGTAGCCGCCGACGTTGAGCAGGAAGTAGAGCAGGCACAGCAGCCACACGCGTCCACTGGTGAAGGCGTCCGCCAGGCGATGACGTGGCCGCTGTTCGGACGAAGCGGACTCCTCCGCCAACCGTGTCGCAATCCAGGCACGCTCGGTTTCCGTGAGCCAGCGGGCCTCCCGCGGGCCGTTGGGCAGGACCACCAAGACGACCACGCCCAGCAACACGGCCGGCAAACCCTCGATCAAGAACAGCCACTGCCAGCCCGCCAGGCCGCCCAGCCCATCCATTCCCAAGATCGCGCCCGACAACGGCGAGCCGATGATGCCGGCAATCACGCCGCCGGTCGCGAAAAGTGCCACCGCCCGCGCGCGATCGCGGGCCGGAAACCAGTAGGTCAAATAGAGAATGACTCCCGGAAAGAATCCCGCCTCCGCCGCGCCCAACAAAAATCGCATCCAGTAGAACATCGTCGTGCTCTGGATGAACATCATCGCCATCGAGATCAGTCCCCACACCACCATGATGCGGGCAATCCAAAGGCGCGCGCCCACGCGGTGCAGGATGAGGTTGCTGGGCACCTCGAAGAGGAAATAGCCGATGAAGAACAAGCCGGCGCCCAACCCGTACACCCGGCCAAACACCGCCGGATCCACCCCCAGCGCCTGTTGCAACTGCAGCTTGGCGAAGCCCACGTTGATGCGGTCAATGTAGGCAATGATGTAGCAGAGGAACAGCAGCGGCAGCAGCCGCCAGGTGATCTTCAGCAGAGTGACCCGCCCCTCGACGGAATCGCCGTCTTCTGGCGAGTGGTCACTGGCATCGTTCTGCGTTCGCGTAGTCATGAAAACCGGATTCCGAATTCTCGGCAGCTTGACGGTCTTGCCCGCCAAAGGCAAGCCGCCGCGAGGGCGTAGGACAGCGCTTCCGCCTGTCTCCGTTTGCAGCCCGCCAACTGGCGGGTCCAAGTCCAGCCTCTTGGTGGGTTGAATGCGCCTTCATGGATTCAAAGCGTCTCAGGATGGCGGATTTTGGATTTCTGAACGCCTTGAATCTTTTGGGGGGAAACTATTGGTTACGGTTGGCCGTATATGCTTTTCAAGTCGTCGCAACTCCTCAAAACCGCCCCCGCTTAGCGTTCTGGCGTGGTTCAAGAGGCCAACTTTCAAACGACGAGTGGAGGCTGCTCACCCTGCCTTCGCATATTCCAGCGGCACGACCATTACCGCGCAGTGCGCCTTGCGCACAATCTTTTCCGCCACACTGCCGAACAACGCCTTGCCCACGCCACCGTGACCGTGACGGCCGAGCACGATCAGATCAGCTTGGTTGGCTTGGGCGAATTCGAGGATCGTCGCCGCGTCCGGGCCAATCCGGAACTCGGTCTTCATCTCCACGCCCGCCGGCAGGCGCGAGCGGTAGGCGGCGGCGACTTTTGCGTCAATCGCCCGCTTGGCGTCGGCGTCCACGTTGTCCACCTCGGCGATGTAAGACTTCCAGAACTGCGCATCCGGTTCGTGGATGACATGCAACAAGGTCAGCGTCGAACCGGGTCGGCGCACCACGGCATCGAGCGCGAACGCGAACGCCGCATCGGCGCTCTCGGAGAAATCCGTGCAGAACAGGATGTGTTTGAAACGGGATTCGGGAAGAACGGGAGTGTTCATATCGGTCGTAGCGGCGGCTCGGTAGAGCGCCGCCGTTGTTCGTGACGGAAGTTGACGGCGCTTTGCCGAGACGCCACCACGTTTGGCCGCTGGGGTTTCATTTGCTCAAGCCCGGCAACCAGGTCGCAATTTGGGGGAACACCGTCAGCAGGATGGCCGCGAGCACGAGCATCCACAGGAACGGCAGGCTCCCGCGGAAGATCTTCTCCAGCGGTACATCCCGCGCCATGCCGCTGACCACGTACACACACACACCCACCGGCGGCGTGATTACGCCCATCATCGTCACCACCACAATCATCACCCCGAACCAGAGCAGGTCGTAGCCGAGCGCGAGGATCACGGGATAAAAAATCGGGATCGTCAGAATGTCGAGCGCGAGCGCGTCCAAGAAGCAGCCGCCGATGAGATAGAAGAGGATGATCAACCCGATAATGCCCCAGCCGGGCAAGGGCAGGCTGGTGAGCCAGGAGGCGAGGTTCGAGGGCGTCTGCGTGACGGCCAGGAACTTGCCGAAGATGATCGCGCCCGCCACGATGGTCATGACCATGCAGGAGGTGCGAATGGATTCGATCAGGCATTGGATGAGTTTTTTCCAAGTGAGCTCCCGCTTGCACAGCGCAATCAGCAAGGTCCCCGCCGCGCCGACCGCCGCGCCTTCCGTGGCCGTGAAGAAACCGCCGAACATGCCTCCCATGACCAGCGCGAACAGGACGAGCGTCTCCCACACCCCCCGGAGCGACGCGACCTTCTCGCGCGCCGTGAAGACCGGCCCGCGCGGTCCGCGTTCGGGGTGGCGCGCACACTGAACCCAGATCACCGCGCAGAAGAGCAGGGCAATCATCAAGCCGGGCACGACCCCCGCCATGAAGAGCTTGCCGATGGATTGTTCGGTGAGAATCGCATAGACGATGAACACGACGCTGGGCGGGATTAACATGCCGATGCCGCCTCCCGCCGCGATGCAGCCGGTCGCCAGCGACAGGTCGTATTGGTAGCGGCGCATCTCCGGCAGCGCCACGGACGCCAGCGTCGCCGAGGTTGCCGGCCCGCTCCCGCAGATGGCGCCGAACGCCGTGCAGGCGCCGACGGTGGACATGGCCAGCCCGCCCGGCAGCCGTCCCATCCAGTGATACGCCGCGTGAAACAGCCCGCGGCTGATGCCGGTGTGAAACGCCACCTGCCCCATCAACACGAACAGCGGAATGGTGGTGAGGTTGTAGTCGGAGAACGTCGTGTAGAGATCAATCGTCGCCAGGCTGAACGCCGCCGGCCAGGAGACGACCATGGCAAAGCCCATGAGGCCCACCACCGCCATGACAAAGCCTACTGGCATCGAAGCCGCCAGCAGCGCCAGCAGCAAGACAAACCCGACGATGGCGGCCTGGGTCGGTGTCATGGCCCAAGTCGTGGCAGAAGCCTGCGGCTTGGCGGCAAATTGGCACCGCCGCGCTGGCAACCCTGGTTCTCCCCATCGCGAGCCGTCTGCTGCCATCCGGCGACCAGCACACTGCGACCGGGCCACACCGTCGGCAGGCTTGGAAAGGTCGTTTCGAGATAGACGTTTAGCTTCATCTCACGGCCTCACCGTAGAGCATGGCGACAACCGGGTGAAGCAGAAAGCGCGGGCCGAAGCCCGCGCTCTGAATCTGCGTAGCGGCGCCTCGGCAGCGCGCCGCATTTTTCGTGTTCTAATCCAACGCGGCGGCGCTCTACCGAGGCGCCGCTACGGTTCAGACCGTGTACGTGCTGCTGGCCACGCGGCCGCCGGTGCCGGTCCGGTTGGAGCGGAAGGATTCGCTGCGCGGGTGGTCCACGCGCTCGTAGGCTTGTCACGTTCTACCTGGTGTGCGCGCCAAAGTAATCGCGCTGGGCCTGGAGCAGGTTCGCCGGCAGGTGCTCGCTGCGGAGACCGTCGCAGAACGCCAGCGCGGAGCTGAAAGAGGGCCGCCTCCGGTCTCCCGTGCCGCCCACTACTAGGACAAACTCTGCCTTCAGCAGTCCCGGCGTCTGGTGCAACTCTTGGAAAAGCAGATCGCGCAGTGCGAAAGGGCGATGCCCACCCTCATCGCCGCCGAAGCCCCGCTCCAAGCCCAAGCCGACCGCTTGGACGCCATTCCGGGCGTCGGCGTTCTCACCAATGGATTCGGCTTCAATCTGAAGGAAGTGCCCAACCAACGAGTGCTGGCAGCCGCCCAAAAACAAACACGTTCAGTTCTTGGCTGCTCTAATTCAGCGACTTCGGGAACAGGCCGGCCCGGTTCTATTGTGCCCGGCTGGTGCCGTAGCTGTCGAGTTGATCTCCAGGTGCGAAAAGTAGTGCGACAGGATCGAACGATCAGGCTCGATAGGATGCATCGAGCTTCAGGCCAGCGGCGAGTATTCCTGAGGGTTGGTCCAAACATGCATATAAGTGGCTTTGGCGATCAACCCAAGGTCTGAGATGCAGCGCCCGATTCTCACCCTCACTTGGTATGCATACACCCAGCCAACAAAGACCGACGCTCATCGGGGCTTCCAAAGTGTGCTGAGTTTCCTGCAGATCGAGGAATTACTGAGGGCCAGTGACTGCTTCTCCCACTGGTCCAACTTGCCCGCGATGAGGCGGTCAAACTTTTCCTGGTGATCACCATAGCAGGCCAATGCAACATGCCTCTGTGCCGACGATAGGTGGTGGTGCGGGAAGCCGGTCTCCCCCTGGGCTTGGTGGCAGCCTCCGCTACTGGGAGGGACGGTCGCTTGCCCGGTTGCTCGACCGGCGGCTGGCGTCCAGCCACTCGGCCAGTTCGTCCAAGTCGCCAGTGATCGAAGCGCCGATTTGAAGCAGCGCGCTGCGGTAGGTAAGGGCCGCCCGACCGCCGGCCACGATCTTCGTGGAGTCAGGCAGCAATCGGCGCAGCGCCAGCAATTCCGCCGCAAGGCCGGTATCGTCCTCCGGATAAACCAAGCTCAGGGCCACCGCCGCCGCGTCACTTTGAATGGCCGCACCGGCGATCTCGGCAACCGGCAGGTTGGCCCCCAAATAGACGACGCGCCATCCCAAGTTGGCCGCTTCGGTGGCGACCATGGCCGCGCCCAACTCATGCAGTTGACCGGGCGGCGTGGCGACCACGAGACGCGGCGCGGCGGCTGAGATGGCTGAAGGGGTGTTCAAACGCCCAAGGAAGACCTTGAGCGCCGCGCTGAGAAAATGTTCATGTGCAGCGGTGAGGTCCCCCTTGCGCCAGAGTTCACCAATTCGTTCCGCCAGCGGACCAATGACTTTGCGCAACAGACCCTGGTTCCCAAAGGCCACCAGCGCACGATTCAGCGCGGCTTCCAAAGCCTTCCCATCGAACTCGCCGACGGCCGCCAGCGCCGACGCCACAAACCGCCCCGCCCGGTCGCCGAGGACTGGCCTATGGGGGACAGCTTGAGCAAGCGGGGCAGACTGGGCGACCAACGCACGCAACCGATCACTCGGCAGCTTCGCAATCAGACTGATGCTGTGACCGGCCGCAGTCGCCAGCCGCATGAGACTCAACCGCTCGATTTCTTCCTCGGAATACAACCGGCGGTTTGTGTCTGTTCGCTCCGGGGTCACTGCCCCATAGCGTTTCTCCCATACTCGGATTACGTGCTGGCTGAGCCCGGTGCGGTTCGCCACGACGCGGATGCAGTGGTTGCCTTCTCTCATGACAGTTGACAACTCATAGACGCAAGCGACCTTCTTTGCAAGCATCGCGGGCTGAACAGCCCCATTCGGCAAGCCACAAATTGTTGCAACACGCTATCCACAAGCCGCTTGTGTATTTGTCCTCCAAGGAACAATTCCCCTCAAGATTTGTTGAACAAATTGTTGACAGGAGCGTCAAAAGTATTTATAAGAACAATAAGTTTTTTTGGAGAACGATTGGGCAAGCAACGTAGAAAGGCAAAACATGCGAGAGAAAGCAGGTCGGGTGAGCAACACATTGAGGCAAGCGGTCAAAGCCACCAGAGTGAATCGGGCCAAAGCGGCGGCAAAGAGTGTCGTCGCCAACCACAAGGACTGGCTTGACGGCTTTTCCCGCAGGACGCTTCGCGCAACCACTCAAGCCACCCAGTCACCAACTCCGGAGGCTTCAGTGGAGGACTACCGCCGTCTGTCCGTCGAGTCGGCAAGCGCCATTACGCTCTATATGCGAGAAGTGGGCCAAGTGCCCCTGCTGACGCCGCAAGAGGAAATCCAGCTTGCAGCTCGCATCAAGCGCGGCGACAAGAAGGCCCGCGAGCACATGATTCGCGCCAACTTGCGCCTCGTCGTGAAAATCGCCCGCGAATACGAGGGTTTGGGACTGCCGCTGCTGGATGCCATCAATGAGGGCAACATTGGCCTGATGAAAGCCGTCGAGCGGTTTGACCCGGCAAAAGGCGGCAAGCTTTCGACTTACAGCTCCTGGTGGATCAAGCAATCCATCCGGCGTGCGCTGGCCAATCAGGGTAAGACCATCCGGCTGCCTGTGCATGTGGCGGACAAGATCTACCATTTGCGGCTGGCTGAACTCCGTCTGCAGGAGACGCTTGGCCGCGAGCCGACCGAGGAGGAGTTGGCTCAGGAATTGAAGACGACGCCTCGCCGGGTTGCCGCCTTGCGGACCGCCGCCATCCGGCCCGCGTCATTGGACGCGCCATTGGGAGACGAAGACAGCAGCCGGTTAGGGGATGTCGTGCCAGACGAGATGGCCTCAAATCCCTCGGAAAGCCTGGAGCACCGGACCACGACGGCGAAGGTTCTGGAATTGGTGGACAGACTTCCCGATCGCGAGGCTCGGATTCTCCGTTTTCGTTTCGGCTTGAACGGCGGTTCGGAGCGGACGCTGGAAGAAGTGGGCAAGAAGTTCGGCGTCACACGCGAACGGATTCGCCAGTTACAAAATCTGGCTTTGGGCAAGCTGCGGGAAATGTTGGAGCAGGATTTGGAGCCATTCGGAGTTGCCGCCTGAAGGCAATCTGCTTCAATATGCGCAGTGTGAGTGGGGCCGATTGATGGTGTGATTTGCGCGCGCGGCGTTTCTCCAAATGAGCCGTTTCCCTCCCTCTCTGAGCGGCTCGAGCTCCTCCGCCGCGCGCGCATTCCATCCACCCTGAACCGCAATCTGCGGCGGCTGGATGCCACATCCTCTGTGGTTGAACGACCACATGACGCGGCATGGCTTGCCCGCCCGCCCGATGGCAAACGTTCGCTTTTTTGCGGCGGCAAAGTACCCCCCACCAAACTCCACCGGAGCATAAACTACCGTGCTTCGTTCATTCTTTCGCCTGCGGGGGCGTGCCCACGCAACCTTGGCAGGCGCTACCGCGACAGGCCCGCTCGGGGTCATTCATCCTCGTCCTCGCGGAGCGTTTCTTTGCGTTCGATGGCCTCCGGATGGGCATCCAAGTTTTGGGAGAGATAGACGTGGCGCAACTCGTGCCCGAAGCCGCGCTTGCGGAAGAACGTCAACGCGGGTTGGTTGTCTTCGGTGGTGTCCACGAGCATGATGCGCGCGTTGCGCCGAACGAACAAGCTGGTCAACTGATTCAACAACCGGGTGGCGATGCCGTGCCGGCTGACCGTTGGATCCACACCCAACCACTCCAACCAGCCGTAACGCCAGGCGTTGCGGGGTTTCTCCATCATACTCCCCAGCGCGAAGCCAACCACGCGGTCTCCCGCCACCGCCACCAGACAGGTTTCCTGGTCGGAACTGAAAAGTTGCATAACCTCATCGTCGTCCCAGCAACGATACAGCGTCGGCAGGTCCTCGGCCGTAAAGAGCCGCTGGCCCAGCGCGAACACCGCCGGCAAATCGTTGAGCCGCATTTCGCGAATCTCCACCGCCGGCGGATGGGCCTTGCGCCGGCGGCGACGGGGGCTCGGTTTGTCAGTCATGGCAGATCAGGCATGGAGAGGAGTTGGAACAAGGAAAGGCAGGGAGACGATCGCAGGGACCGTGGGGTCCCGCGTCGGATATTCATGCGACCGGTCTAAGCCCGCGGGCAACTGCGCCGCAGGCTGGCGATTGGTTCCGAAGGGATTCGTTCATCAAGCACACGGCGGCAGTATCCTATGCGCTGCCCCTTCCGGCAAGCTCGGCGACTTCGCGGGCTGGGATGCGCTCTGGTCTTGCCCACCCGAACAGGCACGCCTGATCTACAGCCACGTCGGCTTTCTTGTCCATCCTCGCGCTGTGGGCAGGCACGTCGGTTCACAAGGAGGACCGGTTTCGTGCAACACCACGCCGACGTCTAAATGCGGTTCAGCGGAAGAACCGGTGATGCAGTGCGCCTCCTTCAGGAGGCGGCGACCGACCATGGTTGCGTTGGCGACGTGGGCGGGGATGTCTCCGCATCGGGAGGCGGCATGTTTCCGCTGTAAGAGACAGCAAACCACCCCCGCACGCGAGACCATCCTGCCGCGCTTCCCGCGCCGGGTGGGTCGCAGCCCATACGCCCATTGAGATGAAGGCGGACTGAGAACTCGTTGGGTGGAGTTCAGCTTAGCCGCGTCCATGCAAAAGACCATCAACGCAAGGAGGCAAAGACGCGAAGGCGCCAAGGGTTTGGGAGACGTTGACGCTGGACTGGTGCTTTACCGTTGGGTGAGCCCAAGCCGCCGCCCGCCCGGTGCGGGTTTCGCGCGATAGGTTTGGCGCCTTGGCATTGAGTTCCATCTGAATCGTCACGGCATTGCCGTATCCATGCAGTTGGAACCTCGCGAAGCACCTGTGCGTGGCTGCGACACCCCATCGCAGCGGGTGCGGACAGCGCTCTTGCCGCTCAGCCCGGGAGATCACCGAGAAGTCAAGACTGAGCTCCGTCCGGAGCACGACGAAGGGGTCGCGCGCACGCGCCTGCGCCATGGTGCCGCAGCCACAGCGCGCATCCATTGTGTGGATACGGCTTGGTTCAAGCGATCACCGCACGTGCCGCGGCTGTGCTCCCGTGATCGGAGAAAGTGGCGCACGCGGACGGAGAATGTGATCATGTGCGACCACGGGCGCGGCGAGGGCGACTTGCTCAGGCGTGTCCTGAGTCCGCCACCTCGCCGCCTCCGTGTGCAGCTTTTTCAGCCGGGTACTGGATGCTGACGCGCGTCAGTACGACCGGGCGCGTGCGAACTTCATCGGCGTGGACATGGGCAAGACGAGCGGGCTTTGACTCTGGTCGGCATAGTCGCTCCAGCCTTCACCCAAGGCATCGGAAAGTTGCAGCATTCCGGTCCATCGGAGAACCAGATTGTTACCTTGCCTTTGTGCGCTGACCGTCGGGGTCACCGTGCCGGGATGAGTCAAGACGCCCGCCCGATAGACGCGGAGCGCGTCCGGGTCCGTCGTGCTGTTCATCAGGTGAAGTTGTTTGTTCTTGACGGAAAACAGTTCGAGCATGAGCCCAGGTTCCTGACGGCGCTTGCTTTGGAACCACAAGACGCGAATCGGATAGTAGCCGGCCTTGGTGGCAATGACGTCGTAGAACCGATTGCGCGCGAAGTAGCTCGGCAAGTCGTCCGCAGGAGCGCTCACGAGGCTGAGCAGCGGATCATTCGGCTGGAAGCCCGCGGTGATCTTGTGACCGCCCTCCGTGTAGAGGCCCAGCTTGTGATACCCGGCCGCCAAGTCCACGTAAGTCAAGATTTCCACGACCACGCCCTCGAGTGGCCATCCCGGGCTTTCCAGGCGCGGAATGGCTTCATCGTTCGGGAAATTCAGGCTCGCATCCGTGCCGGGCGCGAGCTCGAACCAATTCACCACGCCGGGGACAATCTGGGAATTGATCATCCATTGCGAAATGTCGTCGGCGGCCTCGTTGAAGAAGGTGATGGTCCCGGTTTCATCCTGCATGAGGCCGGCGAGCTGTTTCTCCGCCATTTCCGCGATGTTCGTGTGCAGGCTGGGCACGCCGGTTTGCAGCGAACTGATCTTCGTCACATTCACAACGAACCCCTTGTTGGCGGTATCGAGCTTCTGGAGCGCGTGTGTCTCGGGCAGAACGGTGTACGGCCCCACTGACAGCACGAAATCCTTGGACATGGCTTTGCCACCGGCAACAAGCGCCAGGTTGATGGTCTGCACCGTGTTGGGAGGCAGCACCGTGGGGAACGTGCCGGTGATCGTCGTTGTGCCCCCGACCTTGCTCACGTTGGCACTGAGGACGTTGGCGCCCAGTTTGAGGACCACGCTGCCGGTATCCACTTGGGTCGCTCCGTCGTCCTGGACGAGAATCGTGAAGCTGACCGGGTCGCCGGTGAAGTCCGTCGCCAACGGCATGGTGGTGCCGCCACTGACCGGCGGTTCAAGGGTCAACACCGCCGACTCCATCCAATCCACTGCCCAGCCATCCGAAGAGCCTTCCTGAAAGGCGGAGACGGCGATGGTTTGCCCCACGGTCAATCCCAAATTCGCCAGCGGGATGACCGCCCGGAGTGTGTTGCCTCGGGACTGGTATGTGAAGTTGGTCGTGATCAGGATGCTGTCATCCAGAGCGTCAAACACCTCGATGCCGCCGGGCAACCCGTCACGCCAGCCAATCATTACTG
>CAZJTM010000060.1:2575-18029 GCA_964548925.1 uncultured Verrucomicrobiota bacterium | reverse complement strand
GCGTCAAACACCTCGATGCCGCCGGGCAACCCGTCACGCCAGCCAATCATTACTGCCAGTTCGGCGCCGATGGGCTTGGCGACGCCGGTCGGGTTGCCTTCGTATTCGGAATTGCTCCGGCCGGTGGCGGGGTTGTTGTCGGTGTCCAACAGCCAGTGGTAGTAATACCGGTTGTTCATCCCCGGCGGGGTCTGTTCGGTCCAAGACGGCGCCGCCACTTTCTCGATGGTCATACCGAGGACCAGGTTGGTTCCTTCGTCCACGTGCGCGTCAATGATCCGAATGTCCCCGCTGGAATCTGCCATGTCCTGCGGGTCGGTCACGCGGATCGAGGTCACGGCCGGACCGGTCAACGTCAGCGTGGCGGATTCCATCCAATCTACCGCCCAGCCGTCCGAAGAGCCTTCTTGGAAGGCTGAAACCGCAATGGTCTGCCCCGGCGTCAATCCCAGGTCGGCCAGCGGGATCATGGCAGTCAGGGTGTTCCCGCTGGCTTGGTAGGCAAAATTGGTCGTGATGAGGATGCTGTCGTCCAAGGCGTCGAACACCTCGATGCCGCCGGGCAAACCGTCGCGCCAGCCGATCATCACCGCCAATTCAGCGCCGATGGGCTTGGCCACGCCGGTCGGGCTGCCTTCGTATTCGGAATTGCTCCGGCCGGTGGCGGGATTGTTGTCGGTGTCCAACAGCCAGTGGTAGTAATACCGGTTGTTCATCCCCGGCGGGGTCTGCTCGGCCAACGACGGCGCCGCCACCTTTTCCACCGTCATTGATAGCAGGAGTTTGTCCCCCATCACTTGGGCGCCAATCGCGCGAATATCTCCGCTGGAGTCTGCCATGTCCTGCGGGTCCGTAACCAGAATGGTTGGCGGATTCAGACCGGTCAATGTTAGCGTGGCGGATTCCATCCAATCCACCGCCCAGCCGTCCGAAGAGCCTTCCTGGAAGGCTGAAATCGCGATGGTTTGCCCCGGCGTCAGTCCCAGATCGGCCAAGGGGATCATGGCGGTCAGGGTGTTCCCGCTGGCTTGATACGTGAAGTTGGTCGTGATCAGGATGCTGTCGTCCAAGGCGTCAAACACCTCGATGCCGCCGGGCAACCCGTCACGCCAGCCAATCATTACTGCCAGTTCGGCGCCGATGGGCTTGGCGACGCCGGTCGGGTTGCCTTCGTATTCGGAATTGCTCCGGCCGGTGGCGGGGTTGTTGTCGGTGTCCAACAGCCAGTGGTAGTAATACCGGTTGTTCATCCCCGGCGGGGTCTGCTCGGCCAACGACGGCGCCGCCACTTTCTCGACCGTCATGGAGAGATAGAGCTGACCGTCTCGCACGAAGGCGGATATCGAGCGAATGTCGCCGCTGGAGTCGGCCATGTCCCGAGGATCCGTCACCAAGATCCAATTGTCGGCGGCGGACGCGCTGAGCAGGAGCAACCCTTGCAGGAGCGAAACGAGCAGGAGAATGAACCAGCGATGTTGCCGCGCTTGACTGTGGGGAGGTGTGGAGGTTGAGGATTCGGTCTTCATGGGGTGTGGGTCTTGGTTTTTGGATTTTGGTCTTGGAGCGCAAGGAGGGCTTCAGCCCGTTGTTGTGCCCGAGCGCCCGTTCAATGCGTTGCCGCGGGGCTGCGACAAGGAATCAAACGTCACATCCTGACATGGAGGGGGAGTCAGGTACATCGCTTCATGATTCGCGTGATTCATAAAACGCATGCTGTGGCTTGATGGTGGTGATCTTAGCCATCACTGTGGCGCCGCGCAACAGGAATCTTGAGGCGCAGCGCGCGGGCACATATCAATTTCAAGCAAGCTGGCCTCCGCGCGAGCCTTCTCCACCGTGGCTCGCACCGAGCCCACGGGGCCGACGGCAAGCGCCGGCCCCGCAGCGTTTCAGCCAGTCCAATCGCGGTAACGCAGGGACTTCTGCGCTCAGATTCCGCGCGTCCTATGGCCAGATCCACGGCGCGCGGACGCGGTAGTAACGCTGGCTGGTGGCGGTGTTGGTGTGCGTGTGCCGGTTGCTCGGGCCGATGATGATCGGGCTGATAACCTGCCAGACGATGTCCGTGCCGTTGTTCGTGCCCAGGTTGGACGCGGCCAGGACTTCGTAGTGGGTGTTCGTCTCGGCGTTCCACTGGACCGTCACGACCTGACTGGTGGCGTTCAGGTTGGTGACGCCGATCCAGGTCACCACGATGTTCGTCGAGGGTGCGTGTTGTTTGAGGAGGAACTGGTAATCCTCCACCTCTCCGTCCGGCGCAACGCCGGTCGGCGAGAGGCCGCCCAAGCTGCTGAGGCGGAAGCGGGCGAAGTTTGTGCCGAGCGTGGATTGCAACGGCACACTGAAACAAACCGTGTTGTTGCCCGGCACCAAGGCCTGGCCGTTGAAGATTTGCTCGGTGCCTTCCCAGGTGCCGTTCTTGTTGAAGTCCATCCAGGCGTCGAGCTTGCCGCCGGCGCCGGTGAGGAAGACGTTCACGCAGGCCGAGGTGCTCACGAGCAAGGGCGTGGCGAGGGACACGCCGTCTTCATCCGCCACGTTGTTCAGGTCATCGCCCAACGCGAGTGCGTGTGGCAGGCCGTCCGGTTCAGCATCCAACGACCGGCCGAGTTGGAAGCCCTGCACCTCCAAGTGTTGCGCCCCGCTGTTGGCGAGCAGGGTGGGATACGGCGACGGGGCGTCGCCCAAGTCGAAGGCTTGCGGGTATTCGTACTCGGTGAGGTAATAGTCCTCGGTCTCACCGAACTGATAACCACCGCCGGGGCCGTCGCCGCCCGCGCCGCTCCAACCGAGCGGGCCGGGCACGGGCATTTCGGACAAGGTGATGCGCATCCAGATGGGTTGCTTGTGGAGCGACGGATGCCAGGCCTTAAGGATCGGCACGGGCATCGCCGGAACGAGCGGAGGCACCAAGACATTTTGGGCAGCCCACTCCGGGGCAAATTGGCCATCGGGACAGAGGATACTGTCGTTCCAATCGCCATCGCGATTCCAATCGCACCAGACGTTGATGAAAAGCTGGGGCACGGGGATCGGAGCGGCCCACGACAGTTGGACGTTGAGCATCCCGGGCTTGCAGTGCGGCAGGACCACGCCGGGGAGCAAACCATCGTCCGCGGCATCCAAGTCCGACCTGTCAATCGCAGGCGCGAGATTGTTCACGAAGTCCTCATCGGCGAACTGGTCCGCCTCAAGTTCCCCGGTGGAGGCCATTCCGAGGAACGCGGCGCGGGTGTTGAAATGGAGCGGGCCAAACGGCGGCCCCATGCCGGCCACGGTCGGGAAGTTGGCCACTTGTCCGGGCGGTCCGCCCTTCGGATAAGCGGTCATGTTCACGCCCGCGTGGTTGCGGCTGTCCGGCGCGTCGCCCAAATCGGAATTCGGCAGCGGGTGGATGTTGACCAGATGATCCTCCACCTCGCCATCCGGCGCCGCGCCCGTGTAGGAGAGGTTGGACGCGGTGCTGAAGCGGAAGCGGGCGAAGGTGGTCGCGCCCCACGGTGCCGTGCTGGGCACGTTGAAGGTCAGGGTGTGAACCCCGGTGGCCAGCGGGACGTTGGTGAAGATTTGATCGCCGGCCTGAGACCATTTGCCGTCCGCGCCGAAGTCCAGCCAGGCGTTGAGCACGCCGACGCCGGTGACGGTGACCTGCACGGTGTTCGCTTGCCCGGGCACGAGGACGGGGAAGATGATGCCGTCCTCATCGTCCATGCCGACAGGCGGATTGTTGTCGTCGCCGGTCGCGGTCGCGTTGGGTTGGCCGTCGGCCTCGATGTCCACCGCTTTGCCCAGCATCAACCCGGGCACGACGGTGTGACGCGCGCCGTTGTTCGCCAGCAAAGTCGGATAGCCGGGCGCGGCCTGGCCGTCCGGCGCGTCGCCAAAGTCCAGCGCCTCCGCCGGTTCACCCGAGACGGCGAAGGCCAGGTTAAGCGAGTTCTGCTCCTGTTGTGCCCACGGATGCCCATCGCCGTAACGCATCTCGCGCCAGATCGCGGGCTGCACGCTGGTATCGAGCCAGCACGCGTCATCGTTCCACGGCTCGTACGTCGTCTTCCAGCCGAAAGTGAAATCGTCCTGCGCATTAGCGATGTATTTCACTCCCAGCCAGTAGATCGTGCCTTCCACCTGACGGAAGGCTTGCTCGCGATCCACGTAGAAGTCGAACTGGTAGATGTTCTTGTCGGCGTTGGGACGCCAGAACTGCGAGACGGGATCGAACCACCACTCGCCCTCGGGTTGGTGGAAGGCGTGTCCGGCGGAGTACTCTCCGGGCCTGAAGGTGCGCTGCCAAAGCAACTCGCCGGGACGACTGTAAGGCCGGCCCGGGCCCGCCGGCACATCGCTGTAAAGGAAGAGCGTGAACGTCATGTTGCCGATGCCGCCCACGGGCAGGATGTCGCTGGCGAATGAACCCCAGATGTGGAAATCCGTGATGGGCCCGCTCTGGATGCAGAGGAAGTCATCGGCCAATTGCATCCGGGAGTTGTCCACGTCCACGCCTTCCCAGCCGAGTTCGGGACGCCGGAGCCACTTGAGCGATTCCACCTTCACCGAGTAGTCCTCCACTTCGCCATCGGGCGCGAGGCCGTTGTAGCCCAAGCCCGTGACCCCGCTCAACCGGAAGCGCATCATGGTGCGGGTGACGCCGAGGTTCATCGCCGGCACGAGGAAGTTGACCTGGTTCGGGCCGGGGACGAGCAGGCGGTCCGTGATTACTTGCTCGCCGGCATCCGCCCAATCGCCGTCGCCGTTGGCGTCCAGCCACGCTTGCAGGTAGCCGCCGATGCTGGTGGTGACGGTGATCGTGTTGGGCACGCGGCTGATCAGCGTGGTGTGGAAGGTCACGCCGTCTTCGTCGTCCGGGCCAGCCGGTGGATTGAGATCATCAGCATCCGCGTTGGCGCTCGGTTGGCCGTCCAACTCCGCATCCACTCGCGCGCCGAGGAACATCGGACCAATGATGTGGCGGGCGCCGTTGTTGACCAACAGCGTCGGGTAGCCCGGATCGGGCGCGTCGCCAAAGTCGAGCCGTTCAATGCGGACCTCGTGGTCCTCGACCTCCCCATCCGGCGCCGCGCCGGTGTAAGAGAGGTTGGCCGCCGTGCTGACGCGGAAGCGCGCGAAGCTGTTCGTGGGAACGGCGTTGGCAGGCACTTGGAAGCTGAAAGCGTTCGCTCCCGCGACGAGTGGCTGATTCGTTAGAATCTGGTCACCCGCCTGCGCCCAACTGCCGTCCGCGCCGAAGTCGAACCACGCGTTGAGCAGCAAATTGCTTGAGGAGGAATGAACCATGAACGTGGCAGTTTGGCCGGCGAAGAACGGCAAATTCAGCACCACGCCGTCCTCGTCGTCCGGACCGGCGGGTGGATTGTTGTCGTCGCCCAGCGCGTTGGGATCGGGCTGGCCATCCGCCTCCGCGTCCACGCGGGCGCCTATGAACAAGCCAGGAACAATGGTGTGAACCGCGCCATTGACAGTGGCTTGCGTGGGATAGGGACGCGGCGCGTCGCCCCAATCCGTGCCGGGTGGCTTCGGGCCGGCCGTGAGTTCAAACGCCATGTCCCAGGAAGTCCCAGCGGGGAACTCGATGGGCACGCCTTGTTGGAACGCGCTGCCCACGACTGGCGCGGTGGGAACGAAGATGCGCACGGCGTCATCCGGCGCCGGAGAGGCCAAATCCCGCGGGCGGGTCTTCCAGCCCCACGGATGTTGAATGATGGTGCCGCCCGGATAGACAGCCGCGATGCTCACCCAGTAGATGTTCGTTCGCGGGCCCGGCTCCTGGTAGAACCATTCATCGGGCCGCAGGTCCACGTGGAACTTGAAACAGGCCTCCGGTCCCGCCCCGGGATTGCGTGGATCCCAATCCCAACCCACGAAGCTCAACGAGTAGTTCGTCGTCGTGACCTGCCAAAGCGCCTCGCCCGGATGACTCCAGCCTAGCCCCCCCGGCTGTGCTGGCACGTCACTCCAGATCGTGAAGGTGAACGCGGAAGGCATGGACATGGCGGCCTCAGGCGGCACGGGAACGGCCCAGCCCAAGAACGACCCCCACCAGTGGATGTCGCTGATCGGGCGCGGGTCGGCGCAGGCCCAGTCGTCCGCGACGATTTGCTCCCGGCCGTGCAGTGAAGGTTCGTTCCAGCCGCGGAAGTGGTTGGTGCCTTCGTGATAGGGCACGGGCGGCTGTGACCATTTCGATTCCACGGTCATCCCTCCCTCTGAATAAATCTCAAATGCCAGGTCAATGGATTGGCCGGCCTTGGGATGCGGAGGTGGATACCGCAGTTCCATCCACGGCCCGTGCTCCAACTCTGTTCCCTGAGCCCACACCGCATCGTCGTTCCAATGGCGGGGAGACGTCTTCCAGCCGAACCGGACCGGCGCGAGGGAGCCCGTCACTCGGGCTTGCACATCCAGCCAATAGACCATGGGCTTCTCCGGAGTACCCGTCTGGATGAATTCACCGGGGTTGAGTTGGAAGGTGTACTTGAAGCACATCGTGTCACCGGGAAACTCATACTGAGCGGGAGGCGTAAGCCATCCCTCCAGTAACCCGGGCACGGGCACTTGTTCGATCGTGTATTGCCCGGGTGAGAATAGCCGCGACCACAGCAACGGGCCGGGCATGCTGTAGGACTGGCCGGTGGCCGGGATGTCGTTGTGGAAACTGAGCCAGAACTCCACGTAGGGCGGCACCTCATCTTTGTACCATGATCCGTAAACCACGATCTTGGTAACGGGACCGGTGTTGGTGCAGAGGAAATCGTCGGCCAGCAGGAACTGCGGCGGCTGCGGATTGCCCATGCAATGCACGTCCATACCCTCGGGCGTCAAATCAGGCGGCTGAACCCACTTCGTGCCGGAGTTGGGTGTCTCGGACACCAACTCGAACGCCAAGTCCCAGGAATGCGCCCGATCCGGCCAGTAGATGGGTTCACCTCCCACGAACTCAGTTCCGGGTGTGATAAGCCAAGGCGGCGGGGCGAAGATGCGCACCGCGTCATCCGGCGCGGGCGACGCCGGGTCGCGCGGCCGGGTCTTCCATCCCCAAGGCCACGGACCGGCGGTCCCCTGCCAATACTCGCCGGCAATGCTGATCCAGAAGATGTTCGTGCCGGCGGGGCCGGGTTCTTGCCGGAAATACTCGTGCGGCAGCAAGTCCTGCTCGAAGAGGAAGCAGGCCTCGTATTCTCCGGTGCGCGGATCGTAATCGTAGCCCACAAACTGGGGCGGCTTGAAGCTCGTGCAATGGGTCTGCCAGATCGCGACGTTGGGATGGCTGAAACTCTCCGGGTCGGCGGGGTCGGCCGGCTTGTCGGTCCAGATGGTGATCTGAAACGCGTTGGGGAGGAAGGGCGGCGGCGTGTTGGAGAGCCAGTTCGCAAACGAGCCCCACCACCGGATCTTCGTCACGGGATTCGCGCTGGTGCAGACCCAGTCGTCCGCGGCAATTGGCGGGTGATTGGTCACGGAGATTTCGTTCCAGCCGTTGAAGAGGTTGTCAACCTCGGTCAACACCGGCGGCTGCTGCCATTTGAACTCGCTCTTGAGCGCCGCCGCGCCCAGCAACGCCACATCGTCGGGCTGGCCCGGGCTTTCATCCCGAACCAACACATGATGCCCGATCAAAGGCAAGTCCCGGACCACGACCAGAGCGGTTCGCGAGGGCGGGCTCTGACAAAACATGTCGAGCTTGGCTGCCAATACGCCGTCCACGTAAATGGCGGCCACGCCGTCGTTGTCGTCGCCGACCAAGTGGATGGAGACGATGTCCGACGCAACGTGGAACTTGGCCTGCGCCAGGTGGCCAGTTGCGCGCAACCAGATTTCGTTGACGTTGCCATCAATCGAGTTGGTCGGGTTGACAATCCAGTCGCCATATCCGCGTGGCGGGCCGGCAGTGTAATCCGCATCCAGCCATTCCAAGATGGGATGCCCAAGGACGTTCTCCGTGCCGGCGAGAGGGTTCTGAAATTCCAAGCTGGCAAAGGGAAGATCCAAGTGAACGGTGACATTGGGCGCCCGCCAGAGCACAGTGGCCCCTTGGGCGACGAAACCAGCCACGAGCATGGCAAACAAGACCATGCTGAGACGGGTGAAACTCCGGCCAACCGCCGCAACGGCCACACCGGAATGAGACGAACGATGGGTTTGGGGATTCATACTCTCAACAGCTCCTTCGGGTCGCGGGACGCGCAATCTCTCGTTCCGCATGGAGGCAGATTTCTGCTCTGGCGGCGCACGGCACTCAAGTTTTCCGTCTTCGGTTGCACACGCACCCACGGTTCGACTTGAACTCTGTAACCACGCCAACCCTGACCGACCCGCTTGCATACTAGATTAGATGCACCATTTCGTGCAAGCGGGAAATCAAGGTCAAAACTCATCTGTGCGCATCCCACTTTTCAGCCGTGTCTGCCCGCCCACTCGCGGTCCGGAGGGTTGCCAACGCGTCATCGGCCTTGTCCTTTTGATTCCTTGCACCATCATTCCGGCATGAGATGCCGTTGGATAACCTTGCTGGCCGCGGGTTGGCTCGCCGTGACACTGCGCCCCGCGCTGGCGGGCGGCAGCGGGTTGAACGTGGCCATCGTGGTCAACCAGCGCAGCACGAACTCGATCCAACTTGGCAACTACTACGCGGAACTGCGCCAGGTGCCGGCGGAAAACCTCTTGCGAGTCAATTGGGCGGGCAGTCTTACGGATTGGTCCAAGGCAGATTTTGAGACCACTCTGCTCCAACCGCTGACCGCCATGCTCGCCGGCCGCGGGCTGTCGAATCAGGTGGACACAGTGCTGCTCTCGATGGATATCCCCTACCGCGTCGTCCAGTCCGGCGCCGGCAGCAGCAACGGCTGCAACAGCACCACGTCTGCGCTGTTTTATGGCTTCCAGCCGGATGGAGCGGCCCCGGCGGCGGGTTTGCCGGTTTCATGCGGCCTGCCCGACGCGTCCTTCAACCACTACGCCGGCAGCGAACTGCCGTTCCGCGGCGTGGCCCACGGCAACGCCTGGCTCGCGTTCATGCTCACCGCCTCCAACCTCGCCTCCGCCAAGGCCATCGTGGACCGCGGCATTGTCAGTGACGGCACATTCCCCACGCAGAGAGTGTTCTTGACCAAGAGCACCGACACCGCGCGCAACGTCCGCTACCTGTCTTTTGACGACGCGATCATGGACGCCCGGGTCCTGGGCCGGGCCGAGTTGGTCTGGACCAACCTCGCTTGTACCGACGGCTGTTGGATGACCTTCGGCCCCATGCTGGGCTGCCTGATCGGACAACGCACCTTCACCATCCCGCCCAACTCCTTTATGCCCGGAGCAATCGCCGACAGCCTGACCTCATACGGCGGCTCGCTGTTCACCGTCAATGACCAGACGACACTGCTCGCCCCCCTGACCGCCGGGGCGACCGCCAGTTACGGCACGGTGATCGAACCGTGCAACTGGTTGGAGAAGTTCCCGTCACCCCGCGCCTACTTCTACCAGTCGCGGGGGTTTTCGATTGCCGAGAGCTACTACCAGAGCCTCACCAACCCGTTCCAGGGCCTGCTCGTCGGCGAACCGCTCGCCGCCCCGTTCGCCGCAAGCGCCGGCGGGGACTGGGTGGGCCTTGCCGATGGCGAGACGCTGTCCGGCACGGCGAACTTGGGCCTGCAGTTCACGGCGCCGGACGCGTCGCGCCCGGTGCAACAGGTGGACCTGTTCCTCGACGGGAGATTCCTGCAAACGCTCACGAACATCTCGCCTCAGCAAGACAACCGGCTCGTCGTGACGATTGCCGGTCGGGCGATGCAATACATCGTACCCAGCAACGCGACGCTGCTCTCGGTCGTCGCCGGCTTGGTGGACACCCTCAACCAAAGCGCCAACACGAACGCGACGCGCGTTCAGGCCCTGGCCCGCGGGGATCGCATCGAGTTGCGATCCTTTGAGCTCGGGCGGCCCGGCGAAGCCATCACCCTGACCGCGTCCAGCCTGCGCGGCGGCGGTGTTTCACGGGCGACCTTCGTCACGCCGGCCCGCACGAACTTCCTCAGCACGTCGGCGCGCGGACGCCGCAGTTACACCGTCACCAAGGCGGTCCAGGCCGACAGCTTTCTGCAACTGACGGTCGTCAAGACCAACGGCGCGTCCGTCACCCTCTCGGTCACCAATGCCCCGGGCAACACCAACACGTCCACGCTGGTGCAGTCGCTCCTCAGCGCCCTCCACGCGCACCCGAACTTGAATCAGGCGGACGGGCTGCTGGCCGAGGATTTCGTTCCCTATCAGGCTTCGCAGGGCGCGGAATTCAACCTCCTTGCCCGAGTCGCCGGTTGGGCGGAGGCGCAACTCACCGTGACACTCACGGGATCGCCCAACCTCTCCATCAGCCCCGGCGGCACGCAGATGTTGGATGAGAACCTGGGCGACTTGATGCCGCGCAACCACCTTTATCTTTCCGTCGGGGCCACGAACCTGCCGCTTACGTTCGCGCTCGACACCACAGTGCTGACGGACGGCTTCCACGAGTTGAGCGCCGTGGCTTACGAAGGCAGCCATGTCCGCACCCAAACGCGCGTCACGCGGACGGTCCGCATCACCAACGCGCCGTTGGCGGCCACGTTCACCACGCTCGTGGGCGGCAGCAATACCCTCCTCACCGCGACGCTGCAATTCGCCGTGACGGCCAACACGAACACCGTTTCGCGCATCGAACTCTTCAGCACCGGTGGTTGGTTGGCAGGGGTGACCAATGAGCCTTCAGCCACGTTTAACGTGGCCGGCACGAACTTGCACTGTGGTCTGCATCCGTTTTACGCGCTCGTCACGGGCAACAACGGCAGGCAATTCCGAACCGAAACCCACTGGATTCGCCTGGTCGGAGCCGACTTCGCGGAGGCCTTCCAGCTCAGCGCCCGCGGGGTGCCCCCTGTCCTTTCGTGGCCCGCTCTCGCTGGCCGAACTTACGAAGTGCTCAGCACCACGAATCCGGCAGCGCCATTTCAGGTCCGCGCCAGCTTCATCGCAACCAACTCCTCCGCGACCTGGACCGAAACCAACCCGGGCGAGACGGCGCGGTTCTATCGCGTCCGCTCCGTGCCATGACCCTGCCGGGAAGAATTCGGATGGAGTTACACCCAGTCTGGTCTAACTTGGCAACACGATGACGCTCACAGCAATGAAAGCCGGATCGAGAGACTCCTTGGGCCACGACAGCCCAGGCTTGGAGTCCCGTTGCCGACTCGCAGGACAGGCTTCCAGTCTGTCTCAAACTTCCGTGAGTCCACACCTCCTTTGGTCTGCAAGACCTCGCGGCGCCGACGCCGGACGAGGAACGAGGCATGAAGATGGAGACAGGCTGCAAGCCTGTCCTACGATGGGGCGCGTGCGCCGAAATTGGAATTCCCCCGCCTCGTTCCGACCGCATGCCGCCGTTCTGCTCGCCGTGGTGAGCTTGTGCCTGGGGTGGGCGGACGCGTTTGGACAGACTACCACGAACTACCTCATCTGGCGCGCGGCGGAAAGCCGCGTGGACGCGGACATCCGCGGTTGGCCGCTCGACACCTTGCTGAAGCAGGTCGCCGCCAAGACCGGTTGGCGTGTGTTCGTGGAGCCGGAAACCACGCACACGGTTTCCACCAAGTTCAAGGATTTGACCCCCGGCGAGGCGCTGCGCCGGTTGCTCGACCGACTCAACTTCGCCGTGCTGCCACAGTCCAACGCCCCGGCGCAACTCCTCGTCTTCCGCACCTCGATGCAAGACGCCACCCAGGCGATCCGCGCCGCGGCGGACGATGCCGACCCGGACACGCGCGCCAGGCCGATTCCCAACGAACTCATCGTCCGCGTGAAACCGGGCACGGACATCGAGGCCCTCGCGCGCACGCTCGGGGCGAAGATCATCGGGAAACTCGATGGCATGAACGCCTATCGGCTCCAATTCAAAGACGAGGCCGCGACCGAGCTGGCCCGCCGCACGCTGGGCGTGAATTCGGAGGTCACCGCTGTGGACAACAACTACGCCTACGACCGTCCCCCGGGCACACGCGACGTGTTGAGCACCTCGATCGCGCCGGTCCAGCTCAAGGCCCGTCCCGGCGCCGAGGGCCGCGTGGTGATCGGTTTGATTGACACCGCCGTGCAGAAGCTTGACGGCTCGTTGAACGACTTCCTGCTCCCGGCGGTGAGCGTGGCTGGCGGGGCGCAGGTTTCCGCCGAGGCGCCCACGCACGGCACCGCGATGGCCGAAACGCTCCTGCGCGGCGTCCAGGCCGCCACCACCGGCGGTTCGGCGGCGAAGATTCTGCCCGTGGATGTCTATGGCGCGAACGGCAGCACCACGACTTTCGACGTCGCCCTCGGCGTGTACAAAGCGGTGAACGACGGCGGCGCGGCGATCTTGAACCTCAGCCTCGGCAGCGATGGCGACAGCCCGTTCCTCCATCAACTGCTGCAATCCGCCAGCAAGCAAGGCGTGATGGTGTTTGCCGCCGCGGGCAACACCCCCACCACCGAGCCGACCTACCCGGCCGCGTATCCCGAAGTGATCGCGGTGACTGCGGGCGAGCGCAACGGGCAGATTTCCAGCTATGCCAATCGCGGCGACTTCGTGGACCTCGTGGCGCCGGGCGCGGGCATCGTGTATTTCAACGGCCAGCCGTACTACGTGAATGGCACCTCGGCGGCGACGGCGTTTGCGAGCGGGCTCGCCGCCGGTCTGAAGGACGGCACCCGCAGAAGCCCCGCCGAAGTCGAGGCGGCGCTCAAGGCAATGCTTGGAGCGAAACCGTTTCGCACTCCCTGATTCCATCCACATACACGGCTGCGCGGTTCCGAATGTGGCGGAAGGAAGCTTCCGATGTTGGCGGGCTGCCACACTGGGCGGTTTGGCGCTTCAAATGTCAGCCGCCAAGTCGCTCGTGCGGGTCTTGAGTGCGCTCGCTACGCGCCGGAGGGCGGCCAAAGAGATGTGCTTCCTCGACGTTTCTGGTGGGTATCCGGGTTCATCCGTCAGGTTGGTTCTTTTGGGTGAGGTAGGTAGGCTGGGGAGGTGAGCCAAAGTTTGCTGTATCATGCCTTTGGGGTGCGGCAAGGCTACGAGTATGTTCGCACCGAGTATCACCAAGGAGCGGTCGAGTTTCATCTGGCGGTGAGCGATCGGTTGTTGGTCTGCCCGCATTGCCAGGGCCGGGAGCTGATCCGCAAGGGCAAGCGTTTCCGGCGACTCCAGACCATGCCCATCGGGTTCAAACCGGTGCGGTGGGTGACCGAAGTGCCGCGGGGTCAGTGTCGGAGCTGCGAGCGGGGGTTTGAAGTGGCCCCCTTTTTGCCCCGGCGTATGTCCACTATACCGAGCGATTGAGCCGGTATGTGGTGGAACTGAGCCGCGTGATGACGTTGGTGGACGTGAGCGCCCTGACCGGCCTGGGCTGGGACACGGTCAAGGAGATCGTGCAGAAGCAACTGCAACACGACGACGGCCGCCCGCGGCTCAAGGACCTGAAGTATCTGGCCATCGATGAAATCTACGTGGGCAAACGGAAGAAGTTCTACACGCGGGTGCTGGACTTGGAGACGGGGCGGAGCGTCTGGGTGGGGCATGGCCGGGGACAGGCCGCGCTGGGAAAGTTCTGGCGACGGCTGCGTTTGAGCAAAGCCAAGATTCAAGCGGTGGCCATGGATATGAGCGGAGCGTATTGGGCCGCTGTGTTGGAACATCTCCCCGGGATGGCGGTGGTGTTCGACCGGTTTCACATCATCAAGCTCATGAACGAGAAGCGGGACAAACTGCGGCGGGCGTTGGTGCGCGAGGCTCCCGGGGCGATGCGCCAAACCATCAAAGTCACCCGCTATCTGTTGCTGACCCGGGCGGCGCATCTGGCCGTGGGCCAACTGCCCAAGCTGGAGGGAGCCTTGAAACTCAACGAACCGCTCTCCCAAGCCTACTACTTGAAGGAGGAACTGAGCCTGCTGTGGGAGCAACCCTCGCGGGCGGCGATGGAGAGTTTTCTGCGCCAGTGGTGTGAACGGGCGATGGCCACCGGCATCGGTCTGCTGCGCCAAATGGCCAAGACGCTGCTCCTCCACACCCGGGGCATTCTCAGTTGGTGGGAGCACCGAATCAACAGCGGCAAAATGGAAGGCGTGAACAACAAAATCAAAACCCTCACCCGCCGCGCTTACGGCTATCGCGATGAAGCCTTCTTTATCCTCAAGCTCCTTTTCCTCCACCACGCCAACTTCAAACTCGTCGGATGAGCCCGATTCCATGGCGCGACATCGCTACAACGTGCTCTCGCTTTGGGGCCTTCACCCGTTCCCCTCGTTGGTGAAGGTGCCGGAGTTTCCCGAAGTCGCGCTCAACGATGTCTGGCGCACCCGGGTCAAGCTGGATGACAAGTTTAGTTTCTCCGGCGTGGACTTTGTTCGGCCCGAAATGCTCGCCAACCACGAGGTGGTGAAGCGCATCCCCATGGACGAGAAGATTGAGTTCTGGCGCTGGGTCATGCAGCACGCCGCCGACCGTGGGATTCAGGTCTATTTCTTCACGTGGAACGTCTTCACCTTCGGCGCCGAAGGCAAGCACGGGATCACCAGCGACATGGGCAACGAGACGACGAAAAAGTATTTCCGCGCAAGCGTACGGGAGATGGTGAAGACCTATCCTCTGCTCGCTGGCATGGGTATCACGGCGGGCGAGGGCATGCCGCACGACATGGACTCCAAAGTGAAGGAAGCCTCGCTGTGGGACACTTACGGCGAAGGAGTGCGCGATGCGTTGAAGGATCAGCCCAAACGCGAGTTTCGCATGATTCATCGCTTTCACTGGACGGCGCAAGGCGACATTCTCAACGCCTTCAAGGATTATCCCGGGCCGTTCGATTTCAGCTTCAAATACTCAGTGGCACACATGTATTCGATCCCGAATCCACCCTTCATCCAGCCGCTGCTGGAAAACATTGCGCCGGGCATAAAAACCTGGCTCATCGTGCGCAATGACGACATCTGCACCTTCCGCTTCGGCGATCCCGCCTACGCCCGCGAATACGTTCTCAACATGCCACCCGCCAACGTGAACGCCGGGTTTTACATGGGGCCGGATGGCTACACTTGGGGGCGCGACTTCCTGGAGCGCAATCCCGCAGCCGGCAAGCGCCCGCTGGTGATGGACAAGCAGTGGTATTCGTTCATGCTCTGGGGGCGGCTCGCCTACGATCCATCCCTGCCAGATTCCCACTTCGAACGGGCGCTCGCGGCCCGCCACCCCGCGGCCTCGTCGCACCATCTCTTTCGCGCTCTGCAAGCCGCGTCCCAAGTCATGCCGCTGACCACGCGCTTTTTCTGGGGCGACATTGACCTCAAATGGTATCCCGAGGCCTGCTTGAGCCATCCGAGGAGCAAGGGTTTCTACACCGTGCGCCATTTCATGGAGGGCATCACCATGCCGGGTTCGGAAGTGTTG
>CAZJTM010000060.1:0-2565 GCA_964548925.1 uncultured Verrucomicrobiota bacterium | reverse complement strand
GCATCCGCCTCACCGAGGGCAAGCCGATGGCCGAAACCACGCCACTGGAGATCGCGGACGCCCTCGACGGTGCGGCGGCGCAAACGATGGCCGCGCTCGCCCCGCTGCGCGAACCGGCCAAGTCAGACGCGGAACTCCAAAAGAACATCAACGACTGCGAAGCGCTGGCCTGGCTGGGCCGTTACTATGCCGCCAAGATTCGCGGTGCGTGTGCCCTGGCGCTGTTTGACGTGAACGGCGACCGCTTCGAGCAGCAGGCGGCGATTCGTCACCTTGACGACGCGCTGGCGGCTTGGGAGCAGTACGCCGCCGTTCGCGACGCGAATTACATTCCGGCCCTCCACAACCGCGTGGGCTACGTGAACGTGACGGAGTTGACGGAGAAGGTCGCCGCGGACATCGAGATCGCCCGCGATTGGAAGACAGGCGCGCTCAAGGACGATGGCCGACGTTCCGGCTCTGAGAAAGGCTTCCGCAAATAGCGCCCAACAAAACCCGAGAGCCCCCACCATGCGTTATGGCCTCGTCGTGCGCACCTACACCAAGTGGAACGAAATCGAAGTCTGCGCGGACGACACCGTAGAGCGCATCATCGCCCACACCACCAAGATCACCCAGATCAACGGCAAACGCTTCGAGGATCTGAATGTCAAACTCGTGCCCCGCGTGTTTCTCGACTGGAATGGATCCCCGGGCAGGCAGTATTGGCCTGCGGACTTGCACACCTTCGATTACGACAGCCCGGAATTCCAGGAGCGGCTCAAGCGATTGGTAGCCAAGCTCGGTGAGGCTTGGGACAATGACCCGCGCATTTTCGCCGTGCAGATGGGCCTCATCGGCTACTGGGGCGAGCACCACAGCCCGGCTCCGACTGCCGCGCAGCGCCGCTTGCTCACGGAGGCGTTTCAGAGGGCTTTCAAGAACAAACCCGTGCTCGTCCGGCACAATGATCCGGAGTTCATGCAGGCCGGATTCGGCATCTATTACGACACCTTCGCGAACCTCAGTCGTGAGCCGCCCGACGGCCCCGAGGATCAATTCCCGTGGCAAGCTACGCATGTGTATCGGGACATTTGGAAACACGCTCCCATTGAAGGCGAGGTGGAGTACAACTGGCAGAGACAACGCGCCAGTTCCAAGCCAACCGAAACCTTCGGACTCACGCCGGATGAGACGATGCGGGTGCCAGCCTATCGCCGCTACATGGTTGATAAAATCCGCCGCTATCACGGCAGCTATCTCGGTTGGATCAGCAGCTACAACCCTGCCCATGGCGAAGTGCTGGTGGGGGCGGCGGAACTGCAAAAAGCCTTTGGCTATCGGTTCGTGCTCGAATCCGTCAGCTATCCGCTGGTCGTGAAGCCGGGCGCACAGTTCATGATGAAACTCTCCGTACGGAACACCGGGAGCGCCCCATTCTACCTCGACTGGCCCGTGGCCGTGGCATTGCTCGATCCCGCCACGAAGACGCCTGTGTGGTCGGCGCCGCTGACCGGGGTGGACATTCGCAAGTGGCTGCCTGGCGAGGACTGGGACAGCGCGGCCTTCGCTTATCGCCGCCCCGCCGCGCCGCATCACAATGAGGGACTCGCCACGCTGTCGGAGGACATCAAACCCGGGCAATACATCGTCGCCCTCGCCATCCTCGACCGCCAGGGCGGCATGCTGCCCAGCGCACGATTCGCGATTGAAAACTACTTCCGCGGTGGCTGGCATCCGCTGGGATTCATCGGCGTCGGTGAATCACCCAAGGAGGCCGCTTTTAAGAATGTGAGGTTCGACAGTCCCGCCTTCGACGACAGCCTCCATTACGAAGTGCCAGCAAGGCTGCTGGTGGCGAAGGCTCCGCCGCTGCCTCCTGTGAAGGCCGTGACGCCCTGGACTCCCGACCCGATGGTCGAGTTGATCAATCCTTGGCGTTACTGGACGCTTGAGGGGTATCCCAAAGGCTTGGACAAAGAGGTCCATTATGACAGCTCTGTGGCCGGCGCGACTGGTCAGCGCGTCATTCGAGTCACCGGGGACTTCGGTCGGGGATCCAGCCTCCGCTATTCACTCGGCAAAGGCATCAAACTCGACCCCGGGCACTACCGCCTTTCGTTCCGCGTTCGCGGCACACCGGGTCAATCGGTCAGTTTTGAGCTGGCCGACTCGGTGGATTTTGCGGTGGCGGACGGCCCGCGCATCATCGCAAAAAAGGAAGCGATTCCACTGACCGATCAATGGCAGGAGCACAGCGTTGAATTTGAAAGCAGGACCCCGCTCAGGGACCAAGCCTTCCTGCGGTTCCGGCTTCCCCGGGGAGTCAAAGGCACCTTTGACGTCGCCGATACCCGGCTCAAAGCGGTGAAATGAAGCATGCCCGCCTAACTTCCAACCTGGAGAGTCTATGACCTGGTCACAAAACTACACGCCATTGGCCGATAGCATTGGCCTCTCGGCACTCGTGGCTGCTCCTGGCCGGTCTGATCACGGGGCTCAGCTTGGGGGCCGGACCCGTCCAGATGATCTGCATCTGCATATCCCCTTCCCTCTAGTCTCTGATAGCGTTACTCTGTCGGCATG
>CAZJTM010000059.1:0-28980 GCA_964548925.1 uncultured Verrucomicrobiota bacterium | reverse complement strand
AACGGCTGACGATGGAAGCACCGTGGCCGGAGGATTTCCAAAACGCGCTGGTGGCGCTGAGGTGACACGCATGGGCGCAGACTGGGTCAGGCATCCAAGGAGGCTCCATTCGTGGCAGGACAATTCCGTATTACATCTGCAACACGGAATTGTCCACGGGGTTCAAGGGTTCACAGCGCGAATCCCGGGACGGGTGGCAAGGTGGATTCTCCCTTGGAACTACCCCGGGATTCAAAGCGGTCCACGGACAGAAGAGGGTTGTTCTTGCAGGTTCTGAATTCTTGGTTGTTCAAGATAACCGCTCGCGCCACCGCGCCAGTTGCTCCCGCACCTGCTTCGTCCCCGGCGCGCCAACGAGATTGCGCCTCGCCATCGCGGCGCGGAGATCGAACACTTTCAAGGCGTCACGCCCGAAAGTCTTGTTCACAGATTGAAACTCCGCGAGCGAAAGCCGGTTCAGCGGCTTGCCCGCTTGCTCCGCCAGCGCCACCACGGCGCCGACGACGTGATGTGCCTGCCGGAAGGGCATGCCTTTGCGCACGAGGTAATCGGCGAGGTCCGTGGCCAGCAACGCGGGATCGCTGGCGGCGGCTTCGCAGGCAGCACGGTTCACGGTCGTGTGCCGCAGCATCGCCGCCATGAGCCGGACAGTCGCCCGCACGGTGTCCGCGGTGTCGAAAAGCCGCTCCTTGTCCTCCTGCAAATCGCGATTGTAGGTCATCGGCAGGCCCTTGAGCAGCGTGAGCAGCGACACGAGGTTGCCGATCACACGCGCCGATTTGCCGCGCGCCAGTTCCGCCACGTCCGGGTTCTTCTTCTGCGGCATGAGCGACGAGCCAGTGGTGTAGTCGTCGGCTATCCGGATGAAGTTGAACTCCGCGCCGGCCCAGAGGACCACGTCCTCGGCCAGCCGCGAGAGATGCACGGCCAGCAAGGCGGCGTGGGCGCAAAACTCGATGGCGAAATCCCGGTCGCTGACGGCGTCCATGGAATTCTGCGTTAACCGCGGCTTGCCGTCGGCGTCAACAAACCCGAGTTGCCTCGCGACGAACCCGCGGTCCAGCGGCAGCGTCGAGCCGGCAATCGCGCCGGCGCCGAGCGGGCAGACGTTCACGCGGTCCAAGCCGTCCCACAGCCGCTCGCAATCGCGTTCGAGCATCTCGACGTAGGCCAGCAGGTGATGCGCGAAATAGACCGGCTGGGCGCGTTGCAGGTGCGTGTAGCCGGGGATCAGGACGCCGGCGTTCTTTTCGCCGAGCCGCACCAGCGATTGCTGCAAACCCACGATCTCGCCGAGCAACGCGAGGATTTCGTCGCGCAACCACAGCCGCATATCGAGTGCGACTTGGTCGTTGCGCGAGCGGCCGGTGTGGAGCTTCGCGCCCGCCGGCACGCGCCGCGTCAACTCGGCTTCGATGTTCATGTGGACGTCTTCCAGCTCGGGTCGCCAGCGAAACTTGCCTTGCTCGATTTCGCGAGCGATGGCTTTCAGCCCACAGGCGATGGCCGTGTTTTCGGCACGCGTGAGAAAGCCGATCTTGCGCAGCATCGCGGCGTGGGCGAGCGAGCCCTGAATGTCCTGCCGCCAGAGCCGGTGATCGAAGGAGATGGATTCAGAGAATTGCGCCACATCGGCGCCCGGGCCGGTGGCGAAACGTCCGCTGCGGGAGACTGGAGACGACTTTTTCATGTTTTCGAACGTCCTGACTTTGCGCGGGCGGCTGGGGAAAGTCAGCCTGAATTTTCCCCGAACAGCTTGGTCCCTTCACTGGAGCGGTAATTTCGGTGGCCATCCCAGCGTGCTTCCGGCGTCCTCGCCGGAAGAACCATTTGGGGACATGCTGAAAACGGTCCTTCCGGCGAGGACGCCGGAAGCACGCTGCAAGTCGCCAAGAGTTGGGGGAAAGTCAGGGAAAAACTCATTGTCGGCGGGCAGGTGGTGTGGAATCGTTGCGGCGGGGCGACCATGAGCGAATTCAAATTTGCCTGTCCAGTCTGCGGTCAACACATCACGTGCGATGCCGCCAACAGCGGCACGCCGATGGAGTGCCCCACCTGCTTTCGCAAGCTCGTCGTTCCGAATGCGCCGGCGGATGCCTCGTCCAAGTTCATCCTCTCGGCCTCGCTGGTGCCCGGGAAGAAACCGGTCGCTGAAGTCGCCCCGCTCGTGGAAGTAGCGGCTCCCGCGCCGCGTTGGCTGCCGTTCGTCTGGGGCGGCGTGACGGTGCTGGTGCTGGCCGGCGGGGCGCTGGCTGCTGTCAAATGGGGCGCGGTCTTCAAGTCGCATCCGCGCCAGGTGGAGGACGATCGCCCGCGTGTCGTGACGAGAATTGAGCCGCCGCCCGCCTTGCCTGCGGTCCCCGACCCACGCTGGCGGCTGGACTTGGCGACGGTAACGATTCCGGACACTCCCGCCAGCGGACGGATCAAAGGACGGGAGTTCCGGCTGCAGCGGGCGACGATCCAAAATGGCACGCTGGCGTTGCGCCAGGGTGACAAGTGGCCGCCGGACGTGGGCGTGACGATCCTCCTGCCGCCGCGACCGCCGCAGGATTACGCGGGAAAACAGTTTCTCATCGAGCCGAACTTCGCCGGCAAAGCCCCACGGGTGGTGTTGCGCATCAAGGACGAGCAGGGGCAGGAAGTCACCCAAAGCGTGACCGCGGGTTACGCGATGAAGCTGGAATTCAACCAGGCCATCGAGGACCGGTTGCCGGGGGGCATTTACCTTTGCACCCCGGACGAGGCTCAAAGCGTGGTCGTCGGCAGCTTCCTCGCGGAGATCCGCAAACCGAACCCGCCCAAGCCACCGGATTCCCGGACTTCTCCCACCAACTCGCCGCCGGCCCGCTAATCCGGGTCGGGCGCTGGAAGGGGCGGCGCTCACTCGTGCCGCAGCGCCTCCACCGGGTCCATCTGCGCCGCGCGCATCGCGGGGTAGATGCCAAAGACCACACCGACCATTGCTGAGATGCTGAATGCCAGCAGCGGCGACCATAGCGTGATGATCGTTTTCATGCCCGCCGTCCAGGTGACGATGAACGGAATGGCCACGCCCAACAGCACCCCCATGATCCCGCCCGCGCCGCTCAGGAGCACCGTCTCGACAAGGAATTGCAGGATGATGTCCCGCCTGCGAGCACCCAACGCCCGGCGGATGCCGATCTCGCGCGTCCGCTCGGTCACGCTGGCCAACATGATGTTCATGATGCCGATGCCGCCGACCAGCAGCGAGATGGCCGCAATGGAGCCTAAGACGATGTTGAAGATGCGCTTGGTGTGCTCCGCCTGCTTCAACATCTCCAGCGGCACCTCAATCAGGTAGTCCTTCTTCTTGTGGCCGTATTCCAGGAGGCGTTGGATGGCTGCGGAGACACTCATCACGCGCTCCAACTTGTCCACTTTTACGGTGACCTCGTGGAACTGCACCCGTTCCGCTTCGAAGCTGCCGGCGCGCCGGCGCATCAGCAGATCGCCGTAGCGCAGCCGTGCCGTTTCCAGCGGAATGAAGACCCGCCCCGTCGGGCCCCGCCCCTTGTCGGCACTGGATTCATCTTTCGCCGTCTTGCTGCGCGGCTCCATGATGCCGACGACCTGGTAGTAATTCCCGCCCACCCGGATGTGCTGGCCGAGCGGCGCCTCCAGCGGGAATAGGGCGGGCACCATCTCCGCGCTGAGCACGCAGACGTTCGCTCTGCCCTCCATGTCGGTCTCAGTGAAGAAGCGGCCCGAAGCGACACGGTGATTCCGCATCTCCGGGTACCACGGCACCGTTCCGACGAGTTCGCAATCCACGCGCCGGCTGATACGCCAGGCGTACTCGCGGATGAGGCGCGCGGGCAACACCACCGTCACTTCGGGAATCGTCGCCCGAATCCGCTTCACGTCCGTGTAGGTGAGGCCGTATTGCAGAACGCGGCTCTGGCTGTCCCGGTCGCTCACTTTCTGTTCCTCGGGCGGTTTGACGCTGCGGAGGATGATGTTCTGGCTGCCAAGGTTCTTGATCTGCTCCTGCGCCTCGTAGCTCGCGCCCTCGCCAATGGCGAGCATGGCGATCACTGAGCAAACGCCGAATACGATGCCCAGGACCGTGAGCAACGACCGCAGCCGGTGCAGCCAAAGGCTCTTGAAGCCCAGCCGCACCGTGCGGCGCAGTTGCGGAATGGAAAACCCGCGAATCATGGTAACGAGAGGCGCAGGCAGGAAAACCGAGGGCAAGAAAATGAGTCAAGGGAGCAAACATCCGCACCTCGGAGTGAGACATTCATTGCCTTCATGTTCTTGCCATTAATCTTCTTGCCGGTTTGGCTCCGGGCTTCGAGCTTAGGGCTTCCTTCGGGTTTCGAGTTTCGAGTTTCATCGCCTCACATCACTTTCAATCTCCCCGTCGCGCAGGCGGATGGTGCGTCGCGAGCGTTGGCCCACACCGGGGTCGTGCGTGACCAGGATAAGAGTCTTGCCCTGCGCGTTCAGGTCGTCGAACAGGCGCAGGATTTCGGCGCCGGACGCCGAGTCCAGGTTGCCCGTCGGCTCGTCGGCGAGGATGACCAGCGGATCGTTGACCAGCGCGCGGGCGATGGCGACGCGCTGCTGCTGGCCGCCGGACAACTCAAACGGCTTGTGCTCCAGCCGCTCCGCCAACCCGACGCGCTCGGCCAGCTTGCTGGCGATCGCGCGGCTCTCCTCCTCGGGCCGGCCTTGGTAATAGAGCGGAATCTCGATGTTCTCCACCACCGTAAGCTGCTGGATGAGGTTGTAGGATTGGAAAACGAACCCCAACCGCGCGCCGCGCACGGCGGAGAGCGCGTCGTCTTCCATTTGGGAAACGTCCGCGTCGCCGAGCAGGTAGCGGCCGGACGTGGGGCGGTCCAGGCAGCCGAGGAGGTTGAGCAGGGTGGATTTGCCGCAGCCGGACGGGCCCATGATGCTGATGTATTCGCCCGCCTCGATGGCGAAGCTCACCCCGCGCAACGCCTCCACCGTCACCAGCCCCATCTGGTAATGCTTCCGGACGTTGTCGAATTGGACGATGGAGGGGGGCATGAAGTCAGAAATGAAATCATCGTAGCGTCCCGAACCACCAACTTAGCCAATCCGAAATGCGACGCCACCCCACCTCTCCCCACCGGCCGCAGAACAAACCAAAAGCAACACCTGTGATGGCTGTGGCGATCACCTCAAGCACCCAGCTCTCGAACAAATCTCTGAAAAAGCAGTAGCCGAGCAACAGGCCCAATACGAACCCACCGAAGAAGTGCAGCCAGTATTTGTGCGGCCCTGATACGTAATCCTCGTGCTGTTTCACAGGCTGCCCCGTCTGGTTAACTGATTAGAGTTTCACCGTGATCGTACTGCCCACGGTACACCGCCGTCTTCACTGCCTTCGGCGCAGCCGCCGGTGTTGATGCGGGCGTGGGTTTGCTGGACGGCGCGGCGGGCTGCTTTTCTTCTGCCGGTTTGACTTCGCGGCCGTTGTCCTGTTCCGTGCCGTCGGGCGGGCGGAGCAGGACTTTCTCGCCTTCCTTCAGGCCTTTCTTGATTTCGATGAACTCGTCGGTGAATTCGCCGATCTCGACTTCGCGCCGCTCGGGTTTCAGGCCGCCGGACACGTAGCAAACCTGCTTGCCCTCGTTGAGCGACACGGCTTGCACCGGTACGTGAACCACGTCCGCGAGTTTGTTCACCAGGATTTCCACCTTGGCGCTCATGCCGGGCTTCACCCAGTCCTGCGTGCCGTCAATGGCGATGGTCACGGCATAGACCTTGAGGTCCGGGTTCATCCAGCGGTTCTGCGAATCCGGCAGCACGCCGACTTTCGTGACCTCGCCGGTGAGCACTTTGTCAGGGAACGCGTCCACGGTGATGCGCGCCTTTTGGCCTTTCTGCACCTTCTTGATGTAAGTCTCGTGGATCTTCACCTTCACGGACATGCGGGTCATGTCGGGGATGGTGATGATGGCCTGGCGCTCGCGTACGGTCGCGCCCTCGCGGATGCGCTCCTCGCCGCCGTAGTAAAACTCCTCGTCGCGCCCGCCGCCATAGACCACCAGGCCGGACTTCTGGGCGTGAATGACGCACTTGGCCTGCTGCTCGGCCAGGTCGTTGCGCTGGCGAAGCTGGACCTGGTACTGCCCCTGCGCCGAGCGCAAACGGGCGTTCGCCTGCGCGAGCTTCGAGATGGCCAACCGCCGGGTCTTGTCCAGTTCGCGGACGGCGTCGAGGTATTTGGAGAGCGATTCCTCGGCGGACTTGGCAAAGTCGTACTTGAGAAACAGCGTGCGCGCGGTTTCGGCGGTCTGAACTTTGAGGCGGCTGTTGTCATGGGCGATCTCGTCGCGTTGAAGGTCGTTTTTCGTCACGAAGCCTTTATCGAAGAGACGGCGCGTGCCTTCGAGGGTGGCGGTGGATTGGCCCTGCTCCTTTTGCGCCACCTGGAGGTCGTCGTCGAACTTGCGGAGTTTCTGTTTGGCCTCGCCATCGCCGAGCACGTTCGGGTCGGCGTATTTCATAAAGTCAATCGCGCTGGGGGAGGGCAACTGGAAGCTGGCTTCGCGCGGTTCGGTGGCGGACGTGACTGGTTCAGTCGAAGGCGCAACGAGCACCGGGCCGGCATCGGCTTTGCCGGTCGGACTGCCAGAGCGGACAACGGTGCGAGTTTGGCGCGTGGCATCGCCCGATGACGCCGTGGCCCGCGAAGCCGCCACCATTGCCGCCGCCAACTCCCTGGCCTGTTCCGGAGTGAGTTGTGGCTGCGAGTCGGGGGCGACCGACGCAGTTGGAGGTTTGTTGGACCGTCCGTTACCCTGACCTTCGCCGGCGGGAGAGGCCAGGTTCGGCGCTTCGACGTTGTTGGTGCTGGCCTCGGCGATCAGTTTCTCCAGACCCAACTCCTTCACGATCTCGTCCGTGGCCGCGGCGCCCAGGAACTTGTCAAAATCCATCCGCGCGAACCGGAGCTTCTGCTCGGCGGCTTTGATGTCGCTTTGGTTTTGGTTCAACTGGATTTCATAGTTCTGCTGGGACTCGGTGAGATTGGCGAGGGCGGATTGATACTGGATTTCCTGTTGGGCGATCTGTTTCTCCAGTTCCGAGGAATCCAGCTCCACCAGCACCTTGTTGGTTCGCACGTCCTCCTCGGTGACGAGGTAGCCTTCCTCGACGATCTTGAGGATCTTCGTGCCCTGATAGCCAACGCGGACTTCGCATTTAATCTCCTGCGATTCGAGCGCCTGGAGGCTGCCGCCTTCGAGGACGGTGATTTCAAGCGGGCCGCGCCGGGCGGTGAAGGTGGGGCTGTTGCCGTCGCCGGTCGCGCCGCGTCGCCACACGAACCAAGCGCCGGCAATCCCGATGACCACGGCCGTCGCGAGCCGCCAGCGGGGCTGGCGGCGGAGGAAGGCAATGAACTTACTCGGGGTATGCATGGGGGCATTAAGCCTGACTCGTCGGACAAGTCCGAAGGTTCGGACGGCTGGTTCGCGCGAGATGGTGAGAGGGCGTTGGTTTCATCGAGCGGGCAGCCCAGGGGTGTCGCGCGGCGCGGCCGGTGGAACGGGCTGGAAAGCCGCGCTTGGTTGAGCCTCCGTGGGTTGAGAGGCCGGGTGTTGGCGGGCCGGCAGCGCGCCGGCCCGGCTGTCTTGCACTTCTTCCCATTGGCCGCGCTCCTTGATGTAGAGGATGCCCATGTTGTTCCAGAATTGGAGGCGGGCGATGGTGTGGGCCACGAGGGCCTGGGTGCGCTGGTTCTTGGAATTCAGCAGATCGTTCTGGGCGTCCACCTGATCTTGGGCCTTGGCGCGACCGAGTTCGGCAAGCAACGTCTGCTCCTCGACACGGCGCTCGGCGAGCTTCACGCCGATCTCGCTGATCTCGAAATTGCGCTTGGCCTGATCCAGCGTGCGCCAACTGTCGCGGACGGCCAGTTTGATCTCATCCGCCCGCTGCTCGACGGCGCGGGCGGCGCTGTCGCGGGAAATCAGGGCGGAGCGATACGCGTTGCGATCCGAAGTCTTATCCAGCCCGGGGTCTACTTCCAGTCCGGCGCTGTAGCTGTAGCGGTCAAGTTCCGGCATCGCGACGCCCGAGGACTTGTTGGGGTCGCTGGTGAGCGTCATGCTCGAAGTGAGGTCCACCCGGGGCTTGAGGAGATTGGCGGTGAGCTTCACTTGGCGCTCGGCGTCCACAAACTCATCCTGCGCATTCAGGTAGTCCAACCGCGCCGCCAGCGCCACTTCGATGGAGTTGTCCACGCTGATCTCGGGATGGTGAATCTGGAGCGCGGCCAACTCGGTGTCGTCGAGCACGAGGTTGGTGTCAATGGAAAGGCCGAGTTGGAGTTTGAAGTTGTCGAGGGCCTGTTTGTAGCTGCGGATGGCGTTGATCCAGGCGCTCTCGGCGGAGAGTTCTTGTTGCGCGAGGCGGCCGAGGTCGGACTGCGTCACGCGGCCCTCGTCGGCGAGCGCGCGGGTGCGTTCGGCGTTCTTGCGCGAGCTCTGGAGGTTCAAGAAGTTGTTCCGCACGGCGTCGCGATTGCCCAGCACCCCGTAGTAGGCCGTCGCAATCTGGACGCTGAACTCGCGGCGGTAGCGGGTGAAATCCCGCAAGTCATAGAGCAACCGGCGTTCGGCCAGGGTCAGCGCCTCCATCTGTTGCTGGTAGCCGGCATCGCGCACGAGCGGGCGCACGAAGGTGGCGTTGAGCTGCGCGGAAGGCCGCTGTCCGCCGCTGAGGAAGCTGAGGAACGAGGTGGTGAGCGAGGTGGTCAGTTGACCCACGCCGAGGAGGAGCCACCGCGCGCCGATCTGCCCCGAACCACTGACGCTTTGTTCCTCGATGAGGTTGTCGCTCAACACCGGTTTGAGTTCGCCGGTAACCTCGTCCAGCTTGTATTCGGTCGCCCGCTGGGTTTGGCCGGAGAAGGCGCCCCGGCCGCTGGCGGAGAAGAGCGGGGTGAAGTTGTGGCGCGTGAGGCTGAGCCGCAGGCCGGCCAGGTAAAGCTGTTCCTTGCGCGCCTGGTAGGCACGGCTGCGTTTCACGGCGATGGCCAAGGCATCCTCCAGCTTGAGACGCCGGGCGCCGCGCTCGCGTTCGCCATCCGGGCCGAGGAATTCCTCCACCTGGGTCACCACCGGCAGCCCGTCGAGCGCGGGCGCGTTGGTCTGCTCGATGGTGAACTCCGGGTCCATGTTTTGGACCAGCGGGGTCTTCTCCCGGATCACGCCGTAGGCCGCCTTGTCGGCGGACTTGCGGTAGTGGTTCGCTGTACAGCCAGCCAGGGCGAGGGCCAGCAAAGCCCAGCCCAACCCTCTGCCTGTTGCCAAGATGTTCGTTCGCTTCTCCAAACTGGTGATTGACCGTCTGCCTGGTCCTGCCATTCAAACTTTCCCTCAAAGACACCGCCTCATCCTTAAACGCCGGAAACCCGGCCTGGTTGCGCCGTCAAACACGGCCCCACCGGGATTAGGACCGAGGCGCGCCCGCATCGTCACGCAAAAACTGTCTGCCACCAGCGGCGAGTTCAAGTTTATCAGATCAACGCTCCCACGCCATTTTCAGGAGTGGTTGGTCAAAGTCAAACGTCCGAGCAGTCTGCGGTTCGGGCAAGGATGGCCGCGTCCCGGCTCGACGCGGCCTGATTCTGCCGCTAACTTGCCCGCGCATGGACCCAAACACGGTCATCAACGGCTTGATCATGTATCTCGGCCTGCTCGTGCTGCTCACGTTCCACGAGTTTGGCCATGCTTGGATGGCGCTCAAGTGCGGCGATGACACCGCCAAACTGCAAGGACGCTGTTCGCTGAATCCGGTGGTGCATATTGACATGATCGGCACGGTCATCCTGCCGCTGCTCATGATTCTCGTTCCGGGCGCGGGCCGTTTCCTCATCGGCTGGGCGAAACCCGTCCCTGTTAACCCGCACAATCTCAAGAACCCGAGAATGGACGATATCCTGGTTTCCATGGCTGGCCCGTGGATGAACCTGATGCTGGCGGTCGTATTGATGGGGCTGGCGCGCATCTGCCTGCTGGCCGGCACCCCAAGCGGCGCCTCCCTGCTGGCTGACTTGGCCCAACTCAGCTTGCTGCTTTGTTTCTTCAACCTCATCCCCGTGCCGCCGCTCGACGGGTCGCACGTCCTGCGCAATCTGATCGGGATGAGCTACGAAACCTATTATTCCATTGCGCGCTACGGCTTCATCATCGTCATCGTCCTGCTGCAAGTTCCCTTGGTCCGCCAAGTGTTGGGACTCGTGACCTTCGGCTCCTGGAAGATCATTGGCGGCTGGTTCGGTGTCTTCTGAGCTGGCCGTCCGGCGCTTTCAAGGCGGAGGCGGGCCGTTGCCGACTGCTGCGTAATCCGGATTTGGGGTGGGCATTTGAGCGCCGACTTGCCGACGCCACGCCTGCAAGCGTTCGCGTAGTTGTTTCGCCTGTTGCGGCCACTTCGCGGCCAAATCGGCTTGCTCGCCGATGTCGTCCTTCAGGTTGTAGAGTTCCACGCGATTGTCCTCGAAAAACTCAATGAGTTTCCAATCGCCGTCACGGATGGCGCTGTGCGGCGTCGCCCCACCGGGATGGTAATGCGGGTAATGCCAGTAGATCGCGTCTCGTTTCAGCTTCCCGGACTGCCTCAGCAGTGGAACGAGGCTCTCACCGTCCAAGACGGATTGCGGAGACGAACTGAGCCCCGCCACCTCAAGCAGCGTCGGGAAAAAGTCCGGCGTGATGACGGGCGTTCCGCAGACGCTGCCGGGCTGGGTCATGCGCGGCCACTTCACAATCAGCGGCACGCGCACGCCGCCTTCGTAGGCCGACCCTTTACCCGCCCGGAGCGGCCGGTTGCTGGTGACGTCGTTGAGCACCAAGCCGCCGTTGTCCGAGGTGAAGAAGATCACCGTGTTCTCCGCGAGTCGAAGTTCGTCGAGCCGCCGCAGGAGGCGACCCACGCTGTCGTCCACGCTCTCGACGAGCGCGGCGTATTGCGCGTTGCGCTGCGGCGAATTCGTGTCGGCCTTGGCGCGGTATTTCGCCACGACGTTGCTCTTGCCCATGAGCGGTGTATGCACCGCGTAGTGCGGCACGAAGACGAAGAACGGTTTCGCCTTGTTCTGCTCGATGAACTTGATCGCCTCATCGGTCAGCCTATCGGAAAGGAACTCGCCCGGCGGGCCGTCGGGCAGGGTCGGGATGCCGTAGGGCGAAAAGTAGCTCGGCGGCTGGCCCTTGTCGCACCCGCCGAGGTTCACGTCAAAGCCTTGCTTATCCGGATAAAACTGCCGCCCGCCGAGATGCCACTTGCCGATGCTCGCAGTGGCGTAGCCGGCTTCCTTCAAGACCTCGGCGATCGTACGCTCCTCCAGCGGCAGGCACATCGTCCAGTCCGGCACTTTCAGCTTCGCCTTCGGATAGTCGTGCCCTCTGATCCAGTCGGTGACGTGCAGGCGGGCGGGATACTTGCCGGTCATCAGCGCGGCGCGGGTGGGCGAACAAACGGTGCAAGCCGAGTAAGCCTGCGTGAACCGCATTCCCTCGCGGGCCAGCCGGTCAATGTTCGGCGTCTCGTAGAACTTCGAGCCCTGACAGCCAAGGTCTGTCCATCCCAGGTCGTCCACCAGGATGAAGATGATGTTGGGCGGCTGAGCGGGTTGGGCGGCACCCGGCAACTGGGTCAACGCCACTGCCGCCAAGGCCAGGCTGAAACCCCAGAGTTGCCGGGCCTGCTTGTTCATGGGGTGGCTTTCGCTTCGACGATGCGCCCCGGCTCGCGCACGCCTTTGCCAACGCGTTTCGTCAGCGAATCGCCCAAGTCCTCGCGTGCTTGCTCCGCCAAGACCTCGAGGCGCTTCACGATCTCGGGGTAACGCGCGGCGAGGTTGACGCTTTCGCCGAAGTCGGCTTGAACATCGTACAATTCGGCCTGTTCGAGTTTGCGGTTTTCGTAGGACACCGGCCTGCCGTCGCGTCCGCCGGGTCTGCCGCCCAGCGTGCGGTAACTATGCGGCAGTTGCAGCTTCCACTTTCCGCTGAGGACGGACTGAAGCTGGTTGTTTTCGTAGTAGAAGAAGTAAGCCTCGTGCGGATTCTTCGCGCCCCGCTTGCCGGCCAGCAACGGCCAGATATCGAGCCCGTCAATCTTCTGCTTCGGCAACTCGGCGCCAATGAGCTTCGCGAAGGTCGGCAGGATATCAATCGCCATGGCCGGCTCCTTGCAGACGCTACCTTTTGGGATTTTGCCCGGCCAGCGGGCGATGAACGGCACGCGCACGCCACCGTCCCAGCAGGTGCCCTTGCCCTCGCGCAACGGCAGTGCCACGCCCGCGTGGTTGCCGTAGCAAAGCCACGGTCCGTTGTCGGACGTGTAGATCACCAGGGTGTTGTCTTCCAGCTTGTGGCGGCGCAGCGCCGCGAGGATTTCGCCCACCGACCAGTCAATCTCCATGATCACGTCGCCGTAGAGGCCCTGGGCGGACTTGCCCCGGAATTTGTCGCTCACGTGGAGCGGCACGTGCGGCATGCTGTGTGGCACGTAGAGGAAGAACGGACGATCCTTGTTCTTCTCAATGAACTTCACCGCGCGCTCCGTGTACCACGTCGTGAGCTGGCTTTGCTCGTTGGAGGTGACGCACGGGATCACCACCTTGTCACCCTCGATCATGGGCAGGTCGGGGTAGCCGGGCAGGCGCTGGCGTTCCGCCAGCGGGCGGTTGACCACGTCCGGATGCCACGGCCACATATCGTTCGAGTAAGGCAGGCCGAAGTACTCGTCGAAGCCGTGGCGCACTGGCAGGAACTCCGGCTCATGGCCGAGATGCCACTTGCCGAACATCGCCGTGGCGTAGCCGCGCTGCTGGGCAATCTCCGCCAGTGTAGTTTCGTTCGGGTTGAGGCCAATCTTTGCGGTCGTGTTGAGCGCGCCTTGGATGCCGACGCGGCTCGGGTAACAGCCGGTCAACAGCGCCGCGCGCGACGCGGAGCACACCGGTTGAGCGACATAGAAGTGGGTGAAGCGGATCCCTTCGCGCGCCAGCCGGTCAATGTTCGGCGTCTTCCAGCCCTTCGCACCGAAGCAGCCGACATCGGCGTAACCGAGGTCGTCGCAGAAAATGATGACGAGGTTCGGTGGCGGTTTGGGTGCCGCGATCAACGACAGGGCGGCAAGAGCAAACAAGGAGGCGAGGATTCGCTGCATGCCCCATGCTTTCGGGAAGCCGGCCTGACAGTCGAGCACTTTTTCGGGAAGAGTCACCCCCCGACCGGAGGTCCGCGCTTTACGCTCCTTCGTTGCCCGCGTCCGTGCCCGCCTTCGGGAGTCTTGCCTCGAGACTTGCGGGACGTTTCGCATCGTTCACCCGCGGCATTTCCGAGCGCAGCGGTTTCCAACCCTTGCCCGGGACGAATTCACGGCTGCCGGAGGAGGACTTGCAGCCGGCGACCATCAGCAATCCCGCCAACCCTGCGACCATCAAAGCGTTGTTTGTCATGGCGGCAATGTAATCGGGATTGCCAGCGCGGCAAGGTTGCGCGACATTGGCCACGCGAACAAATGCCGGCGAACAAATATCTCAAAGGTCAGTTGTTGCTGGACAGCGGGCAGTTGACGGGCTCGTTCTTCGCCCGCACGGTCATCCTGATCTGCCAGCATGACGCCGAGGGCGCGTTCGGCCTTGTTCTGAACCGGCCCACCGGGAACAAGGTCGGTGACGCGCTCGTGGCGGACCTGCCGGACGAGCTCAAGGAGCTGCCCCTGTTTCTGGGCGGGCCCGTGCAGCCGACGGCCATGAGCTTCCTGCACAGCGACACGTTCCTGCCCGATGGAAACGTCCTGGCCAACCTGAGCGTCGGGCACTCGCTGGACGAATTGGTGGACCTCGGCGAATCGTTCTCGACGGGCAAACAGGTGAAGCTTTTCGCCGGCTACTCGGGTTGGTCGCCCGGACAGCTTGAAGAGGAGATGAAGCGCCAGGCTTGGTTGACCCACCCCGCCTCCCCGGAGTTGGTTTTCTCGACCGACTTGCAAGGACTTTGGGCCCGGCTGATGCGGCAGAAGGGCTGGCAAAACCAGTTGCTCGCCGGCATCCCGGACAATCCGTCCCTGAACTGAGTTCTCACTTCAGTGCGACGACCGAGGCCGGCTCCCGACGGCTTGCGGGGACAAAGGGCGAACTGGCTTTGGGCGCAATTACCCAGCAGCGGTCATTTCTTCACAAACAGCGCCAGCGACGCGGTGTAGCCATGCAGAAAGTTCTTCTCGCCCACGGGGCCGATTTCGCCATTGCAGAAAAAACCGGTCAGCCCGAGCGGCCCGAGATGCTGCTGCACCATCTGCGCGTCGTGGTTGGGCTTGCCAAAGAGATGCCTGCCCCGGCCGTTGCAGGTGCAGAGGCAGCCGCCGTAAATGGTCGCCCCGGCCAGTTCGGCCTGCACCCGGGCGAGCAGGGCTTCCATGTCTTCCCGCGCGGCGGCGGCGTCGCGGCGCTGAAACTGAATCGTCTGCCCCGGACGCGGCAGCGCACCCACCGCCAGCACGCCGGAGCGCGGGTCGGCACCCAGGAGATTGCGCACGAGAAAGTCGCCGCGATGGAACTCCTCGCGGTATTCACTGATGGCCAGTCCGATGAACAGGTTACCCCGGGCGCGCTTTTGTTCCTCCGGCGTCAGCCCTTCCACGGTGTCGGCCAGCACCTGGTAGGCGGGACGGTTGGCAATCTGCTGAATGAGGTTCTGCTCCACGCGCGTCAACGTCCAGGTTTCCCCAATCGGCGTGCAGCCTTGCGAGATCACACCGACGATCTTGACCGCGCCCCCCACGGACAGGGCGACGCCCCCCTCCTCGAACACCTCGCCGTTGAGATAGACCTGCGTCCGCTGTGCCCTGAGATCCCCGCTGGCCAGTCCGCCCACCACCGGCAAGGGAGCGTAAGCCTCGTTCCACGATTGCAGCCAGCCTTCGGAATCCAGGTTGAACGGATCGAGAAACGCCAGCCAGCCGTTGCTGCGGTCCGGCTCCACGCCCGCCTCATGATGCCAGTAGGCCGGACCGTTCGCCTCCGCCAGTTGGCGCTGGGTGAAATGCGTCGCCTCGAGTTCCGCCCCCGGCAGCGAGTAAAGGCCGAGCGTCAACCCGGCGTCGTCCTCGACTTCCTGCCCGCCGACGACCAGCGACGTGCTGGAACACCCGGTCAGCAGCGGAATCCTGCCATGCACCCGGAGGACCTCCAGAAGCGCTTCGGCATGCGGGAAAAACTTGGGGGTGGCAAACAGCAGCCCGAGCGACACGGGGGCATCCAGTTGGCGACGCAAATCCGCCGCCCACTGCGACAAGCCTGATTCGTCAAAGCCGCCCGCCCAATGTGCCACGATGGAGTGCCCGGTTTTCACGCCGCCAACTTACCGTTTGCGCGCGCGAAAGCAACCTTGGCTACGGCTGGCGTGGCGGAATCGGCCGAGTCCTTTCCTAGGATGGACTCCGGATGCCTTCCCAAGGATTCGAAGCGTCCAAGGACGCCTTCGGTCAAATCCCTGAACGCTTTGAATTCTTGGGGCTGATTGTGCCCGGTGTGGTTCTGCCAGGCGCGGTTTTCAAGTGGGCGGGGCTCTGCCGGAACCGCGCTCGCGTGGCGGCGTCTCCGCAGCGGGCCAGCAGTTCTCATGGGTTCAATGCGCGAGCTTCTGTTCTTGTGGAAATCTCACTCGGTATCTCCGAACGGGGTGAGGCGCGGAACGCGCTTTGCGAAGTGCGAACAGAGACACGCCAAGTTGGGAAGGGCTTGTCGAAGCTGCCCAAAGAAGTCCGGCATCCTCCAAGCCGCTTGCCCGGCGCCCAGCCGCTTGGCACACTACGACCCGATGCGGCAAAGACTGCGGGATTGGACGGAAACCCTGGAAACGTTCGTCCTCGAAGTCATCTTCGAGCAACGACGCGACACCCGCGCAAACCTGATGCGCGGTTTCCTCTTCGGCTGCTCCAAGGTCTTCGCGGTGGCGGTGAAGGCCCGCCGCTTCCTCTACAACGCCCGGATTCTCCGCGATTCGACGCTGGGCGTGCAAGTGATCGCCGTGGGCAATCTGACAGTGGGCGGCACCGGCAAGACGCCGGTGGTCGAGCGGTTCGCCCGGGAGTTGCGTGACCAGGGCCGCACGGTGGCGATTCTCTCCCGCGGCTACCGCTCCCGCCCCACGCCCTTGCCGCTCCGCCTCTGGAACAAGGTCCTGCTCCGCGAGGACACCACGCCGCCCCGCGTCGTTTCCGACGGCAAGTCGCTCCTGCTGGATTCGGACATGGCGGGCGACGAGCCTTACATGCTGGCGTCGAACCTCAAAGACGTGGTCGTGCTGGTGGACAAGGACCGCGTGAAGAGCGGGCGTTACGCCATTGAAAAGTTCGGGTGCGACACGCTGCTTTTGGACGACGGCTTTCAGTACTGGAAGCTGCGCGGACGCCGGCACGATGTCGTCCTGATTGACTGCCAACAGCCCTTTGGCCACAACGAGCACATGCTGCCGCGCGGCACCCTGCGCGAGCCGCCCTCCCACGTGGCCCGGGCCAGCACCATCTTCATCACCAAGAGCGATGGCAACACGGCGGAGTTGCGCAAGCGCCTCACGCAGTTGAACCCGCGCGCCCCCATCATCGAGTGTGTGCATCACCCGATGTATCTCGAGGACGTATTCACGGGGCAGCGGCAGGATTTGTCGCTGCTCAAGGGCCGCAAGGTGTCCTCGCTGAGCGGCATCGCACAGCCGGAGAGTTTCGAGGAGAGTCTCGTGGCCCTCGGCGCCGAGCTGGTGTATTCCAAACGCTTCGCCGACCACCACCGTTTTACGCTGCAAGAGGTGCTCAACGCCGTGAACCGCAGCAAGAAGCGGCAGGCGGAGGCCATCATCACCACCCAGAAGGACGCCGTCCGCATCCCCAAACTCGATCGCCGAGACCTGCCCATCTACTTCATGCGCGTCGAGATCAAGATCATCGGTGGCGCCGACGACTTCCGGGATTGCGTGCGCAAGATTTGTTTCCTCTGACGATGGAGATGCTGCTCTACGCCGTTGCGCGCGCGCTGGTCGCCGGCCTGCAGGCCCTGCCCCTGCCGGCCGTGGCCCGAATCGGGCGGGCAGGCGGGGCCGTGGCTTTCTGGCTCGACGCACGACATCGCCGGGTGGCCATCAACAATCTGACCCTGTGCTTCGGCAAAGAGAAATCCCCCGCCGAAATTCGGGCGTTGGCGAAGGAGAATTTCCGGCGCATCGGCGAGAACTTCGCCAGTGCGGTCAAGACGGCGGCGATGCCCCCGGAGCAACTGCGTCCGCATTTCGATTTGGAAGGCGTCCACAAGTTCCTTCCGGGAGCGGCGAATCAGGGAACCCAAAGCCGGGTTGTTGCCATCGGGCACTTCGGTAACTTCGAGTTGTACGCGCGATTCGGGCAGTTCGTGCCCGGGTTCCAGTGTGCCACTACCTACCGCGGGTTGCGTCAGCCGGCGCTGGACCGGCTGCTCCAGACGCTCCGCGCGCGCTCGGGTTGTCGCTACTTCGAGCGCCGCACCGAGGCCGCCGCGCTCAAGGCCGCGATGACTCATCCCGGCCTGTTGCTGGGCCTGCTGGCCGATCAACGGGCCGCCAGCGGTGGTGTGCGCCTGCCGTTCTTTGGCCACGACTGCTTGACCTCCTCCGCACCCGCGGTGTTCGCGTTGCGCTACCGCTGCCCGTTGCACACCGCCATCTGTTACCGTGTGAGCCTGGCTCGCTGGCGGATCGAGATCGGCGACGAAATCCACTTGCGCGAAGACGGTCGGCCCCGCGCCGCCATTGAGATCATGCGCGACGTGAACCGCGCCTTTGAAACCGCCATCCGCCGTGATCCGGCCAATTGGTTCTGGGTGCATAACCGCTGGAAACGCCCGGGGACTGGAGCGCGGTGAGGGAATGGGTGAATCGCGAGACGTGAAGCGTGAATCGTTGAATCATGGAACCAGTGGTCATTACCAGATGCCGGAGGCCGACGCCGATTCATCGGTTCCACGATTCAACAGCTTGACGATTCACCCCCGCCACCAGCCGCCACGCTTGCTTTCGCCCGGGGGCTGCGAAATACTCCGACCGTGGAAAACACCGTCGCCCAATTGACCGACAAACTTCTCGCCTCCTATCAGGAGGTGGGCGGCATCAATCATCTCGACGGCAAGAATCTGCCGTCAAAGCGTGCCGTCGCCGCCCTCACCCGCGACTTGCTGCGGCTGCTGTTTCCTGGCTTCTTCGACGAAAAGCCGATTCACTCCTCCGAGATCAAGTCAGAAACCGGCGCGTTGCTCTGTTCGGTGCTGGCCAACTTGAAGAACGAAATCCACAAGAGCCTTGCCTACAATCCACCGCCTGAATACCCGAGCAAAAACCTCCGGTCGGTCGCGCAGAACCTCACGCTGCAACTCCTTGAGAGCTTGCCGCGGCTGCGGGCGTTGCTCCAAGCGGACATTCAAGCCGCCTACAACGGCGACCCGGCGGCGTTGAGCACCGAGGAAGTCATCGTGGCCTATCCGTTCGTCGAGACGCTCGCGGTTCAACGCCTGGCCCACGAGCTTTATCTCAACAAGGTCCCGCTCATCCCGCGCATCATGACCGAGTGGGCGCACGAACGCAGCGGCATGGATTTGCATCCCGGCGCCCAGATCGGCACGCACTTTTTTGTGGACCATTGCACCGGTACGGTAGTGGGCGAGACCACCATCATCGGCGATCACGTGAAGATGTATCAAGGCGTGGGGCTCGTGGCGAAATCGCTGGCGGCGGGCCAGGCCCTGCGCGGCCAGAAGCGGCATCCCACCATCGAGGACCACGTCACGATCTACGCCGGCGCCACGATCATGGGCGGCGACACGGTGGTGGGCGAGGGCAGCACCATCGGCGCGAACGTGTTCCTCACGACCAGCGTCCCGCCGCACTCGCTCGTCGTGCAGGAAGACGCCAACGTAAAGGTCATGCGGAAACAGACGCGGGCCAGGCGCGAGATTGAGGTCCACATCTGAGTCTTCCGAGGCTGCGCTCAGGACCTGGCGCCGATTGCGGCGTCCAGCCCCTCAACCAGCGCGAGGTTGCTCTGTGTTCGTCCAGCCGGGCAAAGCTGTCTTACCTCCCGCGCTTGGCATTGAACGAGTTCCGCCTCGACACCTCGGCGCGCTGTTGGCAACCTGCGCGGCGCATTGCAGACCTTGAACGCCGAACTGTTCGCCAAAGCCAAGTCGCTCGGGTTTTCCGATCGGCAGATCGCTCATTTGACCGGCCAATCTGAGGACGCCGTCCGCGCCGCCCGCAAACAACTCGGCCTCGTGCCCAGCTACCGCCTGGTGGACACCTGCGCCGCTGAGTTCGAGGCTTACACGCCCTATTACTACTCGACCTACGACCGCGGCGACGACGAGGTGAAACCCTCCGACCGCAAAAAGGTCATGATCCTCGGTGGCGGGCCGAACCGCATCGGACAGGGGATCGAATTCGATTATTGCTGCGTCCACGCCGCGTTCGCGCTGAAGGAGGACGGCTTCGAGACCATCATGGTCAACTCGAATCCGGAGACGGTCTCGACGGATTACGACACGAGTGACCGGTTGTTTTTTGAGCCGCTCACGCTCGAAGACGTGCTCCACATCTACGAGCGGGAAAAGTGCTGGGGGGCGATTGCCCAGTTCGGCGGGCAGACGCCGCTAAACCTTGCCCTCGGCCTCCAGAAGAACGGCGTGAACATCATTGGCACCTCGCCGCAGGAGATTGAGATTGCCGAGGACCGCAAGCTGTTCGCGGCGATGCTGCACAAGCTGGGCATCCCGCAGCCGCCGAACGGCATTGCCACAAACGAGTTGGAGGCGCTCGAGGTCGCCAAAACGCTGGGGTATCCGATCCTCGTCCGCCCGAGTTTCGTTCTCGGCGGGCGCGCGATGCAGATCGTCTTCTCTGACGCCGAACTCCAGCATTACATGCGCTTCGCCGTGGAGGCCTCACCCGAGCGCCCCGTGCTCGTGGACAAGTTCTTGGAGGACGCGACCGAGGTGGATGTGGATTGCATCGCCGACGTCGGACAATTCAGCGATCCGAATCAGGGCACGATCGTCGTCGGTGGGATGCTGGAGCACATCGAGTTCGCGGGCGTTCACTCGGGCGACGCCGCCATGGTGCTGCCGCCGCACACGCTTTCCTACCATACGATTCAAACCATCCGCGAATACACGCACGCGATGGCGCGCGAGCTGAAGGTCATCGGCCTGATGAACGTGCAATACGCGGTGAAGGACGACGTGGTGTATGTGCTGGAAGTCAACCCGCGCGCGTCGCGCACCGTGCCGTTTGTGAGCAAGGCCATTGGCGTGCCGCTGGCGAAACTCGCGGCGAAAGTCATGGCCGGCAAGACGCTCAAGGACCTCGGTTTCACGGAGGAAATCTGGCCGAAGTATTGGGCGGTGAAGGAATCAGTCTTTCCCTTCAATCGCTTCCACGGCCAGGACATCCTGCTCTCGCCCGAAATGCGTAGCACCGGCGAGGTTATGGGCCTCGACGCCAATCTGGGCATCGCCTACGCGAAGTCGCAGATGGCCGCGGGCGCGCCGCTACCCCTGAAAGGCAAGGTTTTCATCAGCGTTAGCGACAAGGACAAGCCACAGATTCCGGCGATTGCGAAGCGGTTTGCAGACCTGGGGTTTGAGATCGTGTCCACGGGCCGCACGGCGCAGGTGCTGGAAGCCGTCGGCCTGAAGGTGCAGAAGATTTTCAAGCTCAACGAAGGCCGGCCCAACGCGCTGGACCTGCTGAAGAACCGCGAACTGCAGCTTGTCATCAACACGCCGGCCGGGCCGACGCCGCGCGCCGACCAGACCAAGATTCGCACGACCGCCGTTTATTCCGGCGTGCCGATCATGACCACGCTCAGTAGCGCGAAAGCCGCGCTCTTGGGCATTGCCGCGCTCCAGAAACGCGGCTACGCGGTGCAGACGTTGCAGGAGTACCACTAACCCCGCGCGGACCTCGCCCGCGTTGGCCAATTTCAACATGAAACCGCCCGCGAAAGGACTCGTCCGCGGCGGCTTGGCGTTTCTCTCCGTGCTGCTGTTGGGCAGTCAGGGGATTCAGGCCGCCGCTCGGCCGAACATTCTCTTTCTCTTCGCCGACGACATGCGAGCGGACACCCTCGCCGCGCACGGCAATCCGCACATCCGAACGCCGAACCTCGACCGGTTGGTCGGGGAGGGTTTCAGCTTCCGCGGCAACTACATCTTCGGCGGGAACAGCGGAGCGGTGTGCGTGCCCAGCCGCGCCATGCTGATGAGCGGCAAAACGTGGTTTCATGTGGACACGGCCACCCTCAAGGACGTCAAGCTCCTGCCCGAGCTGCTGGGCGAGCACGGCTACGTGACCTTCGGCACGGGCAAATGGCACAACGGCCAGCCCTCGTGGCTGCGCGCGTTCCAACGCGGCAAGACCGTCATGTTCGGCGGCATGTCCGATCACACCAAGGTCCCCGTGCGCGAGCTGGGCCCGGATGGCAAGCTCACCGCCGAGCGCATCGGCGAGAAATTCTCCAGCGAATTGTTCGCCGATTCCGCCATCGAGTTCCTCAAGTCGCACGATGGCCGAAAACCGTTCTTCGCCTACGTGGCGTTCACCGCGCCGCACGATCCCCGGCAGCCGCCGCTGAGTTTTCGCGAGCCTTACTACCGCAGCCTGCCACCGCTGCCGCCGAACTTCCTGCCGCAACTCCCCTTCGACAACGGCATGATGCAGGGCGGCCGCGATGAGAATCTCGCCGCCTGGCCGCGCACGGAGAAAGTGATTCGGGATCAACTCGCCGAGTACTACGGTCTGATCACGCACATGGACGAGCAGATCGGGCGCATCCTCGCGGCGCTGAAGGAGTCGGGTCGCGCGGACAACACGCTCATCATCTTTGCCGCCGACAACGGGCTGGCGTTGGGCAGTCACGGGCTGCTCGGGAAGCAAAATGTCTTCGAGCACAGCATGCGCGTGCCGCTGGTTTTTGTAGGCAAGGGCATTCCGGCCGGCAGGTCCACCACGGCGTTCACTTATTTGCTGGACGTGTTTCCCACCCTGTGCGACGTAGCTGGCGTCACCCCACCGCCGGACTTGGCGGGCGAAAGCCTGCGACCTCTCTGGGAAGGCCGGAAGGCGGGCATTCGCGATTCGGTGTTCCTGCCCTTCATGCAAATCCAACGCGCCGTCCGGGATGAACGCTGGAAGCTCATCGCCTACCCGAAGATTGGCCACCTGCAATTGTTCGACCTGCAAACCGATCCCCACGAAACCACCAACCTCATTGACCGCCCGGAGCACGCCGCTCATGTCACGCGCCTGCAGAAGTTGATGAAGGAATGGCAGGCGGAAGTCGGCGACACGCTACCCCTGCCAACGCAAGACACCCCGCCGACGAAGGTGGATTTGACCGGGCGCGAGCGCGTTCCCGATGAATGGCAACCCGAGTGGATCGTGAGGAAGTATTTCGGCGCGACGCCACCAAATGGACGGCAGCTCTGATCGGGCCGTGCGGGGTTCTGGTTAGCCCAGTGCGGCTCTTGTTGGGCCGGATGCTGACGTGTCCGCGAACCGTGGGTTCTCGCCTGCGGCCATTCACGTGGCAACCCTCCGGGCTGCGAGTAGGCGGGGTGGGCGTTGCGGGAGACTGGGATGCGCCCTTGGGCGTCTCTGCCCACACAAATGATCTGGCCGCCGCGGGTTTTTCCTGCTAGTTCCCAAGGCAGCGTTGACAGCCAACCACCAACCCAGCCTGGCCACGTCAGGGTTATCCTGGCGGGAGAAGATCAGTTACGGCGCCGCCGACATGGGGTTCAACTTCTATTGGACCAACATCGCCACGTTCCTGATGATTTTCTACACGGACGTCTTCGGAATCTCCGCCGCCGCCGCCGGCTCGATGCTGTTTGCCATCAAGCTCGTCAACGCGTTCACGGATCCGGTGGTCGGCGCGCTGGCGGATCGGACCCGGACGCGCTTCGGCAAGTTCCGCCCTTACTTGATATGGATGGCCCTGCCGCTGGCCGCCGCGGGGGTGCTCACATACACCACACCCAACTTGGATCAAGACGGCAAGCTCCTTTACGCTTACACCACTTATCTCTTCATGATGGTCTGTTACACCGCCATCAACATTCCCTACAACGCGCTCTCAGGCGTCATCTCGAGCGATCCGCAGGAGCGGACCACCGTCAACGGGCTGCGGTTCATCTTCGCCTTTGGCGGCAGCACGCTGGTAACGGCGGCGACGCCCTTCCTCGTGAAGTGGCTGGGCCACGGGAACGAGCGGCTGGGCTGGCAGTTGACCATGGCGTTTTGGGGAGTGGCCGCGTCCGGGCTTTTTGTCATCACGTTTCTCAACACCCGCGAGCGCATCACCCCGCTGCCTTCCCAGAAAAGCAACGTGCGGCAGGATGTGGCGGACCTGACGCGGAACGGGCCGTGGATGGTGCTTTTCTTCCTCGCGTTGATCATCATGATCACGATCACGCTGCGCACAGCCACCGCCGCCTACTACTTCAAGTACTACGTGGGCCGGCCCGAACTCATGGCGGCGTTCGTGCCGGCCTACATGGCCGCCGCCGCGTTGGGCGCTTCGATCACGCCCCTCCTCACACGCTACCTGGAGAAGCGGAAGCTGCTGATGCTCCTGATGAGCGTCACCGGCGTCCTGTCCATCGCGTTCTATTTCATTCCCAAGGATCAAATCGCCTGGATGTTCGTGCTCCAAGTCGCCATCGGGCTCGCGCTTGGGCCAAAGTCCCCGCTCGCCTTTGCCATGTATGCGGACACGGCAGATTACAACGAATGGCGCACGGGGCGGCGCGCGACCGCAATGACCTTTGCCGCCGCCACGTTCTCGCAGAAACTCGGCACCGCCCTGGCCGCCGTGGTGATGGGGTGGGTGTTCACCTCTCTCGGCTATGTCGCCAACGCCACACAAACCCCGGAGTCGCAGACCGGCATCGTGTTGTTGATCTCGTTCATCCCGGCGGTCTTCGCGTTTCTGGCGGTGGTGGTGATGGTGTTTTACACGCTGGACAACCGAACGCTGAAGCAAATTCAGGTTGAACTGGCGGCGCGCAAGGGCGACATCACCGCCGGCGGGAGTTGAGTCCTGCGGAATCGCTTGCGGCTATTCAGCGAACCGCCGACGATTGACTGATACCATGTTGCGCCCCACTGACAACGGCGAGCGTTACGAGCTCGACAATCCTTTCGACCTCCCGCGCGCGGCGGGCTTCCTGTGGAATCGTAGGATGATGATCCAGGTCACCTGCCGCGGTTATGCTGTCGCGCAGTTCATGCAACCGGAGCCGGCCAAGTACGCCCACGCGCCCAACCTCGAGGCGCGAACATTCATGCAACCGGAGCAGCCCTATTACGCGCATCACCCCGGCCGCTTCTTCTATGTCAAAGATGCGGAAACCGGCGCGCTGTTTTCCGCGCCCCATGAGCCGGTGCGGGCAACGCCGGATCGCTTCACGTTTTCCGTGGGCAAGAGCGACCTCCGGTGGAGCGTCGAGAAGGATGGCCTCGTATTGAATCTCATGCTTTGCCTTTCGGCTGAGGACGTGGTGGAGCTCTGGAGCTTGGAGGTTCGGAATGTCTCGGGTCGGTCACGGAATCTCAGCCTCTACCCCTATTTCCCCATTGGCTACATGAGTTGGATGAACCAGTCGGCTCAATACCGGCCAGACCTCGGCGGGATTGTTGCGACTTGTGTGACCCCGTATCAAAAGGTTGCCGACTATTTCAAGAACCGGCATTTCAAGGACAAGACGTTTTTCCTGGCGGACCCGCCGCCGGTTTCCTGGGAAGCCAGACAGCAAGCCTTCGAGGGCGAGGGCGGGCTGCATTACCCGACCGGAGTGCGGCAGGCGGAACTCGCCCGAGGTGAGGCCCTGTACGAAACGCCGGCGGCGATTCTGCAGTACCGCCTGGAGTTGGCGCCCGGATCCGGCCGGGACTTCCGCTTCCTTTTCGGGCCGGCGTTTGACGATGCGGAGATTCTGGCCCTGCGGAAGAAGTACCTGCACGGCGAGGGGTTCACCCGGGCCGCGGCGGATTACGCGGCCTACGTCGCGCAAGGGCAAGGCTGCCTGAAGATCGAAACGCCCGACGCCGGACTCGACAACTTCGTGAACCACTGGCTCCCGCGCCAGATCTTCTATCATGGTGATGTCAACCGCCTCACCACCGATCCGCAGACGCGCAATTATCTTCAGGACAACATGGGCATGAGCTACCTGAAGCCCGAGGTTGCCCGCGCCGCCTTCCTTCACGCTTTAAGCCAGCAGGAGCCCAGTGGCGCGATGCCCGATGGCATTCTTCTGATCGAAGGGGCCGAACTGAAATACATCAACCAAGTGCCGCATACGGATCACTGCGTCTGGTTGCCGGTTTGCCTCAAGGCTTACCTCGATGAAACCAACGACTATGCCATCCTCAGCGAGTCAGTTGCCGACCACGAGGGCCACCGCCTGAGCGTGTTCGGGCGGATCACCCGCGCCATGAGGTGGCTGCTGGGGGCGCGCGACGAGCGCGGGTTGAGCTACATCGCGCAGGGCGATTGGTGCGATCCCATGAACATGGTCGGCTACAAGGGCAGGGGCGTGTCGGGCTGGCTGTCTGTGGCCACGGCTTACGCGCTGAATCTCTGGGCGGAAATCTGCGTGGCGCAAGGAGACAGCACGTTGGCAGGTGAATTCCGAGCCGGCGCCAATGCCATTAACCACGCCGTCAACACCCACCTCTGGGACGGGCGCTGGTTTGGCCGCGGCATCACGGACGACGGCGTTGTCTTCGGCGTCAGTAAGGACCCGGAGGGCCGCATCTTCCTCAACGTGCAAGGCTGGTCCATGCTCAGCGGGGCCGCCAACGAGGAACAACGCCAGCTTCTGATTCGGTCGGTAGCCGAGCACTTGGAGACGCCGTACGGCGTGATGACTTTGGGGCCGGCGTTCACCGCCATGCGGGACGATGTCGGACGCGTCACCCAGAAGTTTCCCGGCTCGGCGGAGAATGGCTCGGTGTACAACCACGACGCGGTGTTCTACATCTTCAGCCTCTACACCGTCGGAGAGCGGGATCGCGCGTTTCGCCTGATGCGCCAACTCATCCCCGGGCCGGACCTGGCCGACTACCGGCAGCGGGGACAGCTCCCGGTCTTCATCCCGAACTACTATCGCGGCGCGTATCACCAATTCCCCCAGGCCGCCGGTCAATCCAGCCTCCTGTTCAACACCGGTACTGTTTCTTGGCTGTATCGCTGCCTGATCGAAGGTTTGTTCGGCGTGAAGGGCGACCGCCGGGGACTCGTCATCCAACCTCAACTGCCCAGCCAGTGGAACCAGGCGCGCGTGATCCGCCGTTTTCGTGGCGCCGTTTTCGAGATCACGATGTGCCGCGAGACAGGTGCTCCCGACCAGATTGTGACCGTGGATGGTCGGACCTTGCCAGACAATCGAATCGGAGACATCGAACCCGGTAGAACCTACAAAGTCCGGGTGACCATTCCCGCCTGAGGCTTGGCCCTCAGTCCACGCGAGGTGTTGGCGGCGGCACGGCGGACCCGGTCACCGGCTTCATGCCGGAAGTGAGTCCGACCGCCAACGCGCCCCGACCGACTTACTGCAGGCGCAGCGTGTTGCGGATCATTCGGTCAATGGCAGCCGGATCTCCATGCCGCCCGGCTTGGTAATTGATGGCCACAAAGCGACCGGAATGATTCCGCACGAAGTAATGGTGGCGTTCCAGTTCGATCTTGCGTCCGTCCTGTTGCGCTTCCTGACGGTAGCACGCGTGGATGCCGCTCAAAGCTCGGTCGGTCACGAAGGTTTCCTGGGAGAATGAGCCCTTGACCGTTTGCGGATCGGTCTCGAACGTCTTCAGCAGGCCCGCTGCTGCCGTTCTCAAATCACCCAACTCGGGGGGAAGCAGAATGACGCGCACCACACCGGCTTGGCTGATGAACCGGGTCGGGTACAACTCACGGCCCGCAGTGCGGACGTCGGGTTGCCACCCGCCACCCAATGAGAAACAGACACCGCCGGAAGTGATGGTCGTCAGGTGCGAACGCTCCAACCGTGCATATCCCGCCAGCAATCCCGCCGACGCCAGCAGAACGGCAACGATCCCAATCGTCTTCGATTTCATATTGGACCTCTCGATCTTGAATGGCCTCGGAGTCAAATCCAGCTCCCACCGAATGTCCGAAGCCACTGAGACAATACGCCCCGCTCCGTGGTGTGTCCAGACCCCATTCCCAATCGGAGCGCTCCTCATCCGCTCGGCAAAGGTCGGACTCCTTTGGTGGCGCGAATATCGGTGAATGTCGTTGTGCCGAACTGGCCGGGAAGGTTTGTGGCGAGGGGCGAGCATGCGGGAACGCCAGCCAAGTTCGTGCCGCGCTCCAGGATGTAGCTTCGCGTGGGCACGCTCTGCCACGACACCGCCACACTGGTCGGAGTGTTCTTGGGCGTGAGCAGAGCCAAACTCGACAAGGCGTTGGTGGGCACGGTGTCCGCCCGCCATCCTGCCAGTTGTTGTGGCCAGTCAACTCGATGCCCACGAAATCCACCAAGCCTTCGGCGGATACATTGAACGGCTGTAGCCAGGCGTTTGAAGCCCCTGTTTACACCGTGCCGCACCCCTCAGTCAGTTCTCAACAGGAAGGTGAGAAACGACGATGGGCGATTCCCTTCTGTCCGCATCTTCTTGCCAACAACCTTTCTGGCAGCAATTCGTTCCCCGGAGTCCGCCTTGACCCCCTGCGCGGTTTCAACCATAACAATGCCCGTGCGCGTTTGCTCCGCTGTGAGCTCAAAGCCTTGGGCAGCACCGTAACGTGTCGCTCGTCAACTCTGACCATGAAACTCAATCGTTTTGCCGGCAACCCCATCCTGTCGCCGCATCCCGAACATCCGTGGGAAAACTTGGCGGTGTTCAATCCCGCCGCGTGGTATGACGAAGCCGCGAAAGAGGTGTTGCTCCTCTATCGCACTGCCGAGTCCGGCCCGGAATACAAATGCTGGTTCGGCCTCGCGAAGAGCCGGGACGGCTTCCATTTCGAGCGCGTGAGCGATCAGCCCGCGCTCAGCCCGAGCGTCGAGGGCTACGACGGCGCGACGATCCAGGACCCGCGCATCACGAAGATGGGCGACTGGTTCTACGTCACCTACGCCTGTCGGCATTTTCCGTTCGGGCAATTCTGGATTCCCGAGGTGCGCCAGCGGTTCGTGAAGCCGGAGTGCCCGCCCGAGTTCCCGCATTACCTCCGGACCAACGCCACGCTCACCGCGCTGGCCATGACGCGCGATTTCAAGTCGTGGATTCGCGCCGGCTGGATCACCGATCCGCTGCTGGACGACCGCGACGCGATCCTGTTCCCGGAAAAGATCGGCGGGAAATTCTGGCTGATGCATCGCCCGCTGGAATGGGTCGGTACGCGCTACGGCACGGAACAGGCCTGCGCCTGGATCAAGTGCGCAGACGATCTCCTGGGCCTGCCCGCCGCGCCGAGCCGGCTGCTGATCAAACAGCGTTACCCGTGGGAAGTCTTCAAGCTCGGCGTCAACACGCCGCCCATCAAAACGCCGCATGGCTGGTTCACGCTCTACCACGCGGTCGGCGCGGACAAACACTACCGCCTTGGTGGGTTGCTGCTGGACCTCGATGATCCGGGCCTCGTGCGGCATCGCACGCCCGACTGGCTGATGCAACCAGAGGCGGACTACGAGCTCAAGGGCTTCTATCGCGGCTGCTGTTTCCCGTGCGGCACAGTCGTCATCGGCGGCACGCTGTTCGTCTATTACGGCGCGGCGGACAAATACTGCGCCGTGGCCACGTGCGACTTCGGCCAACTCCTCGAACACCTGCGGCAATGTCCGGCGTAAAGTAAGCGGTGTTGGGGCGACCCTCTGTTCTGCGGATGGAGGGCGTGGTAAGAACG